>NZ_CP096016.1:1140000-1457000 GCF_023650515.1 Alkalimarinus coralli
TAGGCGAAGCTCTTGATCGAAGCCCCGGTAAACGGCGGCCGTAACTATAACGGTCCTAAGGTAGCGAAATTCCTTGTCGGGTAAGTTCCGACCTGCACGAATGGTGTAACGATGGCCATGCTGTCTCCACCCGAGACTCAGTGAAATTGAAATCGCTGTTAAGATGCAGTGTATCCGCGGCTAGACGGAAAGACCCCGTGAACCTTTACTATAGCTTCACAGTGAACTTTGAGCCTACTTGTGTAGGATAGGTGGGAGGCTTTGAAACCCGGACGCTAGTTCGGGTGGAGCCATCCTTGAAATACCACCCTGGTATGTTTGAGGTTCTAACTCAGATCCGTAATCCGGATCGAGGACACTGTGTGGTGGGTAGTTTGACTGGGGCGGTCTCCTCCCAAAGAGTAACGGAGGAGCACGAAGGTGCGCTAAGCATGGTCGGACATCATGCGGTTAGTGTAATGGCATAAGCGCGCTTAACTGCGAGACAGACACGTCGAGCAGGTACGAAAGTAGGTCATAGTGATCCGGTGGTTCTGTATGGAAGGGCCATCGCTCAACGGATAAAAGGTACTCCGGGGATAACAGGCTGATACCGCCCAAGAGTTCACATCGACGGCGGTGTTTGGCACCTCGATGTCGGCTCATCACATCCTGGGGCTGAAGCCGGTCCCAAGGGTATGGCTGTTCGCCATTTAAAGTGGTACGCGAGCTGGGTTTAGAACGTCGTGAGACAGTTCGGTCCCTATCTGCCGTGGACGTTGGAAATTTGAGAAGAGTTGCTCCTAGTACGAGAGGACCGGAGTGAACGAACCTCTGGTGTTCGGGTTGTTACGCCAGTAGCATTGCCCGGTAGCTATGTTCGGACAGGATAACCGCTGAAAGCATCTAAGCGGGAAGCCCCCTTCAAGATAAGATTTCCCTGGAGCTTCGAGCTCCCTAAAGGGCCCTTAAAGACTATGAGGTTGATAGGCTGGGTGTGTAAGCGTTGTGAGGCGTTGAGCTAACCAGTACTAATTGCCCGTGAGGCTTGACTATATAACGCCCAAATAGTTTTGAGTCTCTCAATAGAGAGACTAAAAACAAACAGTATTACCGGATAATGTGATTATGATCCGAAATGTTAGAAGACTTAATTGCTTACTGAATGTTAAAGACATCGCAGAATTGATGTGGGTTGATTGAAACGATATAAGCCTGAAACTTATAGCTAAACAATCAGCCGACCAAGGTTTTGCCTGATGACAATAGCGAACTGGAACCACCTGATCCCATCCCGAACTCAGTCGTGAAACGGTTCAGCGCCGATGGTAGTGTGGGGTCTCCCCATGTGAGAGTAGGTCATCGTCAGGCATCTAAATACGAAACCCCAGCAGGGCAACTTGCTGGGGTTTTTTATTGCCTGGATGAAAGCGAAACTCCGGGTGCAAGTCAAAAGAGCGGATCGCAGCCTTGATGCAGCAAAGAAGCGGAATCAGGGGCAGTGGTTAATAATGAGTTTAAATGGGCTCAGTTAGCTTTTGCCAATAATAGATAGAAATATCAGCAGGGTTGGGCTGGTCGACTGCAAAAATAGCAATAACACCTGTAGCTCGACGCTGAAAAGCGAAATCAGGGTAACCCTCATTAACGCTACTCTCAACTAATGCATGTTGATGCACCAATAGACTGTTACGAAGCTCAGTAAAAGCAAAGCACCCAGTGAGATTCTAAAACCTGCACAAATGTGCTCTTATAGTAGTGGTACAAAAGTATAAAATAAAAGCTCTAACTTATTGAAATATAAGAAAGAGTTAACGGTTCTCATTTCCCGATAAGAATGCCTTATTACTTCTTCTGTGTGATAGCAATCACATTAGCCAACACCTGTTCATTGTATAGTTGCTTCGAGTTACAAATTATTACTAAAACAACAATAAGAAACACAAAAATAAAAAAGCAAGCGTAAGTATAAAAAAGCAAGAATAAAAATAAGTAAAAGAGCTAAAAATAAAGCCGAACACTTATCAATTTCAGAGACACAAAATGAGCAAGGTAGCTAACTTTAGTAAGCTATCTCCCTTAGCCTGCATGGCGATTGCCGCCATGGGTGCTTTTTCGTCTGCAGCAAATGCAGAGCTGAAGCCTATGGGAGATGTTGAGCTTAGCGAGCATGTTGGTCAGGCAATGATTGCATTTGACTCTACAGAAGGTGCAACGGCGGCAGACCCGTCAACCACAAGGTTTACTATGGGGTTGAATACTGAGTTTCAGGTCAATATTAATGATTTTGAGCTAGGTAACTACAGTACTGCTGATACGCTTACATCGGATGTCAATGTTGGCAATATGTCATACGGAAGCATTTCAACTGATGCATCTAAGGTGCAATTAGATGGTAAGACCTATGCTGTTGGGGATATTGTCCCTTTTGTAGCCAATGACCCTTATTTTGAAATAACCGAAAATTCAGCAGGTGAGCTTGTAGGCTTTCGAGTCGGCTTTAACGAAGCAAGAGGGCAGCTGTCGGGGGATTTCGAAAGCCTATCCGGAAATGTGGGAATGGAAGTTATTGATAACTCGGGGACGACTCATCAGGCGTCCTTGTTGGATCAAAACGGACTTGCTGACAATACCCGGTCTACCCACATCGGTATTGATGCTAATGCAAGTGGCAATACAGGGGCGGGTTGTACCGTTGCGACCTATTGCTACGATATGTCCCAGTTTAAAACCTTGGATATTGGTGAGCGCAATGCAGTGGATGGCAGTACCGATATGACAAAAGATTTTTTCATAGCAATTCAAAAAGAAAATGTAGCCTGGTCTACGTCTGCTGGAAGTATTACCGCTGAGGCCGGCGCGTTTATTAACTTGCCTACCTCTATGGTCATTGATGCTGCGACTATTACAGCCAATGGTGGTACATATGGGACAGAAAGAGTGAGAACGGAATACATAGATCGCGGTACAGGTCTTTTCTAGATCGTCCTTGTTAATAAAATATTTGAACGTGAATGATGAAGCCTCGGCATTGCCGAGGCTTTTGTCATTATAAGACATTAAACCATCCGTTCTGTAAATTGGCCCCGACCTACTGTAATATCTGCTTGTTTTTAATTGAATTAATATTTTGGGGACTTGATATCGTGCAATCAATATTATGGCATGACTATGAAACGTTTGGTGCTGACCCACAGAGGGATAGGCCGTGTCAGTTTGCAGGTATTAGAACCGATAATGACCTAAATATTATTGGTGACCCGATAACACTTTATTGCAAGCCCTCAGATGACATGCTACCTGTGCCAGAGGCCTGCTTAATTACCGGGATTACCCCGCAGGTGGCCAATGAATATGGTGTTAACGAGGTAGAGTTTATTAGTCGGATTCATCAAGAGATGTCTGTCCCAGGGACTTGTGTCGCAGGTTATAACAGCATTCGCTTTGATGACGAAGTAACCAGAAATACGCTTTATCGAAACTTTTTCGATCCTTACGCGAGGGAGTGGCAAAATGGAAACTCTCGTTGGGATATTATTGACATGGTAAGGCTTGCCTACGCTTTAAGGCCGGAAGGAATTAATTGGCCGTTAAAAGAAGATGGTACTCCTAGTTTTAGGTTGGAAGAGCTTACTCTAGCCAATGGCATTGAGCATGAAGCAGCCCATGATGCGATGTCAGACGTTTATGCAACTATTGCCATTGCCAAGCTAATTAAAGATAAGCAGCCAAAGCTATACGACTATGTTTATACTCATCGAGTTAAGCAGCAAGTTTCTTCATTGCTTGATGTGAGTTCTATGAAGCCGGTTTTCCACGTTTCATCACGTTTTCCTGCATCCATTGGGTGTTGCGCCTTAGTTGCGCCTGTTGCACCTCACCCTACAAATAGTAACGGTATCATTGTTTATGACCTGCGGTGTGACCCTACTGAGCTAAATCACTTAAGTGCTCAGGATATTAGAGATAGAATATTCACTAAAGCCTCAGACTTACCTGAAGGCGTCGAGCGGATTCCTTTAAAAACCATTCATATTAATAAATGCCCTGTTGTGGCGCCGGCAACAATGCTTAAGTCTCTGGACTCAGAAAAGCTGGAGAGGCTGAAACTGAATGGTGATGTGTTACGGGAAAACCTAAGTAAACTTAGGGCTATTAATGGACTAAAAGATAAGCTCTGCGAGGTTTTTTCTCAGTCAGAATTTGATGAAAGCTCTGACCCTGATTTAATGATATACAGTGGAGGATTTTTTTCGTCGAATGACAAAACTACGATGGAGAGAGTTAGGCAAGCGTCTGTGATTGAACTGGCAGAAGATGATTTTCACTTTGAAGACGCAAGGCTACCCGAAATGCTATTCAGGTACAAAGCTAGGAACTTCCGTGAAACCTTAACGAGTGACGAGCAGGAGCAGTGGGAGCGATTTCGTTACCAGCGCCTGACCGACAATAAACTTAGTTCAATCTGTTTTCAGGAGTATTTTGATCGGTTAGAAGTGTTGGCACAGGATGCCAACACTTCGGCTGAGAAGTTATCTATCATTGAAGATCTAAAATATTATGGTGAATCAATTATCCCGTATCTCTAATTTGTGTGGGCGCTTTGGGCAAACGGCTTTTTGAAGGACCATAACAAAGCTGGGGTTTTTAACTCCTCATATGCGCTCAGCGTATTTTGTTCATTTTTATCAGCGCCTGCCTTAATGTTTTTTCCTGTATTGTAGGCAAGCAGCTTTTTCCCCTGCGAGGTTACAAGAGCCTTATAAAAAGCAGTGAAGTTCTTGGGAGATAGTCTGTTAATCTCCTTTGAAAGCTTTTTCCTTGTATCAAACGAATAATTTTCCCGGTCAATTTCCCGCCAGAGTCGATCGCTCTTTTCTCCCAATGTATTGTCCTTCTCAAACAAACGCGACAAGAGGGCGGCTTTATGCTGGTCAAACTCTTTCTGGGAGATCGTTTCTAACTGCATCGTGTATTCATTTAAGAATTGCTGTGTCTCTTCTTCCAATTGACTCGCTGTCGCAACAGGGGACTGGACAATAAAACCGATTGCCGGTACTTCCAGAAAACTATAATTGGTAGCGAAAACAATATAGCCTAATTGGTTCTCTGTACGAATCCTTTCGTAATAAGGTGAAGATAGAATTTGGGAAAGGAGTAAAAAGCGAGCCTGCTCCTGATAGGATTTATCTTTTCCTTGAATATAAAGGGTGTAGCCTGTGTCTGGATGGTCTATGTCGAGCTCCACGCTATATGACTTGTTATCAGGTAAACGAGCTACTTTGCCTCGACTCACGTTAACTTTATTTGTCTCGCTACCGAGCAGCCAAGACTGGATAATGTTGGCTATGTTAAGGGAGCCTGCTCTGCTTATGTTGCCGGAAGATAAGGTGACTACTTCAAGCTCACTAACAAGTTTATCTTTAAAACTATCCAGCTCATTTAGAGATATGCTACTGATAGCTTGAAGTTTTTCTTTCTCAGTCCACTGGGGCTTGAGTAAATGTTTTCTTATTTCGGTTGTGGTTTGCTGGTAGGGCTTTTGCCTGGCTGCGTTCTCCAAGGATCTAACCATTTTTTCTTTATAAATATCAAATCTGTCTTGCTTAAGGCTTAAGGTTTTTACAGTCCTTAATATCTTTTCTAAAAGAAGGGGTTGTTTTTCACTATAGCCTCCGATTTTTATCGATATACCCCTAATATGGCTGTATAAATCGTAGCTTAGTCCTGCGAGGTAGGCTGGGTATGAGTATTCATTCAGCTCGTCTTTAATCATTGAGGCAAAGAGTGAGGTGAGTACGGCATGTTTGGCTGTGTTATTGGCAACTGGGGAACGTAAGTTAACATAGATATTGGCCTTTGGTGTGCCAAAGCTTGTGTCATAGTAGTGCCAAAGGGAGAATCCGTCTGACTCTTCAAGCAGTTCCGGTGAGGGCATCGCGGTTTCTTTGAGAATTTCAATATTCTCTGGGATGAACTGGTTTTTACCAGGTAGCTGGAGATAAGGTTTTGTTGCTGGAGCAAATGCGGCTTTTAATTCGGGCGAGATCTGACGGTAAGAGTAGGGGGCGTTATACCACTTGGTTTTTTTGTCGGTCTCAACTGATTTTGCCATTAAGGAAATTTGAACATTGTCTTGATTTAGTCGTTCTAGTATTTTTTTGTAACCGTCAGGGTCGAAAGAATCCATCAGATAACTTGCTTGCAGAACATCAGCGGTTTCGACCTGCTGTAACGTTGATGCCAGGCTGCTAACATAGTGCATAGGCTCGCTTTTTTCCTTGAACTCAAATGCCAGCGACAACATTTTTTTCTGCTCGTCGAAATAGCGTTTATCAATGCCTTGTTGGTTAATCAATTCGATATAGCTAAAGGTCTCTGCGACAATTTTTTTCCATTCGTTTAACCCTTTTGTCGTCAAGCGATAAGTAATGTTAAAGGTCGCTTCTGAGCCGGTATCTACACCGGTTCCAGCCGACAGGCTTTCCACCAGACCTTGCTGTTTAAGCGATGCAAACAGGCTCCCTTTACCTTCGTGGCCTATCAGGTTAGAAAGAACATAAGCAGGCTTACTTCGATAGTCTTTTTTGGTTGAAGGAATAGGAAAGGTCAAAGATAGCGTTCGTTTGTCCATGATGGGCGATACTTGCAGCAAAGAAGGAAGCGAACCCTCTTTGAACATCGGCATATCAAATTTGGGGGCACTCGTATTCTTATTGGGTATTTGAGAAAACTTTTCTGATACCCATGCTTCTAGCTGTGAGATAGGTTCCTTGCCGAGAACCACAAGCTTCATTTGGTTTGCTGAATAATGGCTATCATAAAATTCAATGAGAACATCTCGAATATCTTTGTTATTACGCGTAGATAATGTTGTAAGGTTACCGACTGAAAAGTTGTGATATGGGTGTTCAGGGTTGAGGGTTGCTTTTAGCGCTGAAAAGTAGATGCGTGAATCATCTTTCAGTTTTGCAGAGTACTCAGAGTGGACGGCGTTAATTTCACGATTAACGTATTTTGGCGTAAATGTAGGGGCTACAAATTGTTGAGAGAAGCGATCAAGTGCCGGTTCCAGCGAGTCCGCATTGATATTAAAGAAATAGTTAGTGTTATCGAATGATGTATAGGCATTGTGACTTCCACCATGCCTATTAATATAGGCTTGATAACTTCCTGCATGTGGATATTTTTTTGTTCCAAGAAACAACATATGTTCTAGAAAGTGTGCCAGCCCTTCATAGTTTTCTGGATCAGAACCACTGCCGACTTTAACGTCTAATGCAGCCGCTGCCTTGTCTGTGCTTTTGTCAGAAATCAGTAACACTTCAAGTTCATTGGGAAGCGTGATCGCTTTGTAAGCTCTGTCATCATTGGGGCTTTGAACTATTTGACTCGCCATCGCACTTTGATAAGCGAAAGCAAAAATTATAAAGCTAATAAAGAAACTGATTCTTTTCCTAATACACATACGTCATCTCACGTTTTATTGACGAAAAAGAGAGGGCTTTGTTACTGGCGTTTTAGTGCAGACCCTTTCCCGGAATAACTGCCGTCAGCGATTCTAGTGTTTCCGCCGCAATTCGCTGTGCATCATTCAGATTAATTGTATTGTCCCTAATCTGCTCCAGTGCCTGATTAGCAGTCTGAAGTTCTCTTTGAATAACGGCAGTTTGTTTATTAAACGCAGTGTCAATGGCGTCATAAACATCCTGAATACTCTTCTCTTTTTCGGCAGGGTTATTTGCTGCTTGATTTAATGCTCTCAAACAGGCTTTGGCGATTTGGATGTAGCGCTGATCTTGCTTGGATGCCATGAGTAAATCCTAATGATGGATAAAAGCTTATTATGGCAACTGCCAGGTAAATTTTCACGGATAGTTTAGTGAAAGATTAGTAATAATTTTAACGCCTTATAAAGGGGGCTGGAATACTCATTCTGAATGAAAAATAAACAGCGATTTTTATTGATATGAGTCAGCATAAGGCCTTACCCATATTGCTATAAAAACCATAGAGGGAAAGGATAATGTGGTGCCAATAAGTTCTCACTAAATCAATCAAACTGGACGAAAACAGAGGTTATGGCTATGGACAATAAGGATAAAAAAATCGCATTGGTAACAGGTGGCACAGGTGGCATTGGAACTGCCATATGTCAGCGGTTGGCAGCTGATGGTATGAAAGTAATCGCAACGTACAGCAGGGCAGAAAAGAAAGATCAGGCAGAGCAGTGGCGGTCTGAACAAATAGAACTAGGGTACGATGTCGAGTTGGTTTGTGTGAATGTGGCAGATTTTAACTCTTGCGAACTGGCTGCAGCAGACATTGCCAAGCGTATTGGGGATGTTGATGTTGTCGTCAATAATGCCGGGATTACCCGAGATTCCGTGATGAAAAAGATGGCCGTAGGACAGTGGGACTCAGTGCTTCAAACCAACCTGAATAGTGTGTTTAATATCACTAAGCAATTTCTTGATGGGATGATTGCAAGACAGTATGGCCGTGTGATCAACATCTCGTCAATAAACGCGCAAAAAGGGCAGTTTGGTCAGGTTAACTACTCTGCGGCCAAGGCCGGAATGCATGGTTTTACTAAAGCGTTGGCTCAGGAAGTTGCCAGGAAAGGGATTACGGTTAACACTATATCGCCTGGATATATTGCGACAAGCATGATCATGGCGATTGAGGAGAGCATAAGAGATAAAATTGAGGCGCAGATTCCTATCGGTCGATTTGGTCAACCAGAAGAAATTGCCCGAGTTGTTTCGTTTCTAGCGGATGAAGATGCTGGTTTTATTACAGGGTCAAATATTTCGGCTAATGGCGGCCAACACATGTTTTAGCCCTGCTGCTGACAAATAAGGAACTCTATAAAAGGAGTTCCTTATCTACTTTAAGCCACTGCCCTGAACCACTGCAGCAGAATTCATTTGGATAAATTCCTTTGTGTCAGTTTTGCCTGATTAGATCAAGGAATGCCTGTTTTTCCTTTTCAAACCCTTTGCGTAAGAGAATAGGTGTTGTTTCTCGGTTTCTTACCCCACCCATAATTTTTTTCAATGCTTGATCATCGAGCTCTTTGCTCACATTTAAATCGTGAATCGTTAAGGTTGACATACGTCCCTCCTCGCAGCAATTGTACCCTTCAGTAAGCTGGCAACAGCGATCCTGCATGGCTCCAACTGACGACATAATAAGTCAGCCAATCACCACTTTAAGTATAGTCAATTCTCGCGGTATTGTTATTTAAGAAATGAGTAGGCCAGTATGCCTAACAATAGTGATGATAAAAAACCTATCGTTAGCCAGGCCCAAGGGGGCAGGTTATGGGCGTGTTCTTCGGTAGATCCTTTTATGGTGTACTCTGATGTTTCTTCAGGTTGGGAGTAGAGTACCGTCTTGTCTACGTCGCCTTTGTCGCCTTTGTCGCCTTTGTCGCCTTTGTCGCCTTTGTCGCCTTTGTCGTCTTTGTCTTCTTTGTCTTCTTGGTTGCCTTTGTTACTGTCACTGGGCGCTGCCATTAGCACGGTCTGCTCAGCCAGTGAATTGTCATCGGTTTCAAATAGCTGTGTCTGGTCAATATCTGAAGGTTCTAGCAATGACGTGTTATCATCTAGAATAGTCTCATCGTTGCCTTCAATGTTAGGTTCCGAAGTGGGGGGGATTTGCGAGAACTCCGAATGAGTCGTGCTGTGAAGTTGGGTTATATCTTGCTCGTCATCTCTGAATACCGTGCTTTCCTCAGGTTCAACAGTGAGCTCTGCTGACGATGGCCCGAGTAATTCAAATGAGATTTTATCAAACATGATCTCGTCGCCAGGCCTGGCGAGAGCAGACTTTACCTTTTGCTGATTAATGAAGGTGCCGTTGGCCGAGTCTAAATCCAAAACTCTCAGCTGGTCACCTTCAATGGTCAACACTGCATGCTTTCTCGACAATAGCCCATCAAGAATAACCAGGTCGCAATCCGGGCTTCGTCCAACAGTGGTTTCTTCTTGAAGAGGAACGTGCTGACTGTTTAAGAGATCAGACTCCTTTTTTAAAGCCCAGTCGCCCGGACGGTACTTTTCTGGCTCTGATATCTCAATTTCAACAGATGCAAGCTTTATCCGATCCCACGGCTGTAGTTCTTTATTCCTTGAAATACGGCTGCCGTTAACGTAAGTACCGTTCTTGCTAAGTAAATCTGAGAGCGTTATGCGGTTTTCTTCTATCGAGAGTTCAGCATGAAAGTCGGACACGCCGGGTTCGTCAATGACGATATCATTGCTTTTATCATGGCCCAGTGAAAGGGTGCCTCCGGTTATTTTGGCTGGAGGCTTGTCTATGTTGAGAAACTGTAATAACAACATATTGATACCTTATCGGATAGCTATTTAAACGCTTCTTATGTCGTCGATAAAAGTACAAACAAGCAGACTAATAGCAACAACAGCGAAGCGAAAAGCACAATGTTTCGAACTATCTTTTTTCCTTCAGATTTACCTGTTCTATCGCCCCCTTTTTGTGATCGTTTATTTATTGCGAAAGCCGTCTGGCTGGAGGTGTTGTCATGGAGGGGAGCGTGATCGTGAGGTATTGTTTGATCATCGGTAGGGTTCTGTGCTGTTTGAGTGCCTAAGTACGAAATGAGCAATACGCTAATGTTGTCTCTTCCTCCATGACTCAATGCTGCGTCAATTAGCAAGTCTGCGATGTCTTGGGCGGGTAGGCTTCGGCTAACAATATTATCAATTTCACTGTCCTTTAACTCACCATGCAGCCCATCGCTGCACAGCAGGATTTTTTGCCCTTGACGCCATTGACCGGTACGGACATCAACCTTAATCTCTTTGTTGACCATGCCCAATGCCTGCACAATGACATTCGACTTGGGGTGCCCCCACGACGCATCAGCAGAGAGCTCTCCGTTATTCACGAGCTGCTGTACATAGGAGTGATCTTGAGTTAGGCGAGTGAGTGATTTATCCCAAATGTAGGCTCGGCTGTCGCCTACCCAGGCGACTTCATAACTCGATTGATCGTTACACTTGAGCGCAACGATTGTTGAGCCCATTCCAGTAAGCTCTTGATTGTTTTCTGCAGCCTTAATAATCGATTTGTGAGCGGCTAATATTGATTCGGTTAAAGGCCGGTTACGTTTAATGCTGGATACAACTTCCTGTACTGCAATACGGCTTGCGACTTCGCCTCCTTTGGCGCCACCCATCCCATCAGCGACAACCCATAGCCCTATTTCTGGGGCTGACTTATAGTTATCTTCGTTCTGTTTCCTTTTCTTACCAACATTCGTCCCACCACCAAAACTGAATCTGGACATATGGTGTGCCTCAAGTACGCCATGAAGCAAAGTGGGGTTGGTAAACTGTTGCAACGGCGCTGCTTCTAAATATGTTAAAACGTCAACCTGGCTCCAAAGGTAAAGATAGTATTGTCTACGTTGTCTAAACCGACAGGGGTTTCAACATCAAAATAAGCCTGACCATCCCTGTATACTGTTGTGAAACCTAAACCAACAGTGAAAAAATCTTCATCAGGTTCGTCTGTATTGAGTGTATAGGTCGTATTAAGCGGGTCGAATACATATTGAAATGATAGCGCTCTGGAATCATTCTTAAACTCATGGTGCCAGTCTGCTCTGGCGTAAGGAATAAACACTCCCCAGCTGGTGCTGGAGTTATAGGCTGCTTTGCCTCCGATGACCGTTTGCAATGAGTCAACTGACTGGTCAGACACAGCCATGTTAAGCTCTGGGCTGGCACCGCCGGTTTCCGAATATCCGTCTACTTCCACGTCGAGGTAGCGCAGCTGGGCATAGGGAGTATAGTCCATTGACCCTTGATTGATGGTGTACCCTGAACCCACATAAAAATTTATCTGGTCTCCATCTGTGCTGCCGCTAGCGGTTGAATTGACACTTGCAACAGCAGGGTTATTTGAACTGTATACGATGGAGCGCTTGGAATCGTAATCATAAATGCCATAGCCGAGTGAGCTATCGATATACAGATTGTTGATATAGTAGGTTCCGTATAGCGTGAAGTTGTATCCGTCTACATCCTGAGAGCCACCATTGTTGTCGAAGTCAGCCTCTGCGTCTGTATAACCAAGCGCAACACCGCCCACCAAGGTGTTAGTAAATCGATAGTCGATTCCAGCGGTTAGGCCTAGACTATCAATATCAAAGCCTGTCTGCCTGCCGGTTGCGTCGCGTTCCCCGGTAGAGTAGACCCCACTGATGAACACACCCCAAGGGCCAAATGCATCACCGGCGCTGCCCCCAGTCGGCGCATTGTTCAGCTCGGCAAAACTAAATTCATCATCACCAGACTGGAGTTGAAGTCCACTCAAGCTGACTCCACTGGCTCCTGCATGAATGTCAGAAAATCGCGTCTGAATATTGGAAAGCTGTTCATTTGACGTACGCGTAGCCCAGTCTCCTTGAGCACCGACCTCTTCATCCGCAAGTTGCCCCATGGCGTCGCCTAGTTCTTCTTGAGTTAAACTTAGCGAATTACCCGTGCCTGGTGTCCCGGTTATTTCATTTGAAGTATTGACCATCTCTCTGCAACGAAAAAAAAGTTGTTGTTCATTACCGCTGAGCTGGCCGTTACTGTTAAGAGCGCCTAACTGTGGACAGACAACATCAATTGCACCTGCCATTGAATTTTGAACTTCGTTGCCGAAATCTATAGTGCCCAGACTGGTAGCCAAAACATTTGGGCTTATCAAAAGAGCAATTGCCGAGCAGTGATAGAGGGAATTTTTACGTTTTAGATCAGTTGGTTGCGAATCGGTTTGTAGGTTCATCGTATTTCCCCTTAGGGTGTTATTAAGAAATAACTTACGAATGCGTTAATGAGAGTTTATATAGTTAACAGACTCACTATTTGCAAGAAAAATGGTTAAATAATGATCACCTTCTAAGATGTAAATTAAGTGACTAAACATCGGGTGAGTATGATGGGTAAGCATGAAGAACTGGAAATGATCCTTTCCCGGCATCAGCGATGGCTTGAGTCTGAAGAGCGCGATGGTAGTCGAGCCGACTTGTCGGGTGCATCACTCGATGGTGCAAATCTAGTGGGTAAAACACTGAGTGGCGTCGATTTCTCAGGGGCGTCGTTAGTGGGGGCTGATTTATCAGGTGCTCGATTGGTTCACGCGAAGTTCACTGGAGCCGATTTGGCGGGGGTTAATTTATCAAAAGCAGACCTGCTGTTGGCAGACTTTACCGGCGCTAATTTGAAAGGGGCTAACCTGACGGATGCAACCCCCAACCTGGATACTGCGCTGGTTAGAACCCGAAGAGGGCCTAGATTCAAAGATTCGGATTTGACCGGGGCAAATTTATCAGGGGCGTACTGCTATATTTCTGACTTCTCTGGCGCAAAACTTACAGATTGCCTGTTTAATAAAAGTTATCTGGTAAGAGCAAACCTTTCACATTTGGATCTTCAACATAACCCGTTCAATATGGCGGTGCTGTCAAAGGCAGATCTAAGTTATGCGAACCTGCAGCATGCCGACTTCACTCACTCTGTGTTAGATCATGCAAATTTAAGCTATACCACATTGAGCCAGGCTTCGTTGAAGGGCGCAAACCTGAAAGGAGCCAATCTGGATAATGCGCAGGTGGAAGGCATTCAATATGACCGAAAAGGAATTTATCGCGGATCACGTGTAGCCACATGTTATGGCAGTAGCCGTTTTAGACGATTCGCACAAGATCAGGACTTTATTGAAGAGTTCCGCGAGGCCCACCCAGTCTATTACGGCTTTTGGCTCGCGCTGACAGACTGTGGGCGATCAATGACCCGTGTAGTCAGCTGGTCAATTGGTTTTGCAATATTATTTGGCTGCATATTTTATTCATTAGGCGAATCGGCGTTTGACATAGCTAACCAAACCACACTCCCTTGGAGCCTGTTCACGATGGTCTACTACAGTGTTGTAACGTTTACTACGCTGGGTTTTGGCGACATTACGCCGACAACGCCGCTGTCTGCAGCAGTGGTCATGATCGAAGTGGTCGTTGGCTACTTGATGTTGGGCATACTTATTTCAATTTTGGCTGACAAAGTGGCGAGGCGAAGCTAACCGGTTGCCGATGCCGACCGATTGATGGAACTAATGCAGTATCAGTATCTAGCTCGTCAGAAATCTGTGGCAGAGCAAGCCAAAAAATAGTTGGGCATGGCTGACAGTTACCGGGTTTTTGTTTGTTTATACGTAACAGTTTTCAAAAAATTCCTGCAATAAGAAAATAGTCTAATCGTTAGTTGTGTGTATCCTTCCTTTTGCAACTAGGCTATAGCCTATAGGAATCAGGCGATTTCAAAATACTTGGTGAACGTGAATATCTGGTGGCACTGCATTTGCTCAAGCTAATGCAATTCCTGCTTTGTTAAAGCAGTTGCTACTAAATTACAACCAGGTCGCTGTTCATGAAAACACTGCACTTAGTCATCTCTGAGTTGTCAGCACTCAGACATATCTTTCGCCTAGGGCAAATGAGCCTCATTACACTTTTGGCTGCTTGTGCCTCTCCCTATCAACCTGAGTACACTCAACCGGCTGTGCCTGAGAAAGAAGCGTGGAAAGCAAGTATTCCTGACTCACAGGATGTTATCAGGCCAGACTGGTGGGCGGGCTTTGAGGACGCATACCTAAACCAACTTGTTGATCAAGCGGTAGCAGGTGACTATGACTTGAAATTACTCGCAACAAGAATAGAAATTGCAGCAGCGGCGGCAGGTGTTGAGCGTGCCAATGCGCTTCCTAAATTCTCACCTGATGCAAGTAAGCGGTTTCAGCGTGACCCAACAGGAGACAGCGACACTTACTCTCTGAGTTTCAGCTCAAGCTGGGAGCTTGATGTATGGGGGCGTGTGCAAAAAGGTATCGAATCTAAAGAGTCCGAGTTCCGAGCCACGGAAGCTGATTGGGTGGCAGGTTACCTCAAGCTGGTTGCCGATGTTTCCAGTAAGTACTTTGAGATTAGAAAGCTTGATAGACAGATTGAGCAACAGAAAAAATCCATTGAACAGAACGATAAAATCTTGGCCATCTACCAATTTCAAATTGCTGAAGGGTTAGTGTCGAAGTCCAAAGTATTACAGCAAGAAGCCGAAGCGTTTAGCAAGCATAAAGAGTTGTTGGAGTTTAAACGGCAGCGGGATGTCGCAGAGAATCAACTGGCCACGTTGTTGGGTGTGCCATCAGGGGAGTTTAACGTACCTACCGATGTGACTCAAAACGAGATTGTGATACCCGCAGTGCCGGTTGGCTTGCCGTCAACGCTTCTATCAAGGCGACCAGATATTATCGCTCAGGAATACCGGGTACTGGCGGCTTATCAATTATTGGGGCAGGCGAAACTGGAAAAACTGCCCAAGTTCAGTTTAACCGCCGATGGGGGTGTTTCGAGTAATACGCTAAGTCAACTATTGAATAAGTGGTCGTTGGGCTTGGCTCCTTCAGTTTCGATCCCGATTTTTGATAAATCTATCAGCGCCAATATCAGAAGTAACGAGGCTCAGGTAAAGCTGGCGGAAGATCAATACCGACAAACCGTGATCAAGGCTTTTGAAGAGGTCGAGACCACACTGGTTAATATTGCGTCACGAAAAGAGCAACGCAATAGCTTGTTACTGCAGGTCGAAAATCTGGAAGTGGTCAATCGAAATACCAATACACAATTGAAAGAAGGGCTGGTGTCCCAGCTAGAGGTTTTTGAAGTTGAAAGAACACTTTTATCGGCAAAACAGAGTGTATTAGATGTTGATCAGCAAATTCTGGCTGACACCGTGAAGCTTTATAAAGCGTTAGGAGGGGGCTGGTCCGAAACTGACATTCGCTAGCCAATTTCAAACCACCATTTCTTGATACTCAAATGAGTGAAAGAAAATGAACTTATATTTAAAACCTGTTGGTGAGCTGGATATAGAAGATATACATATTCAGGATCATTTGTTCGCAGTCGGGCGGAAAGAGCCACCGTTTAGTGCTTGCGGAGATGCGTCTGTCGCCAAGCTATCAAGAAAGCACGCCCGTATCTTCGAAGAGAATGGGAAGGTTTATGTTGTTGATCTGGGTAGCATGAATGGGACTAAACTCAACGGCCATTCGGTGTCAGGTGAACCTCAAACATTGGCACACGGAGATCGGGTCGAGTTTGCCGGAATGGCATTCACGGTTGAGATCGAAGGGCAAACAAACGAGCCTGATGAAGCGGTGAATGATGATATCGCTGTGGTATTGACACCTGAAAATGAGCGTGATGGAAAACCTATATTGGTGACTGACTTTCCATTTCTTGTCAGCAAATCAGAAGGTGTGTTTTACGACAACAAGGCACGGTTTTCATCCGTATTTAAATATATATCAAGACGACATGCCTACCTGTTTTTGAAAGAGGGGCGCATTTTCCTTGAAGACCTCAATAGTACTAATGGAACGTTCAAGGGCGATACAAAGCTTGAAGATGAGCCTGTGGAATTAATTAGCGGGGACAGCATTGCATTTGGCAATGGCCAACTCAGGTTTAACGTAAAGCTGGTACAGCCTGATAAACAACTTACAGATAGCCCCAGTTTAGCCGCAGTGCAGAGCGAAGATAAAGATGTAACCTCAGTGCACGAAGATCAGGGTATTGCGCCTAAAGATGATGCTGAATCTGCATCGACTTCGGGTTCGATATCGAAGCAAAGTTCTATTGCCAATCAAGACGCGCAAGGTGATATTTCGAGATCACAATTTAGTGACTTTGATGTTGAACCGGGCACGATACTAGTGGATAAGGCGAGCCCATTTCTTGATATTTTTTGCGCAGAGGGCCAACAGAATGAGCCGTCGGAAGATGCTGAAAATGCAGCCGAAAGTCATCCTGCTGAGCCAGCATCAGGCGGGGAAAAATCAACATTTTGGTGCCGCCTATCGATATTTTTCTTTGAGTTAACGTCGGCGTTAAAAGGGGATGGTTCGGGAGGGGCAGAATCGTCCCGTTCGAAGAGCAAAAAAGAGTTTGTTATCGGTCTTTTAGTGATTTCAGGTGCTGCGGTGCTGATTACGATTCTGCTAACCCGAGAATCCGCTGAGCGGGATATTCAACGGCTGATTGCCGAAGGGCAGTTTCAGCAGGCTGCCACCATCGCAAACCAATACCTTGAAGACAATCCTGAAGATCAGTTTGTCATTCCTCTAGCATACGAAGCCCTGTTAAGGTCAGTCATTCCTGAATGGCAGCACTTGTTAGACGAAGGCCGGTTTGACGACTCTGAAAGGCGGCTTGAGCAAGCCATTAGAGACAACCCTCACAATCGCTATGGTGTACAGGCGTTACGGTTACTTCAATTAGTGGGGGATTATGAGAGGTTCTTTTTCAGTAGGAATGGTCAGCCACTTACTCATATGTATGAGACGGAAGAGCAGATTAGTTCACTCATATCAACATGGGATGCCGATGCGGACAAGTATCGGCAAATTATGAATCGGGTATCCGCTTCTGTCGATCAGTTTAAAAAACGTCACACTCTGTTTTATAGCCAACTAAGGGCGTTACGCTCAGAGCATGATCTATATAGCGGCCCCATCAGAGCCCTCACCCAAAAAGTCACAACCTATCTTGATGCTGCGGATGCAGAAAAACTAAAAACAGAAATTAATCGCTTTATTGAAAAATACCCGGACTTAGGTGGTGTGGCAGAGCTGAGAAGTGACCTCAACAGCTACCTTTTGATTAAAGCGGCGGCTGACAAAGGTGATCCTATCGCGTTAAAGGAGTTGGCTGATCACCTTGGTTTTAACACCCCGCCGTTTAAGCAGAAAGTACAGTCGTTACTGGTAAATATTCCAACGGATGAGTTTATTCAACAAATTAGACAAGCAGACAAATTGTGGGCGGACGGAGAGCTGAGTCAAGCGATCGAGAGGCTACAGGCACTCAATGACAAATCCGAAACGCAGCTGGTTAGCACCTTGATTGAGCGCTATCAGAACATTTTGACGCACTGGAAGGGAATGGGGGGAGAGGGAGGCAACTATACACAAAGCCAGCTTATTGAAATTTACCCCCTTTTAGAGAAGCAAAAAGATGTGTATTTGTGGTCGCTACTTGAGAGTCAATTTAAGTTAATTGAGTCAACGATCATTGAGCAGGCGGACAAACACTATGAACTGGCTCGTGATAACTGGGCCAGATACCTGGACAACGGCGGAATATGGGGCGCACTGAGGCTGGAAACTGATATATCTTCGACCTACCGAACTCAGGCCAAGCTGCTCTCTGATGCATACAACGAAGTGTCGAAAGGGGCTGCGTTATTGGCCTCAATGGATATACCCAAAGATCAGCCCTTGGCCGCGTTTGAAGACCAGGTAAAAGGCGAAGCCAAAAGGCAGCGAAAGTGGATTAATGACCTGCACTTAGTACTTGATCAAAAAATACGTGATGAGAAAGTCAGCCAGCTTCCACAAGAAGGGGGGGAGTGAGATGACCGCGCCAAAACCAACGCTGCATTCATTGTCTCATGCCATCGAGGATCATAGTCCTGAAGGCGTCGATATTCTCACTTCAGAACCGTCCCGCTTTGCCATTGGAACTATTTACCTGCTGTTCTCACTGGTTTTTGTTTGGGGTATATGGTCATTTTTTGGACGCTCAGATGTGATAGTGACAACGCCGGGTGTGCTCTCTCCTGAGGCAACTATCCGCCGGGTTTATGCCCCTGTCAAAGGCGAGTTGGTTGATATTTATATTTCAGAGGGTGCACCCGTTGCAAAAGATGATGTGCTGGCGCGAATTAATGCCAGAGATGCCGTCGCGCTGGCATCAAAAGCGATGGAAGCGCAGCTTAAACTGTCGGAAGCAGAGCGTGAAATGAAGCTGTTCCCGATACAAAAACGCTTGCTGGAACGAAAGGTCGCCGCCATTAAAGCAAAGCTCGAAATAGAAGAGGAGAAACACAAAATTCGAGTGGCAGATGGTCTTGAAAAGTTGGCTGGCTCACACCGCAAGCAGCTGGCAAAAGAGGAGTCAGTATTAAAGAATGCCGCCCAGGTTAGAGATGCCGCAAAGAAAAACTGGGAACGTTTCCAACGGCTCTTCAACAGCCCGGGAGGGGGAGGCATATCTCTAAAACAGGTGAATGAAGAGAAGTCCAAATATCGTAATGCGCAGGCAAATTTTGAGCAAGCGGCCGCGAAGCTAAACGAGTTGGAAGAGAAACTAAACGGTGAGTACTTCAGGCTAAGTGAAGAGATAAAACTCGGCTCCACAAAGCTTGAAGAGGCCAGAGTGAATTATGAAACCTCTCTGAATGCCATTGAGAGCAACGAACACAAGGTCAAAGTAAAACTGGAAGCTGCTCGTTTAGAGCTGGAGGCCTCAAAGCGCATCACGTTTGACAACATTGATGAGGATGGCTTTCTGGTTATCAAAGCACCGGTGGGTGGTGTAGTGGCCAGCATTGCCTATACACAGTCAGGTGACAAAGTGGAGTCCAACAGACCTATGGCTGATATTGTTCCAGAGCAGTCTGGTTCTGTTCTGCATATCGATATTCCCGAAAATAACCGTGCATTTATCAAGGTCGGCCAACCGGTAAAAATGAAGTTCAATGCGTTTGCGTTTCAACGCTACGGGTTTATCAGCGGAACCTTACAGTACATTGCACCCTCTACGGTGATATCGCCCGCAA
This sequence comes from Alkalimarinus coralli, assembly GCF_023650515.1. Taxonomy (NCBI): domain Bacteria; kingdom Pseudomonadati; phylum Pseudomonadota; class Gammaproteobacteria; order Alteromonadales; family Alteromonadaceae; genus Alkalimarinus; species Alkalimarinus coralli. The sequence continues at coordinate 1,159,680 of NZ_CP096016.1, forward strand.
CCAAAAAGCCGGTGTATAAAGGCCGTGTCTCATTAGACCGGGACTACTACGAAGTCGATGGTGTAAAAATGCCGCTACGATACGGAATGGTCGCAGCCGCAGAAATTGTGACCCATAAACGGCGTTTGATAGATCTGGCGCTAGACCCTTTCCGCCGACTGAAAAGGTAGAGGGGAATCGAAATGGTTTTGCCTGCAAAAGCTGGCACCGAAAAACTGACATGGAGGCAACCCATTATGTTAACTGTCGTAAAAATCGATGATGAAGAAATTAGTGCTGAGAGTTTTGTAAAGCTATTAAAAGTCAATGACAAGCTGGATGCGCTGCTCGAAACCGTGGTCACTGATAAGTTAACGGTTCATGCCGCCAAGAGAAGTGGTATGACCGTTAGCGCCGAAGAAATACAAGCCAGGGCAGACGATATTCGACGGATTGAAGGGCTTCATAGAGCACAGGATACGATGGAATACCTGAACAACTTGGGGCTTTCAATTGAAGAGTTTGAGCAACATGTCGTCGAAAGCCTGTATCGGGAAAAAATGGAAGCAAAGGTCTGCACAGAAGAAGCGGTGAATGAGTATTTCAGGCTCCACTCGCCGTCATTTGACAGCGTTGAAGTGAGCCATATTTTACTGGACTCAGAAGGTAAGGCGAGTGAAGTTTTTGCGCTGCTTGAAGAAGATCCCGATAGTTTTGCTGATATGGCAATGGAGCACTCACTGGCAGAAGATACCCGCTATCAGGGGGGCTGTATTGGCAAAGTGTTGCGGGGAACCTTAAGCAATGAAATAGAAGCCAAGATATTCAACGCTGAAGAGCACGAACCTCTTGGGCCTTTCAGAAATGAGGATGGCCGCTCGTTTGAAATATTTATGGTGGATTCCAAAATACCCGCTTCTCTAAATCCGAAAACGCTTAAAGAGGTTAAGAAGAAAGTGTTTAGAAAGTGGTTAGAAGATCGTGTTGGGGAGTTTCGTATCGAGGTTTATTAGTGCCGATGTAATGAGCACGCCAGGAAAATGAGGAACCATGCAGATGAGTGACCCAGCGCATAATGCATTTCTAGCTGAAATCGAGCTGTTCTCCTGCTTTGATGATGCCCAGCGAGAAATACTTGCAAGCAATATACAGACAGAGCAGTACGAGTTTGGTGATGCGATTCTCTCTGAGGGCAGCCATTGCAAAGGGGTATATCTAATTAAGAGCGGTGCAGTGCGTCTGTTTAGCGAAAGCAAGGGGCATGAAGTCAGCCTGGGCGTTCGAAAAGCGGGTGAGATATTTGCAGAACTCGCGGCATTGCGAGACTTTAAAACAGAATATTCTGTCAGGGCATCTGCTAAAACGGTGCTCTATTTTTTACCTCGCGAACCTTTTACCGAGCTGTTTAAAAGCAATAAAGAGGCCGAGTCCTATTTTGCACGTTTTGCCGCATTAAGTGCGGCCGGTGGTGTGGTTCGACGCTTGTTTAACCTGAAAGGAAAAATTGATAAGGAGGCCCTGGAGCAGCATGTAAAAAGTCTGGGGGTTAAAAAAATAGCGGCGGGTAAAACTATCCTCAAACAAGGGGAGAGTGAAGATCATCGGCTTTATGTTATTCGCCATGGCGATGTCAGTATTGTTAGGAAGGAACAAGAGGTTGAATACCCGTTGGCGACACTATCTCAGGGCGAAGTTTTTGGTGAAAAAGCGTGTTTGTTAAATCAGGAACAGGCCGCGTCGGCCATTGCCAAAACCGACGTGATACTGCTGGTTATCCCGGAAGCAACGGTCAGCTTTTTACTTGAGCACAATGCAAAATTAAAAGAGGTACTTGAGGAACGCATCAGTTTTCACGAGCGAGAACTCCAGCGCCAAATGAAGTTGGCAGAGCGTCGAAATAAACGGGTGCTGCTGGATCTGATTTCAAAGCCGGGGCGTGGTGAAAATGTTATTAAGCGGTTTGCGTTAGTTGAACAGGCAGAGGAGATGGACTGTGGCGCAGCCTGTCTTGCCATGATCTGTAAGCACCATAATATCGACTTAACCCTCGGAAAACTGCGTGAAATGGCTAACGTGACAACCGAAGGCGCGACGTTGGATAGTTTGGCAAAAGTAGGTGAAACGCTTGGGTTTACCACTCGCGGCTTGAAGTGTACCTATCAGTCGCTGAAAAGCCTTGAAATGCCTTTCATTGCCCACTGGGAAGGGTATCACTATGTTGTTATTTACGGCATCTCATCACAACATGTGTGGGTTGCGGACCCGGCTCAAGGGTTCAGGAAGCTAACTCGCGAGGCATTTGAAAAAGGCTGGAACGGCATCTGCCTGGTCTTTACGCCAGGTGCAAATATGGTTCAGCTGGCGGCCACTCGCTCTCCCTGGGTGCGGTTCGTATCGTACCTGAAACCCTATAAAAAACTGCTGCTGAATCTATTGGTCGCGACGCTGGTGATTGAAATAATGGGGATTGTCCCCCCGGTCATTGTTCAGAATATTCTTGATAGAGTCGTGGTTCACCACAATGTATCACTGCTGACAGTATTGATTGTTGGGTTGGTGATTTCACACCTGTTCCGGCAAATCACCACCGTTTTGCGCGGTTATTTATCAAACTTTATGGTGAGAAACCTCGACTTCGCAATGATGTCGCAGTTCTTTAAGCACACAATGTCTTTGCCTCTTACATTCTTTAACCGCCGTAAGACCGGGGATGTATTTGCCCGCTTTCAAGAGAATGAAACGATTCGTGACTTTCTCACTGAATCAACGATTAGTACATTGCTTAACCTGCTGATGGTGTTTGTTTACTTTACCGTTCTCTTTGCCTACAGCCCTATGTTATCCCTTTTATTGATTGCCCTGGTATTCCCAATTTTGATTTTGACGGTATTAGTGACACCCAAAATAAAAGACTATGCGCGGAAAACATTTGAGTCGACCACCGAAGCTGAATCGACACTAATGGAAACTATTTCAGGTGCCGAGACAATTAAAGCGATGGGGGTTGAACGCCCGTTACGCTTAAAGTGGGAAAAGAAATACGCTGCCGCGCTTGATGTCCAGTATCGATCCGAAACATTTACGTTACTAGTCGGCGCTGCCAGTCAGATTTTAAATGCGGCAACGACGGTGTTGATCCTATGGTTAGGGGCAACACTGGTGTTAGAGCAACAGCTTACGATTGGCCAACTGATTGCGTTCAATATGTTGATGGGCAGTGTCATGTCTCCACTAATGGGGTTAGTTGGGATGTGGGATGAACTGCATGAAGCGGGTGTCGCCATGGAGCGCCTGGGTGATGTGTTAGACATGGAGCCGGAAGAGACGCCTGACAATATTGCCTCAAGAATTGCGATCCCCGATTTACGAGGCAATATTCGTTTCGAGAACGTCTATTACCGTTACGGAGGTAAAGAAACCGCTTATGTGTTGGAGAATATCAGTTTCGAAATAGAAGAGGGCTCAACCGTAGCGGTGGTGGGCCATAGTGGGTCAGGTAAGTCGACGCTGGCCAAAATGGTGGTGGGGTTCTACCCGGCGACAGAGGGCAAAATTTTTGTCGATGGTTATGACCTTTCGTTAATCGATAAAGAGTACTTCCGCCCGCAAATTGGCTATGTTATGCAATCAAATCTACTTTTCTCGGGCACCATTGCAGAAAACATTGCGTTTGGCGAAAGCAATCCTGATCGAAAGCGCATTATCGAAGTGGCGACGATGGCCGATGCTCATGGGTTTATCAGCAAAATGCCTCTGGGGTATGAACAGCTGGTTGGTGAGCGCGGGGCGGGGTTATCGGGTGGGCAAATACAGCGCATTTGCATTGCACGTTCCATTTATCATGATCCGAGGTTGCTTATCTTTGATGAGGCCACATCTGCGTTGGATACGCAGTCAGAGAGCAATATTCTCCATAATCTACAAGATGTCTTAAAAGGCCGAAGCGCAATAATTATCGCCCATCGCCTGAGCACCATTATGAATGCCGATAAAATTCTGGTGCTGTATAACGGTTCAATCATTGAAGAGGGCAAACACCAGGAATTAATCGAGCGCCAGGGAATGTACTATCAATTAATTCAGAAACAGATTAGTCAGTCGTCATGAAAGCGTTCTCATTAAAAAATATGTCGTCAGCATCCTATGGTGGGCTGATTGAGAAAATTGAAGTGCTTCGTTCTTCAATTCGCTTCACGCCGGGTCTGACCAGCGAAGCGAAACAAACACTCAATCGGCAGGTGGCGGAACTTCGGGAAGAGTTGATGTTACTTTCTCGTAAAGAAAGGGCAGACACCACTCCTTTGCTGAATAAGGCTCGCGCTCAATCGAAAAAAACGCCAAAGACGACTCAAACAACAACCTATCGCAGAGAGTCCCTGCTAGAGCGGAATTTCGTGTTTGAAGGTGTATTTGGGGATAGCCCAAAACTGCTGGATGCATTCGAAATTGCAGAAAAAGCAGCGCCGACCAATTTACCTGTGCTCATCGAGGGAGAGAGCGGCACCGGCAAAGAGTTGATGGCCAAAGTGGTACATGCCAATGGAAAGCGGAGTGATAAACCTTTTGTTTCGGTCAACTGTGGGGCGATACCCGAAAACTTATTGGAGTCTGAGCTATTTGGCCATAAAAAAGGAGCATTTACCGGGGCGTCATCAGACCGAAGTGGTAAATTTGAAAGCGCCAATACCGGCACGATCTTCCTGGATGAGATTGGTGAAATGCCGCTCATTGGCCAGGTTAAGTTACTCCGGGTTTTGCAGGCGAACGAAATTCAGCGTGTAGGGTCTGATGAAATTACCAAAGTCGATACGCGGATCGTCGCAGCAACGAATAGAGACTTATTAAAAATGTCCCAGGAGGGAACCTTCCGGGAAGACTTGTATTATCGGTTAGGGGTGATTCATGTAACGCTCCCCGCATTGAGAGAGCGAAAAGACGAGATCAGCGTATTGATTGAGTATTTTTGTGATGAGGCAGCAGAAAGTCTTGAACGCCGACCCATTAACATCTCACCGACGCTTTATCATTTTTTGCAAAATTACCAATATCCAGGGAATATCAGGGAGCTACGGAATATTATCTATCGTTTGTCGTGCCTGGCAGACGAAACGGCAGAAATTTACCATCTTCCTGAGGCGATTAAGCCGAAAGACCGGCCCGAAAGCACGGGTAAGGGCGCTGAAATGTCATTGGCAGATATAAAGAAAGCCGCAAGCGATGACGCTGAAAAACACTATTTGAAAGAGGGGCTTAAAACCGTGAACGGAAAGGTCTCTGCGTTGGCAGCCATCACAGGCATGAATCGCTCTTACCTGCAAACGTTGCTTAAAAAACATGGCATTCATTCAAAAGAGTTTAAACGCACAAACAAAAGCAATGAGCCTGAATAAGCGGGTTTTAAGTGCGACTTATTTTTATTGCCGTTTGAAGTGCCTGCAGGGTTAGGAGAGGCGCTTCTGTGCCTGTAAATTTTCACTTTGAATTAAGAGTATTGCAGCGAGTACCAAGCCGATACCGGGTAGTATAGCGACGTCAAATGACCCCATACCGACCACCACGCTAAGTATAATTACAAACAAAGGCACTAAAAAACTATATGAGGCGACTTTGGTAGCGCCTATTTTGACGGTACCAAACTGCACCAGAAAGAATGTTACGAGCGTGGTGAAAAAAGATAAGTAAAGAATACCTGCGTAGACTTTCGTCTCTACCACTGGCCAGTCGATACTGCTGAGCTTACTTGCCGATAACAAAAATAGCCAGCCACTGCCAATGAGTATTACCCAGAAGGTCATCAGTTCCATAGGCTCACCATTATAGAGTTTTCTTACCAGCGGGTTGTACAATCCCATAAAAAGGCATCCTACGAGAAAAACCATATCGCCATAATTAATGCTGAGACTCAATAAGGCATTAATGTCGCCCCGAAAAACAATCCATAATGCGCCGGCTGTTCCGGCCAATAACCCTAAAGATCGTAGCTTTCCAGGCGACTCGTTATTGATAAAGAATGCAAATATAGCCGTTATCGCGGGAACGGTGGTGTACAGCGCTCCCGTATTTAAAGGCGTGGTATAACGTAGACTTTCAAACATGCACCAGAAAAACGTCACGAGCGGAAGGCTTATCATGGCGTAACCAAGCAGTGACTTTAATGGCGGGATATTGAGTCCGTTTTTTATAAACACGTAAGGAGCAAAAAGCGCCGCTGCGGTTAAAAAACGGATAAACATCATCACGTCGGGTGGCAATGCGTCTGTGATGATAGCCCCGATAGGAAAGGAGCTTGCAGCTAAGAGCACCATCAAAACCATCAGGCCGTGCACGTAAAAATTTGCGTTTTTATGTGTCATGCTTGCCATCTTACACTCCGTTGATGAATCGAACATAGACGCTACGGTGCCGATGCTTCGTTGGGGATTGAGTAGGGGAGTCTAACCGATTCCTAATTGACTGTTAATGTGGCCGTTTGGATAATAACTGTTAACTTAAAGTTGACGGTAAGTGTGTTATGGAAGATTTTGGTGCAATACCCGTGTTCGTTGAAGTAGTGAAGTGTGGCGGATTTTCCCCTGCGGCCAGGTCATTGGGGGTTTCCAAGTCTGCGGTCAGTAAACGAATCGGTATTCTGGAACAGCACTTGGGGGTGAAGCTGTTTCATCGTACGACCCGCAAACTGAGTTTAACGGAAGCCGGTGAGCACTACTATGAGCATGCCGTCAAAGCGCATAAGGCAGCCCGGGATGCAGAAGATGCTGTGGCTCAATTGCAAGGGGAACCGCAAGGCCGACTGCGCATTAACACGCCGATGTCATTTGGCCGCTTACATGTTGCTCCTTTTATTCCCGAGTTTTTAAAACGTTACCCCAAGATCAGCATCGATATGGTGATGGATGATAAGGTTGTTGATTTGGTTGGTAGTGGTTTTGACCTGGCTATACGCGCGGGAGACCTGCCGGACTCAAGTCTTATTGCGCGCAAGCTGGCACCACTCAATAGTGTGCTTTGCGCATCGCCAGATTATATTGCTAAGTATGGTTTTCCTGAGAGTGTTGATGATCTCGTTAATCACAACTGCCTGTCGTTCAGCTATTCCCGAGATATTAAAGAGTGGACCTTTATTGGCGACTCTGAGTCTATCTCCGTTGAAGTGACTGGCAATTATCAGGTTAATAACAGTGAAGCACTGCGCGAGGCCATACTGCAAGATGTCGGTATCGGGCGTTTACCCACCTTCGTTGCCGGCCCAGACATCAAAGAGGGTAGACTGGTGAGAGTGTTTGAGCACTACCGTATGCCACAGACGACCATTTATGCGGTTTTTCTGGAACGGCAATACATGCCTGCCAAGGTGAGGGTGTTTTTAGACTTTTTAACCGAATACTTTGGTGAGGAAACGCCGTATTGGGAGGTATAAGGTAGAGATATTGTTGACAATTAGTTTCTAAATCGGTGGATTATCATTTATCGGGAAACCTTTTAATCTGTTATTCAGTGTTTACATATAAACATTTGCCAATCATAACCTGATGGCAAACCCGGAACCTGATAGCTATTCCTGAACAGATAGCTATTCCAGAACAGACAGCTATTCCTGAACAGATAAACGTGAGGTGCGATGATGGAACTTTTTTCGGCAGTAGAACAGCGTAGAGCGATAAAACATTACGATACTGATGCAAGCGTTGCAGAGGCAGACTTTCAGCAAATCATGCAAGCCGTTTTGCTTTCACCTACCTCTTACAATATTCAGCATTGGCGTTTTGTGAGAGTTAAAAGCCGAGACATAAGGTTAAAAATTAAGGACGCTGCCTGGGGACAACAACAGGTTGAAGACGCATCAGAAGTGATTGTTTTATGCGCTGATACGCAGGCTTGGGCAGACCGGCCAGAGCGCTACTGGGCCAATGCAGACGAAACCACTCAGTCTATTTTGTTGCCAATGCTGCAATCCTTCTACACTGGCAAGGAGCAAACTCAACGAGATGAGGCGATGCGCTCCTGCGGGATGGCGGCTCAGACGTTAATGTTAGCAGCCAAAGCATTAGGTTATGACACATGCCCGATGATCGGCTTTGACGAGCACGCCGTTGCAGATATTATCCAACTGCCAGAAAGTTATGTTATCAGTATGATTATAACGATCGGCAAAGCTGCACGGGCTGCCAACGTGCGTGGTGGACAGCTGTCGTTAGCTGAAGCGTTGGTTGAAGACCGGTTTTGAAGTTCATAACGTATCTATCAGATAGATACGTTCGCCCACTCTTTGTTGATTAACGGGAGTAATGTCAGAGTAAGTTCAGAGAAGGCTAACAGGAATCATCTGGTTGAAATAAAAAAGTGGTTAGTTATAAATGATAGGGCTACCATTACAGGAGTTTAACTATAGGGAAATTGCGACTCAATAGTGTGCTTTTTCGTTATTTAACATATTCTAAAGTTGGTGTAGGCTCCTCTAGTTATGGCTCCTGTGTTCTCCAGCGATCGTAATAAAACAATCTTAGTGGAGAAACTCATGCGTAAAAAACTCGCGTTGACGGTATCGTTAACATTACTGTTTGTCACACCGGTAATGGGAGGAACAGATCCGAAGCCAGCGACAAAACATACAATAGAAGCCAATAAAAAAGTACTAGAAGCATTACCTTTCAGTGACACGCAGGATTTCAAGGATGCTCAGCGTGGATTTATCGCGAAACCGGATACGCTCACGATTAAATCCAAAGACGGGGTTCCTGTTTGGGATCTTGAGCAATACAAGCAATATATCCAGCTGGACAAGCCTGCTCCCGATACGGTAAATCCGAGTTTGTGGCGAAACGCACAGCTAGTGATGCAACATGGACTATTTGAAGTCACTCCCAATATCTATCAAGTTAGAAGCTATGACCTTTCTAATATCACGTTTGTTAAAGGCAAGACGGGGTGGATTGTATTTGATCCACTTATTTCGCCAGAAACGGCTAAAGCTGCGCTTGATCTGGTGAACAAGGAACTGGGCGAAAGGCCTGTGCTAGGTATTATTTATAGCCATAGTCATATTGATCACTATGGTGGTGCCTCTGGCATCATCTCAAAAGAAGACCTAAAAGCAGGTAAGGTTAAGATAATAGCCCCTGAGCACTTTACTGAGCATGCGGTTTCGGAAAATGTTATTGCTGGGAATGCAATGGGCCGCCGAGCTGTCTATATGTATGGTGCCTTGCTGCCGCGAAATGAGCGTGGAGGTGTAAATGGCGGTTTGGGCATGACAGTTTCGACTGGGCTTGCAGGCCTGGTACTGCCTACACATGAAGTGAAGAAGACAGGCGAAGTGATTACCATAGATGGGGTCAAGATGGAGTTCCAAATGACCCCGGGCACTGAAGCGCCTGCTGAAATGAACACTTGGTTCCCTGCTTGGAATGCCCTTTGGATGGCTGAAAATACCACCAATACGATGCATAACATATTAACCTTAAGGGGGGCTCAAGTGCGTGATGCACTTAAATGGTCTAGTTTTCTAAATGAGACGATTGAGCGGTGGGGGGATACGGTTGAGGTTAAATTTCAAAGCCATCATTGGCCTGTTTGGGGCAACGAAAAAATCGTTCCATATTTTAAAAAGCAGCGAGATATATACAAGTTTACGCATGATCAATCTGTTCGGTTAATGAACCAGGGTTATAACGGTGAAGAGATCTCAGAGATGATTAAGCTACCGCCAGAGCTTGAAAACAACTGGGCAACGCGGGGATATTATGGAACGTTACGTCACAACAGCCGTGCCATCTATCAACGCTATATGGGCTGGTATAACGGTAACCCTTCTGATTTAAATAATTTACCGCCAGAGGTCGTCGCGCATAAGTACATGGCCTACATGGGCGGGGAAGATAACGTCCTTAAGAAAGCACAAAAGTCGTTTAATGATGGAGATTACCGCTGGGTCGCTGAGGTGATGAAACATGCCGTGTTTGCAAACCCAGAAAGTCATGAGGCAAAAGAACTGCTGGCAGATTCTTATGAACAACTAGGTTATCAAGCGGAGTCTGGCCCGTGGCGATCAGTCTACCTACAGGGGGCTTATGAACTACGCAACGGGGTACCTGATGGGGGAGGAACTCAAACAGCAACTCCAGATACGATTCGAGCTATGACGCCTGATATGCTCTTTGATTATCTGGCGGTTCGTTTAAATGCAGAAAAAGCGAGCGGTAAGGTATTTAGTATTAATATGGATTTTACCGATATTGATAGTAAGCGTACCCTAACTGTTGAGAATTCAGTGCTCAACCATACTCAAAAGCAAGTGAAAAAAGCAGACGTTAGTCTTGTAATGACAATGAGCTTAATGAACCGGATTCAGTTAAAGGAAGTTACTTTTGATGAGGCGATTAAATCTGGAGATATTAAATTAACCGGCGATAAAGCAGTATTTGATAATTTTATGGCAATGCTGGATGACTATTCGTTCTGGTTTAACATTGTTATACCTTGAGGCCTTTTAAGACAGATGCGCAGTTGACTCTGTGCATCTGTTTAGCTGAATCTCTAACCGCAGCACTTTTTGTACTTTCTTCCGCTGCCGCAGGAACAAGGGTCATTACGGTTAGGTGTTTTGTCGAATACCATGGTTTTTGGGGTATTGAGCAGGCTATCCAGTTGTGAGATGTCTTCTTCTGCGTTCTCATTAACTTCAATATTGGCAAAAAGCGCGTGCTCTTTAAGTATGCTCTCGACTTCTACTTTGCGTTCATCTGTGGCGACCGTCAGCGACAACGGATAATTATCGGAGCCAGGTTTTTCGCTACGCTTAGTGCTGAAACCAACGCTTGCATGGTCTTCGCGCTTATCCTGACGACCCTTGAAGAAAAATTTGGACATAAAGAACCTGTTTTTAGATGTAATAAGAGGCCATATTAACAGGAAGGAGAGCGGCACACCCGAAGTTTAGCTTTTAAGGGAGAAGAGAGGCCCAACTACGATCACCCGGCCATGCTGTCCCTATTTGTTATTGGGTGGCCAATAGCTGTAATTCCTGGTTGTTCGGATAAAGGCGCTGACCTACCGTTGCCAGCTGATTCGCCTGTTCTACATTTCCCCTTTCCTGATAGCCTTTTATTTTGCTGACGATCTCTTTTTCAATGGCTTTTATGCCATCCAGTGCTTCAGTATTTTGACTGTCTATTGCCAATACCATTTTGTAACTGTAGTAAGCATTGCTGCCGGTGGGAGTGATCAAGCGGCCAACCAGCCTATGAGTTCGAGCAACGGTAAGCAGTTTGTCTATTTTATTTTTTTCATCGGCCGTAAGCTCTTTGCTGGCGGTTGTGACTGTCACTATGGGTTTTGGACCACTGGAAACCGAGTTACTTTCTGATGAAGGCGTGCCGGTGTTTTCTGAGGGGGGGGCGGGGACTTCTGTCTGGCTGTTGGATTCGAATAATAGAACTCCTGACACTACAAACACTGCGCCGACTAAGAGCCCTGCGAAAACCCAGTAAGGGGGTTTCTGAGTATGTGCAGAATGTTGTGCTCGCAGTTTCTTTATCTCTTTTAGAAACTCCTCAGCACTTTGAAATCGCTGATCTTGCTCTTCTGCTAAAGCTTTCTTTATGAGTGTGTTAAACACATGAATTGTTTTGGGATCAGAGGTATCAGGTTTGTCCGGTGAAAACCCCTTCATTATTTGCGCGAAGCCGCCTTGATGGCTAACCGCAGTTGCCTTTTTGCCCGTCAACAGCTCATAGAGTAGCAGCGCGGTAGAGTAGAGGTCTGATCTCCCGTCTACATGCAACCCTTTACACTGCTCGGGAGACATATAGCTTGGGGTGCCGATGACTTTTCCGGTTTGGGTGAAATCCATGTCATCCAGTTTTGCGATTCCAAAGTCGGCGATTTTAACGTTTTTGTCGTCCAGCAGGATAACGTTGGCGGGTTTGATATCCCGGTGAATAATTCCATGGGCATGTGCATAGCCCAACGCTTGCAGTACTTGTTCAATAATATGCAGGGACTGATCAAAGGTAAATCGTACGCCCATTTTCAGGTAATCCTTAAGTTCTTTTCCCTCAACATATTCCATTATAAAGTATGGGTAACCTTCTTTTCCGCACTCTTCGTATTCGTAGATCGCTACAATATTCGGGTGCGTTAAACGGCCTGCTGCTTGAGCTTCATGTCGGAAGCGCTTTAATAGCTCCTGGCCGGATTGTCCTTCTAACAGGTTGGCTCTAATTGTTTTTATTGCGACGACGCGTGCGATTAGAGGGTCATACCCCTTATAAACAACGCCCATGCCACCCTCTCCGAGAATCCCGTCAATACGGTATTTTCCTGCGAAATTTTTGTCAGGCATCGCATCCTCCTTTTAATAAAGGGATGCGTATCAAATAGTAAGGCGCACTAATATCTAAAGGGGCAGACAAGTTGGGAGTGGCCAAACAAACATACCGTTTGGAATTAGATCTTGGGAGAGAATAAAAACTCCCCTGATTCATGGCCAGCCAAGTGTATTGGGGCATATTGTGGTACTTGCTCCCTATCTAATTGTGATGCCTTTTTCATCACTTTAGTCAACACTTCATAATATAGCGAATAACCTTCAAGTATTTGATTATTATTGCGTAGCGTATCGAGAAAGGCTTTGGCAAATATTGAGTGTTTTCCCCCGCCTCCATCAAGAACCGGCTCGACGCCACCTGATGTAAGCATGATCCGTGCGCGAGTATTTGCCATGACTTTTATCCATTGCTGTTTAACATCAGCCTCTAAGTCCTGTTCTACTCTTGCTATAGCTGTTTGTGACAATGAACCTGAATAGCAGGAATCTGCGACCACTAAAACATGTTTCGCTTTCATTGCATTTAAAATATCGGTGATCGCAATGTTGGATATCCAGTTGGCGCTATTGTTTTCGTCTGCATCAATAGGTAACCAAAAGCCCCGCTTGTTGATTGGGTCTAACTTCCCATGTCCGGCATAGTAAATGAGCAGGTTATCATTCTCCTGTAACTCTTCCCGAAGTTTATTGAGTGCCGAAAGTATTTGATAGCGCGTTGCGTTTACCAGTAGTTGGGTTTTGAATTGATACTGATCCTTCAAGATTTTTTCGGCTTCTTTTGCATCATTAATTGCGGTTACCAGCGTCGACATGGACTGATAGTCATTGTTGCCGATAATCAAGGCGTAGTAATTTCCCAAGCTCGGCGGATTACCGGATGGTTGTTTCGTTTCTGTTTTTACTGTGTCTGTTTTTTTGGTTTCAGACAGCATTGAGAAACTGATTGCGACGCGTCGCCCCTTGGTATCGACAGCAACAATGTCTACAGGGGTGACATCGTCAGTAATGGGGACTTCAGCTTTGAACAGGCTATTGTCTTCGAGGTCTTCGTTGATTCCGTTAATGGTCAACGAGAGAAGGCCTGCGGGCGCTGATACCTTGCCGATAACATCTCTATGATTTTGGCGAGACCTCAAGTTAACGGTAGGCGTGCTTCGGGTCAGTGTGACAGGGGGATCAATGATCTCGATTGATGGCGCATCGTCGACTACGGGCCCGGCAGCTGTTGGCGTTAGCGAGGCGATTTTTATTATTTCCAGATTGTAGTTGTCGATGTCTTTTTGAAGAATTGATATCTGCTGGTGCTGGCTATCAACCAGTTTTTGTTGCTGCTCCAGTTGTTTTGCCAGGTTCGCGACCTGAGCTTCAAATTCGCCTGTTTCGGTTTGGTGTGATGCTGATAGTGATTCGATCTCTTTTTGTTTTTCGTCTAAAGCCTGTTGAAGTTTTTGTTGGTTTGCATGAAGTTGGCCACGTATGTCTGCCAGTGCTTGCTCTTTTTGTGAAAGCGCGTTTCTATAATATTCCGCTTGCTCACTTGCAGCGGTATTTTGTTGTGCTAGCGCGCGTTGTTGTTCCGCCAGTTTGGCCCTTAATGCTTTTAACTCGCTTTGCTTACTATTGTGTTGCGCCAACAAGGTATTATGTTGCTGGGTTTGAACCGTTAATACGGCATTTTTCTTTTCAATGGCTCGCTCGAGTGAAGAAATAGTATTTTTTCCTTCAGCAGTTGATGCGTTGTTTGATGCTCTCTGTTTATTAAGCTCGCCTTCCAGTTGGGCAACCTCCTGCTGTGTTTGGCTGAGTTGCCGTGCATAACTATCAAGTTCTATTTGTGTTTTGGCAATTTGTGTGCGGTAGTTGGCCTCTGATTCGATACTTTTATCTAATTGGCTTTGCAATGATCGGTTTTTTTCCGCGAGCAGTCTGGCAGAGTCTTCAATTGTTGATACTTGGCTGACCAGCTCAGAGCGTTGTTGTTCGAGTGATTTTAGCTCGTCAAGCAGTTCAATCTCCCGCTCGGTAGACAGGCCTGATTCGTCATCTGGCGCATTTAACAAGAGCGCTTGCAGCTGCTCTTGGGTATTCTTTAGCTGTTGTTCGTTTGCTCTCAGGGAACTATTTTTTGCCATTAACTGGTTTTGAAATAGATTAACCTTCTCTTCGAGTTCTTGCTGTTTGGTCTCTGTCTGTCTTAGCTGTTGTGATATGGCATGAAACTGCTCTCTTGGAACGTAAGACGCTTGCAGAGAAGAAGAAAAGGTCAGTTGATCATCGGTCAAGCCGGATGCTAGCCGGTAGAAACTCATCGCCGTTGCAATGTTCTTTTCTACACCAAGGCCTTTCTCGTAGAGGTGCCCGAGATTAATTTGGGCCCTGGTAAGCTGTTGGTCAGATGCTTTTTGATACCACATCGCGGCCAGTTGGTAGTCGGGGGTTAATCCGAGGCCTTTTTCGTATATCTCTCCCACATAATTTTGCGCTTCTGCATCTCCCTCTTTCGCCATCGGCAACCAGATTTTTAGCGCAGTTGCATAGTCAGCACGGTCATAAGCGACATACTCTCCGCCCCTTATTTCACAATTTGAGGCAGATGTTTTTATCGGGCGTTTGGCTGTTAAATATGAAAATTTTCCCCCAAGCTTCCTAACTTGTCCCGGTAACAGGCAGTCAACAATAAAGAAATTGTTACCCGTTTGGGCGGCTACATCGGCAGGAGGGGATTGATCTTCAGGTGTGACCGATGAGCAAGCAACAACAAGACAAGTAAGCGATACTGCCAGCAAGCGCATAGAGGGAAGCGTCGATTTGACGAGGTCTGCTGCAATGTCTCGATATAGTTTGAGGCAGTAGGCACTAACCGGATGTATAGCGGCTGGGCTGTTTTGGCGGTTGATAGCTCTTATGTAAGGACTGTGTGGATATAACATGACCAGCTCCGTTTTATTCAAGGAATGATACAGACAGAATGAGCCGAATGTTTATCGTCTAATACTTGTAGAATAGAACGCTTGGCCTTTCGCTGCCATGTCTAAATACTCATGTAAATGTCAGCTTTAATAACTTTTGCTAATTTAGCTTTTATCTATCTGTCAATGCTGCTTGCCCATTGAGTAGCCTGACTTACTCATCGTCTAGATTGAAAATCTTTATTGCGTTAATGGTTTCTTCACGGGTATAAAATATGCCCTGTCGCACAAAACCAGACGTAATTTCATCTAATAAGACCCGCGCCTGATCGTCTTGTGTGTTGGGAAAAAACCAATTTTGAGGAAGGCCTTCTAGCAGGTGTACTGGTGAAACTTTTCCATTCGCGGTTCGGGACAACAGAACTTGTTTTGTTTTTTCATTTCGAAAGGCTGGGCAAAACCCATATTCAGCATTATTTTGGCTAAGCCCCAGAGTGCCAGCGAACAGTTTGTTTTCGTCACTAAGCCGTTTGCAGCACAGGTTTGACACCGTTGCGGGCACGCTGCTTAATGTTGTGAAAGATATTAACGAGTGCGGCTCAAATACGCGTTCTGCTGTTTGCTGCTGCGAAGTGCCCTCAGTGATGTTGTTGATTGAAATCGTATGCATAGTGCTCGTTCCTGCTATCTAAAATACTTTGAGACCTTTGCACGACTACTGCGCTTACAAATACAGCGTTAAAAAATGACTCAAAATTGTGCGCTCTCCTGGGTCGACCGGGACTTATTACTCATAAACTGCGCTTTTTCTTCATTTTTTGCCTTGTCTTTACTTCGCTCGTAACGTCGTGAAAAGGTCTCACTTTATTACTGGTATCTGTATTTGCAGCTGTTATGCCAACATAGCCAAATGAAGTTGAAATTGGTAATAGATTGAATTTTATGGATAAAACACGAAAACAGATTTTATTTAAGAAAAGGCGGTATATTTGTTGTTGGATAATCCCGAACAAAATTTTCTATAAGTTTCATGCCTAGCAACGATTGTTATGCAAAAATAGCTATTCTTGGCGCGAGTTGGTTAATTATTAATCTAAATCTATGCTGTTTAGGTGATTGATAGGGACTAACTATTAACCTTATAGATTTTTTTAATGAACAATCGCTAGTCGGGGTTTAAATCCCTGTGTACTATATCTTTATCAATAAGTTGTAGGCTGGATTGCATATTCGAAACAGGGTGCAAACCACCAATGTTGACCTGGCAGGCTAAGGCATTAATTCAAATTTAGGAATAGTGCAGTTCTGGTTTGAAGTTAGCCTGTTGATCGACTATTTTCTAAACACTAAATAAACATTAACCGGAGATAAATGACAATGAGCGTACTCGTTGGTAAGAAAGCACCTGATTTTACAGTTCCTGCGGTATTAGCAGACGGACAAATCGTTGATGAGCTTACATTAAGCGAAGCAATAAAAGGCAAGTATGGTTTAGTTTTCTTTTACCCACTGGATTTCACCTTTGTATGCCCATCTGAATTGATTGCACTTGATCACCGCATCGAAGCGTTTAAAGAGCGTAACGTTGAAGTAATTGGTGTATCTATCGATTCTCACTTTACTCACAACGCATGGCGTAACACGCCAGTAAACGAAGGCGGTATCGGTCAGGTTAAATACACGTTGGCTGCTGATATTAACCACGACATCTGTAAAGCTTATGATGTTGAGTCAGAAGGTGGCGTTGCATTCCGTGGCGCGTTCCTGATTGATTTGGAAGGTAATGTTCGTTCGCAGATTGTTAACGACCTTCCTTTAGGCCGTAACATGGATGAGCTGATTCGTCTGGTTGATGCGCTTCAGTTCCATGAAGAGCATGGTGAAGTTTGCCCAGCTGGTTGGAACAAGGGTGATAAAGGTATGGATGCTTCTCCAGACGGTGTTGCTAAGTACTTGTCTGAAAGCGCAGATAACCTGTAAGCAGAGCTAGTCTATAAGAACGAAGCTACCGCGCTTTCG
Source organism: Alkalimarinus coralli (assembly GCF_023650515.1). NCBI lineage: Bacteria > Pseudomonadati > Pseudomonadota > Gammaproteobacteria > Alteromonadales > Alteromonadaceae > Alkalimarinus > Alkalimarinus coralli. Next base: position 1,176,912 of record NZ_CP096016.1, read on the forward strand.
TTCTTATAACTGAACAAAAAAGCCCCGTTGACGCTAAGTTCAACGGGGCTTTTTTGTTTGGGCTTTTAATGTGTATGACCGGCTACGGGTTGCACTCGTTTGCAAAAGCTTGGCGTTAGCAGGGCCAGGCACCTGCTTCTTTGTAGCGGTTAACTATTTTACAGAATAGCTCAGCTGTTTTTTCCGTGTCATAACGCGCTGAGTGAGCGGCTTTACCATTGAATTCAATGCCGGCAGCGGCGCACGCTTTTGCCAGCACGGTCTGACCGTATGCTAACCCGGCTAGGGTCACCGTATCAAAGGTTGAAAATGGGTGGAATGGGTTGCGCTTTATTTCCGTTCTTTCAGCCGCAGCGAACACAAAGTTATGATCAAAGGTGGCGTTGTGGCCAACCAATACTGCTCGGTTGCAGTCCTGTTCTTTTATTTCATGTCTGACGGCTTTAAATATTCGTTCCAGGGCAACACTTTCTGGTTTCGCATTTCGAAGCGGGCAGGTCGGGTCTATGCCGGTGAAGTCCAGTGCTGACTTTTCGATATTTGCACCTTTAAACGGCTCAACATTACAGCTAATGGTTTCCTTACAATATACATCGCCGTTGCTATCCATCCCAATAATGACGGCGGCTATTTCTAGCAGGGCATCTGTTTCTGAGTTAAATCCTGCGGTTTCCACGTCGATGACGACCGGCAAAAAACCTCGAAACCGGTAAGACATCGGGTTCTTATTCTTAAGTTCGTCATCATCTGAATAATTTGACACAAAAAATCCTTAGTAAGCTTTTCTTAAGTAGATAAATAATATTGGTCTATTAAATTTGTGAAGTTCCGCTTACGCAACTTTCCAACCCAGTTTTGTGCCTGCTCGTAGCGGAACAACCTCAGTATCACCAAAAGAGAGTTTTTCAGGGGCTTGCCACTCAGATTTGATCAATGTGATCGTGTCTTTATTGCGGGGTAACCCGTAAAAGTCGGGGCCAAAATGGCTGGCAAACCCTTCGAGTTTATCGAGCGCACCCAGTGATTCAAATGCCTCAGCATAAAGCTCAATGGCAGCAAAGGCTGAGTAGCAACCCGCGCAGCCACACGCTGTCTCTTTTTTGTTTTGGGCATGGGGAGCCGAGTCTGTGCCAAGGAAAAACTTGGGGTTGCCACTGGTGGCGGCTTGTTGAAGTGCTAATTGATGCACATTACGCTTTAGTATGGGCAGGCAATAAAAGTGAGGCCTGATTCCACCGACCAGCATATGGTTACGGTTATACATCAAGTGGTGCGGGGTGATGGTGGCCGCAACCCGCTCAGGCGCATTAGTGACAAATTCTACGGCTTGCTTGGTTGTGATGTGCTCCAGCACGATTTTTAGTGAAGGAATTTTCTTAACCAGCGGTTCGAGAGTGGTCTCGATAAAGACCTCTTCACGGTCAAATATATCAATATCATCTGTTGTTACTTCACCGTGGATCAATAAAGGCAGTCCAAGTTCTGCCATTTTCTCTAACGTAGGCGTAATTTTATCGATATCGGTTACACCTGAGTCAGAGTTAGTGGTGGCACCTGCCGGGTACAGCTTACAGGCTACAACAACACCACTGTCTACTGCATTTTGAATATCTGCAGGCGTGGTTTTGTCAGTCAGATATAGTGTCATTAGCGGCTTGAACTGGCTTGATGGTGGCGTGGCCTCGGTGATTCTGGCCTTGTACGCGATCGCATCATCCATTGTTGTCACGGGGGGAACCAGGTTTGGCATAATAATAGCCCTGCCAAAATACCGCGCAGAGGCAGGAACGGTTTGAGTGAGAAATTCATTGTCTCGTAGGTGGAGATGCCAGTCGTCCGGACGAGTAATGGTCAATTCAGTCATGATTTAAAAGCCCTGCTTAACTTACAAAAATACTACAAAATTTCGCAAAGTATACCAGACAGAGCGTGAGATTAGGGTAAAGTTTTCGTCAAAGCGGACGCTAACTATAGAAAGCAAAATTTTATAATGTTGTGGATAATTTCTGCATCATCGATAAACCTGACTATGGCGGTTTCACTGTGGGAAACATGGGTTCGATACATTTTAAGGTCTGGCGAGCACAAATGGCCATATTAAGTAAGCTATTACTGTTATTTGTTTTGATACCGGTTGAGGGTGTTGCGAAAACGTATACGGCTGACTTGAGTAATAGCCAGTGGTATTTATCAGCTTCTATTTTTGAATGCAGCCTGACACATCCGATCCCTCGATATGGTAAGGGGGTTTTCTATCATGAGGCGGGCGAAAAACTAACGTTCTATTTGAACGCAAACGCAAATCCTATGAAAACAGGTAAGGCGGCATTGGTGATAGAAGCACCCCAGTGGAGGCCGGGGAACAATGTGCAGAGTTTAGGTTACGTCCCAGTTTCAGAGTCTAGTAAGCCAATTGTAGTTGGACGCACAAAAGCACGTAATATGATGGAGGGGCTAATGGATGGCATGACCCCGACATTCACGCGTAGGTCTTGGTATAACGACGAGTCTATTAGAGTACGGGTGTCTTCGGTTAACTTCCCTGACTTCTATAATGATTACCTCAACTGTGTCGCGTCTTTATTGCCGGTTAATTTCAGGCAGGTGGAGCGCACCAAAGTGCTGTTTAAAGTGGATAAAGCTGAGCTAACAGAAGATGATCGAAAGATTCTCGAAAAAGTTGTGATTTACCTGAAGGCTGATAATACCGTGACATCTATTGTTATTGATGGGCATACCGACAGCAGTGGTCGAAGAATCTATAACCGGCGTCTGTCGAAAGAGCGATCAGAAGTCGTGAGAACCTATTTCATTGAGAACGGCATTCCAGAAGAGATGATTACGACTCGCTATCATGGCGAGCGCTATCCAGTTGCCAAGAATAACAGCAAAAAGAACAAAGCAAAGAACAGACGTACCACCGTTCGGTTGGAAAGAGGCACTAGAATGGCCTCTAGTTCAAGCAGCAATGCCTCCCCAGAAGGCTAATCGGGCCTGATTTAGACAATTATTCAAATCAGGCTGGGATTTAGCTCGCCTAGCAAGTAAAATAGCCGCCTTTGAAATTTTCTCATCTGGAGCATCGGTATGTCTAAGGTTAATAAGGTCGTTCTGGCTTATTCCGGAGGTCTTGATACGTCAGTGATCGTTAAATGGCTGATGGAAACCTATAACTGTGAAGTCGTTACATTTACAGCAGATTTAGGGCAGGGCGAAGAAGTTGAGCCTGCACGTGCTAAAGCAGAAGCATTAGGCGTTAAGCAGATTTTTATCGAAGACCTTCGTGAAGAATTTGTTCGTGACTATGTATTTCCGATGTTCCGCGCAAACACCATCTATGAAGGTGAGTACTTGTTGGGAACCTCAATTGCTCGTCCTTTGATCGCTCGTCGCTTAATTGAAATCGCAAATGAAACCGATGCCGATGCAATCTCTCACGGTGCTACGGGTAAAGGTAACGATCAGGTTCGTTTTGAGCTTGGCGGATATGCGCTTAAGCCTGGGGTTCAGGTTATTGCGCCATGGAGAGAGTGGGATCTGAATTCCCGAGAGTCTTTGTTGGCATACTGTGATAAACACGGTATTGAAGTAGAGAAGAAGAAGGGCAAATCGCCATACTCAATGGATGCAAACCTGCTTCATATCTCTTATGAAGGCGACATCCTTGAAGACCCATGGGCGGAAGCTGAAGAAGATATGTGGCGTTGGAGTGTGTCTCCTGAAAATGCACCTGATAAAGCGACCTATATTGACTTAACCTACGAGAATGGTGATATCGTCGCTATTGATGATGAGCGCCTAAAGCCTCATGAAGTGCTGCTTAAGCTCAATGAATTAGGTGGTGCAAACGGTATAGGCCGTCTGGATATCGTAGAAAACCGTTTTGTGGGTATGAAGTCTCGTGGCTGCTACGAAACCCCAGGGGGCACGATTATGATGAAAGCTCACCGGGCAATTGAGTCTATCACTCTGGATAGAGAGGTTGCTCACTTGAAAGATAGTTTGATGCCTAAGTATGCGGAACTGATCTACAACGGCTTCTGGTGGTCCCCTGAGCGTGAAGCGTTACAAGGCTTAATAGACGATACTCAGAAGTATGTAAATGGTAAAGTTCGTTTAAAACTGTATAAGGGTAACGTCATTGTTGCGGGTCGTATGTCTGAAAATGACTCTCTATTTGATGAAAAAATAGCCACCTTCGAAGAAGATCAAGGCGCATACGATCAAAAAGATGCAGCAGGCTTTATCAAACTGAATGCGCTTCGTTTGAGAATCGCGGCAGAAAAAGGGCGTTTGCTGTAGGTTTCGCTTCAATTAGACAGCTTAAGTGCTATCTTAAAACCGGGCTTGTCCCGGTTTTTTTGTATTTCAAATATGATAGGTGATCTCAATGAAAAGCACATGGATGCTAATTCTTGCCTCGTTTTTAGTGGCGGCATGCTCCACTTATGACTACAGTCCCATACCTGTATCCGTGAAAGCGCTGCAACATCACAACTGGGAGCTAACCCATATAGATGGAAAAGAAATTCCAGTTCACAAAAGCCATCAACGGCCGCGATTAGAGATAGGCGAGAACTTTACAGCAAATGGCCTCGCAGGCTGCAACAGCTTTTTTGGCCAGGCCTCACTAAGACAAGGGAAAGAGTTTCGTATTGAAAAGATGGGGCTCACTAGAAAAATGTGCCCAGAGTCCGTAATGGAGATAGAGCAGGCCGTTTCAGAGACGCTTTCATCATGGAGCGGTATTTCGCTGACGAAAGAGCGTCTTACCCTAACAGGGCAGCAACATGTGCTGAGATTCAGACTTCGAGACTGGGTGAATTGAACTATCTATTGTCTATAGTTCCACTTGCCATCTATCGGTTCAATGAACCTGGATGACCTCCATGGACTTGTCTCAGTAGCCGTGATGCAGTGCAACGGAATCAAGGAAGGGGAGGCGGATACTTAAAACCTAACCCTGATTCCAGTCGTGCCTCCCTTCATCAAGGCTACGAATCACCTTACGAATGGTGACTTCCTTTGGCTACCCATAAGTTTGTTTCTTTGCCTTGATGAATCACTCACTTGTAGCCGTGATGCAGTGCAACGGAATCAAGGAAGGGGAGGCGGATACTTAAAATCTAACCCTGATTCCAGTCGTGCCTCCCTTCATCAAGGCTACGAATCACCGCACGAATGGTGACTTTCTTTGGCTGTTTCTAGAATAGAAACTCTACAAATGTGAGATATATCCTACACGCTTTTAAGAGATCACCTCTATCTCTAACTACTAGGGTTCCGTATTATTCTTTTCGTCAGGACGACATGCGGTTATCGACTCGTTAACCGCAATAACGTAAGGATGCGGACAAGGAAGTAAGCAAGGACGGCCGGTTACCTAAGGAATGGTAAAGGAAGCATCAAACAGATAGGGCGCTGCATGGATTGCAGCGCCCTTTTTGCGTTTGGGGTTATTCAATTTGCCTGATTCTACTTTTTAACCATCTGATTAACCGCCACAGGAGCACAGCATAGAATGGTAAAAAGGCATATTCCCCGGTAACATTAAAATAGGAATGTGCAACTAAAGCACAGAATAATGCAAGCAGTAGAAACAATAGCTTTTGAGTAACAGAGTTCATTGATGAGGCCTGCTAGTGTTTGTTCAAAAGTTCTGGGGGGCTAATATTCTGGATGTTAAGCCAAGGATACTGGCAGCAATTGCGGTCATTGATCCTCGGTTTCAAATACTGATGAGGGCATCGGCAGGCCGAGAGAGGCCATGTTTTCATCTATGAACGTTCCAAATAATCCATTATCTGAAGTGCAATAAGCCATTCTAATCTTCCTTGAATGATGAAGTCGTGGTGTGAGTTAATCTGATTCGCTTTTATCCTTAAAGCGTTTGTAAGCCCAAATGCTAGCAGCTCATTTATATCCCGGTCAAGAAAGTTGATCAAGAAGTGGAGTTAAGCAATTGGCTTATTAAGGTTAATGCAGATTTAGAATATTGGCTCTAGTTATGTGAGATATATCCTACACGCTTTTAAGAGATCACCTCTATCTCTAACTACTAGGGTTCCGTATTATTCTCTTCGTCAGGACGACATGGGGTTATCGACTCGTTAACCGCAATAACGTAAGGATGCGGACAAGGAAGTAAGCAAGGACGGCCGGTTACCTAAGGAATGGTAAAGGAAGCATCAAACAGATAGGGCGCTGCATGGATTGCAGCGCCCTTTTTGCGTTTGGGCTACTCAGTTTAATTTTTGTCCATGCTATATCACAGTTCTATGCGAAGCAGCTTACAGGCATCTTTAACAGCATCTCGCCAATATCTCCCCAATCATTTTAGCTTATATTCCTCTATATTTAGGTTAAGCGAGTGATTTCATTTGAGGCTGGAGCGCGCGCGGAGGTTCTATTATGTTTACAAGGAATCACGAGTTAGAACAGAGCGATAGGCTTTGGGGTGCTGTTGACGCTGAAATGAGAGAGACTCAGCGATATACAGGACGGTGCAAATTAAAAGAAGACGTTAAGCAAGCGCTACGAAAGGTTGACCGCTCTTCGTTTGTACCACATTCGTATAAGTCTATGGCGTGGCAGAACCACCCTTTATCAATCGGCTGCGAGCAAACAATCTCCCAGCCGTTTATTGTTGCCTTGATGACAGATTTGCTTGATGTCAAAACAGGGCAACGAGTTCTTGAGATCGGCACGGGGTCTGGCTATCAAACGGCCATTTTGGCGCAGTTGGCGGGCCAGGTATATACAGTCGAGCGGATTGCAACGTTGGCTCAGCGAGCGAAAGATGTTCTAACAGGGTTAAGCTTGAGCAATATTCAATTTAAAGTTGCTGACGGATACGATGGTTGGTCTGAATATGCTCCTTTTGATGCCATAGTTGTTACCGCTGCTCCCGATGACGTTCCTCAATCATTGGTCGACCAACTCATAGACGGCGGGAGAATTGTGATGCCCGTTGGAAGTCTACTTGGAGGGCAATCGCTTATAAGAGGGGTTAAGGAAAAAGGTGAGTTGATAGTAAAAGATGTGTTACCGGTTTCATTTGTGCCGATGGTGGGTGGGGTAGAGTGCTTTTAAAAAGGGCATCTCAAAAGGGTTAGTCTGACCCTTTTGGTTTGTTAAAAGGCATAAAAAAGCCCAGCGTGAGCTGGGCTTAATTAAACATACCAATACTTGCAAGAAGTGTTACTAATTTTGATCTAATGCTTTATCGATAGTGGTGCTCTTACCAAGTAATGGTTGACCGGCTACAGTAATTGGTATTACTCCACCAGCTATTAATGTTGTTACCTCGGTAACCATCTCTGCGTGCGCACCGCTTGTGTCAGAGCCACCAGGGCATATGGTATCAGTCGCTGATGGGGGGGTCTGAGGTAGTATGAATGTGACATGGCTAGCATCTGTACAAGGGTTGCTATTAGCAAAGAAGGATGCTTGCGGAGGAGCAAGACCTGCCGTTGCCGTGCTGTCGCTTGTAATCAAGCCTAAAGTTGTACCATCCGCTAGATTGGTGCCGCCAGCGCCAAGATCAATAAGTGCCATCATTGGTTCTGTTCCTGCAAGAGGGGCGGAGCCGGCGTCACCCAATGGGTTTACGTTTGCCTGATTTGGAACACGGAGGTCATTGAGAACTTCAGATACTAGTATTTTAGTAGTAGTTGATCCTAAGTCTTTGGCATAGTTAGTTGGATCAATTGAGTCAACTGCTCCTTGCCAGGTATATAGGAATGACTCGAAATCAGAAGTACCTTGATTTACGCCTGCCGAAGCAAGCCCATTAATGATAGAGCCAGAGAATACGCTTGAATTTTCAGCCAGCTTGGTTAGTTGACCACCAGTATTCATTAATGATACCGACTCCAAACTTTCAAAGAGTGGCGAGCCAGAAAATGGAGGGCCCGCAAATAATGGCGATGCTGCATAAGTGCCACGAACTGTTGCGTTATTATTAATTGCTGCAAACGGGGTTCCAGCGATGCCACCTAAAGAATGACCAATAAAGTGTACTGGTTTCCCTGCGAGGATAGTGCTTCCGCCGATACTCATATCCGAAAGTGTTGCGTTAAGATTAAGCAAGTCTAAAGCTGCTTGACGTAAACCGTCTCTGGTTGTCTGCAGGCTCTTGATGTTGATCGCCAGACTGCCAGAGGTCACATTAGTGATGTCTGTTTGTAATTCTGGAGCCAAGGTTCCTGATGCATCGGTAAACATAAAGTGGCGTTCACCAATATAGTCAGCATCAGATACGCTCGTGCCGGTTACATCGTCAGCCGTTAGTACATCAAGCCCTGCTACTGTACCAGTCGTTGCTCCACCGAGACCGTGCAGAGGTTGATCTATTGCAACGGTCGCTATACATCCGTTTGCAGCCATATTGATTGCGGGGATTAGTGAGACACTTCTGTCTGCCGTGATTCCATGCATAAATATGGCAACTTGAGAAACTGTACCGCTAGTACAAATTGCAGAGCTAGGCTTTATAACTGTTACTGGCACAGCCGTTGTTGCTTGTTGTTTAGCGTAGGGAAATGAATAGGTTACATTAAATGTGTTGTCTGAATCCCTTAAGAAACTAAAGTTTGACAATGTAGGGATGCTGCCTTGACGAGAAGTAATTCTAGCATTCAATATTGTCTCGATACCGTCGTCACCGCGCCATAGGCCTGTGACAAGATTTGTGCCATCGCTTCCTTCTGGTAGAGGGCTGTAATAAGGTAGCTCAATCGCCCCTTGAGCAACGTCAACAACGCTTGCCGCCGTTTTAAGAGCATTTCCATCTGGTAAGGCGGCGAAAGTGGCTAATGTGTTGGCTTTTACATCGCTATAAAACACCGAGTCTCTTGACTGAGGGTATGAAAAGGCGCCTGCCGCAAACGCTTCGCCAACTATTTTTGGAGCTAGTGTTGGGTCGGCAATATATGGCCCTATGGCAGCGGTTACTTTTGCTGCAAGATCGGTATCAGTTGGAGTTGCAGATATTGCATCTTTAAGTGCAGCAAACTGGTCACTGGCAGAGGTTAGTTCTGGTTTTTCGTCTTTTACTACTTGAAGAGCAGACAAAAGAACAACCTGTTGACCTATTTGCGTCATAGCTGTACCCGGTGAGGCCATGGCATGCATTACCGTGTCCGGGTCAGTTGTAGTGAACGTATGTGACATTACAACGCTGTTAGGAAGGCTGTTTGCCTCCGCAAATGCTTTTGCGAGCGTGTCGTGCCCCTTAACCAAGTCTCTGACTGCTATCAAGTTGGAAGAGCCGAGTTCGTTATCTTCTGCTGTTGAATAATATGAATAGTCTGAGGAAGGCTCTATCGCTACTCCATCGGCATCCAAAATAGCATCTGTCATGAAGACAAGAAACTTGGTCTGAGATGGAAGTGGTAAAAGTGGTGTAATTCTTATTGCGTTGTTAGTGCCACTATCAACACTTGCTACTTCAACCCTGTAATTCAGTTTTGTTGGGTCGGTTAATGTGGCTACATCAAATGGGTCTGATAAGTCTATATTTGAAGGATCAATAGCCTTAGGGACAGCGAGAGGCGCAAGGGCACTAACTGGCAGCGTGTTAAGAGGTATAACAAATACAGACTGACCCTTTAGAACTGTTGCAGGGTTAAGTGAATTATTGAATTTGATATCGAATTGGCCCGTTGTAGAAAAACCGTCAAAGTCATTAATTGCATTAGTTGCTGGAGAAGTGTCTGTAATATTGCCGGTGAAATCGTAATTGGATTTTGATGCTCCCGCGAGCAATAGCAAATCATAGTTTGATGGAATTGCTGCGTTAGGGGAGAAAGGGTTAGGTTGGAACAACGGTCTGGTTTTGGTTGTGTCGAACGTTGTATCTACTATCCCATACTCCGGATTAGCATTTCTAAAATTGTCACCGTCGTCTAAACAGCCAGTTAGGGTCAAGGAGGACGCCACTGCCAAACTCAGTAGGGTTTTCTTATACATAGGTAGGACCTTCTTTCCTATTATTATGTTTTCTGGAAGCGGAGTAGACGTATGGAGTGTCTAAACCTAAATTCTTATAGCCTGAACTATATCCAAGCTGCGTCAATACTTTTATCGCACTAAAGTATGATTTGCCACTAATTCGAGCTCATACCAGCTATTCGGGCTTATTCGCAGTCTGAAAATAAGCTTTAACGTTTCGCTGTCTATTTATTGCCTCGTATAAACGTAGACGGCATTCCAAAATTTGTCGAGTTTTTAGCACGCTTTCAACGTGTTAATCGTTAATTCATCTAAATTGGGTGAGAATATGGTCTTAAAAACAGAGTAAATATAGATGATAGATTATTGCTCACCTTTTTTGGCAAGCAGGCTAGCGATTGATCTACCTGTAACCGTATATAAAATCCTGTACAATCGCGCTCCGTATAACAAAAAGTGATAATATTAAGGCGTGCACTGTTTGGCCTGCACGGGTGCCTTTGTGGCTGGCTAGGGTTAAACGGTGCGTGCCGTATATTAGATCGCGCCTGACGGGATTACCAATAGAGAGATTACAGATGACAATTATTCGCCAAAATGACCTTATAGAGAGCGTAGCTGATGCGCTTCAGTTTATTTCATATTACCACCCGGTTGATTTTGTTAAAGGGGTGCATGAGGCCTATTTAAAGGAAGAGTCTCCGGCGGCTAAAGACGCGATGGCTCAGATCCTGATTAACTCTCGAATGTCAGCAGAAGGGCATCGCCCAATCTGTCAGGATACTGGTATCGTGACCGTCTTTGTTAAAGTCGGAATGAACGTCCAGTGGGACGCTGATATGAGCGTTGATGATATGATCAACGAAGGTGTGCGCAGAGCGTATACTCATCCAGATAACGTGCTGAGGGCATCTATTCTTGATGACCCGGCAGGTGCCCGAAAAAACACTAAAGATAATACGCCAGCTGTCATTCATTACGAGATTGTTCCCGGTGATACGGTTGATGTTCAGGTAGCGGCGAAAGGTGGCGGTTCTGAGAACAAATCAAAAATGGTGATGTTGAACCCAAGTGACAGCATTGTTGACTGGGTCGTTAAAACGGTACCTACCATGGGGGCTGGTTGGTGCCCGCCGGGTATGTTGGGTATAGGTATTGGTGGTACTGCAGAAAAAGCGGCGGTAATGGCTAAAGAATCATTAATGGATCCCATTGATATCCATGAATTGCGCGAGCGCGGCCCTAAAAACAGAGTCGAAGAACTTCGACTTGAAATTATGGATAAGGTCAACGAGTTGGGTATTGGTGCTCAGGGCTTGGGTGGTTTGACGACCGTGCTTGATATTAAAATCAAGGATTACCCAACTCACGCAGCTTCATTGCCTGTGGCTATGATTCCTAACTGCGCTGCAACCCGTCATGCTCATTTTGTGCTGGATGGCAGTGGCCCATCGTTGCAGAAAGCGCCTAGTTTGGAAGACTGGCCAGAGATTACCATGACCGAGGGCGCAAACACTCGCCGTGTTAATCTCAATACTGTGACCCGTGAAGAAATTGCAGAATGGCAGCCCGGTGATACGCTCCTACTGTCTGGTAAAATGTTGACAGGGCGCGATGCGGCGCATAAGAAGATGGTAGAGATGCTGGCGAATGGTGAGCAGCTGCCAGTCGACTTAAAAGATCGTTTTATCTATTACGTCGGACCGGTTGACCCGATTAAGGGTGAGGCGGTAGGTCCTGCAGGGCCGACAACGGCAACCCGTATGGATAAGTTTACTCATACAATGCTTGAACAGACCGGTTTGATGGGGATGATCGGTAAGGCAGAGCGAGGCCAGGTTGCGATTGATGCGATTAAGGAGTTTGGCGCGGTTTACTTGATGGCCGTCGGTGGTGCTGCATACTTGGTGTCTAAGGCGATTAAGTCAGCAGAAGTGGTTGCGTTCCCTGAGCTGGGAATGGAAGCGATCTACGAGTTCGATGTAGAGAATATGCCGGTTTCTGTTGCGGTTGATACCAAAGGAAGCTCTGTGCACCAGACTGCGCCACAGATATGGCATGACAAAATTATAGCGGCTAAGTCGGTTAGTTAGTTTAATGTAAAATCGTAGCCTTGATGAAGGTCGGAACGACTGGAATCAGGGTTTTGGTGTTGTTAAGGTGTTCCTTGATTCCGCTTCGCTGCATCACGGCTACGGGTTTGGTTTTTAGAGGGTGAGGTTATGCAGCGATTACTTAAAGAAATAGAGTTACATAGTCGTAAACTACCTGATGAAATTCAGCAAGAGGTGTTGGATTTTATAAAACTAAAAGAAAGAACATTAGCAAAGGCACAAAAAGAAAAAATAGAAGTTTCTATGCTTAGTGAGCAGGCAATGTCTGACTGGGCGAATGAGGAGGAAGATGAAGCATGGAGCAGTTTTCAGTAAGGGATATTGTTTTTGTTCGTTTTCCTTTCTCTGATTTGCGTAACTCAAAATTACGCCCGGCAGTGATTATATCTAATGCCCTACATGAAGATTGGATATTGTGCCAAATAACTAGCAAACCTTATGCTGATCCGATGAGCTTAGAAATAAGCGATGCTGACCTTGATGAGGGTACGTTAAAGCTTACAAGCTATATCAGGCCGAGTAAAATATTCACGGCACATGAATCAATTATTGTTAAGCGGGCAGCAGCCTTATCTCTAGATACGCATAAAAAGCTGATAGATAAGATTATAGACATGATAAAAATTTAGATGGTTAAATAACCTGTTAATAGGTATTTAAATGAGTAATGAAGCTAAACTAATAGAGCAGCGCTGTGAAGCCTGTAAGGCTGATGCGCCAAAAGTTACAGATGAAGAGTTAAAGGCTCTAATTAAGCAGATACCAGACTGGAATGTTGAGGTTCGAGATGGTGTGATGCAACTGGAGAAAGTGTTTAACTTTAAAGACTTTCTGCACGCATTGGCATTTACGCACCGCGTTGGAGGTCTGGCTGAAAGTATGGGGCATCACCCTGCGTTATTAACTGAGTGGGGTAAGGTGACGGTCACTTGGTGGACGCACAAAATTAATGGGCTGCATCGAAACGATTTCATTATGGCAGCTAAAACAGATTTATTGGAAGAGGAATAGTGAATCAATGGAGTCAGAGTCGGAGACTCTGACTCGAATGGCACTGACTTAAGCTTGTCATTCTCGCGAACGCGGGGATCCATAAGGCTTATAGACTCCGTTCCAAATGGGTTCCCGCCTGCGCGGGAATGACAGTACAGAGTCATTATGTCTTAAGTAAGTGCCATTCGACTCTGACCCCATTGATTCTTAAGTAATTCTAATGGAAAGAACCTACCGTCTTATCATTTCATGCCCGGATCGCACGGGCATTGTTGCAAAGGTCAGTAACTTTTTGGCAACGTACAATGGCTGGATTACCGAAGCCAGTCATCACGCCGACCAGAAAACAGGTTGGTTTTTTATGCGGAATGAAATAAAGGCCAGTTCGATATCGTTTGACCTTGAGTCATTCCGTATCGCTTTTGAGCCTATTGCGAAAGAGTACTCCATGTGCTGGAGTGTCTCTGATTCGGATGTTAAAAAGCGCGTAGTGTTGATGGCCTCAAAAGAGTCACACTGTTTGGCGGATATTTTACATCGCTGGCACAGTAATGAGTTGGATGCAGAAATAGTAGCTGTGATTTCAAATCATAATGACCTTCGTCGCATGGTTGAGTGGCATGATATTCCTTACCATCATGTACCTGTTGATAAGAATAATAAGCCTGAAGCATTTGAACAAGTCACTAAGCTGGTTGAAGAGTATCAAACGGATGTCATTGTTTTAGCTCGTTATATGCAGATTTTGCCCCCCGACCTATGCGAGTTGTACGCGGGTAGGGTGATTAATATTCATCATAGTTTTTTGCCTTCATTTGCTGGAGCCAAGCCGTATCACAAAGCGTATGATCGCGGGGTTAAGTTAATTGGCGCAACGTGCCACTATGTAACGCAGGATCTCGATGAAGGACCTATTATTGACCAGGATGTCATTCGAGTAAGCCATCGTGACTCTACGGAAGATATGGTTCGATTGGGGCGGGATGTTGAAAGAATGGTTCTTTCTCGTGGCCTACGGTGCCATTTGGAAGATAGGGTTATTATCTACGAGAACAAAACAGTCGTGTTTAATTAATGTGATGGCGCTTACGTAAGTTAGTGTCATTTGCGCCCGTCAATAAATAGGGCGCTTGCGCACTCTATTTACTGACGGCTATACCCTTCGAGGAGAGGGGTGTTTTGAAAACTCCATCACCTCAATAAGTTTATTCCGCTACGCATATTTGGTTTCTGCCAGCTTGTTTGGCGTTATAAAGCTGTCGATCCGACTCGCTCATTAGTCCGTCCAGTGTGTTGTTCTGATCGGCGGCGATGCCTGCCGATATGGTAATAGTAACGCTGCTATTATCCAGCATAATTATATGGTCCTCTACTAGTTCCCGAAAATTCTCCAGCAGTGTTGCTGCCTTTTTTATGTCGAGTCCGGGCAGTAATACGCAGAACTCTTCTCCGCCCATTCGGGCGAAAACAAAACGTCCAAAGGCCTGATTGATAAGTGCTGCTATTTCTTTGAGTGCGAGGTCGCCTGCATCATGGCCGTAGACATCGTTTATTTTCTTAAAGTGATCAATATCTATCAGTGCAAGGCAAGTGGGGATGCTCTTTTTCTGTGCGACGGCTAACGCTTCTTCACCTTTTTCGTAAAAATGTCGCCGATTAAACAAGCCTGTAAGGTAGTCATGGTAGGCTGCGTGCTGAATGGTTTCTACATGTTCCATGGTTTCGATATTGTGAATAATCCGGCAGTGGAACTCTTCGTGGCTAAAGGGCTTTGATAAAAAGTCGTTGGCACCATTCTTGATGAACTTTGCTGACAGTCCTCCGCTGCCTTGCGTTGAAAGGCCGATGATAACCAGTGAATTCTTATCAACCTCTCTACGAATGTTTTTCACTAGATCAAACCCGTTCATAACGGGCATGTTGTAGTCTGTTATTAGAAGTTTAATGTTGGGGTCTTTCTCTATAATGTTTAATGCCTGCTTCCCGTCTTCTGCTTCAATGACTTGATATAAGTGAGGTTGCAGCATTGTGGTAATGAATTTTCTTGAAGTTGCTGAGTCGTCAGCGACGAGTACCTTTATATGCTGGTTTTTATGCAGGCGATGAATAAGCTTTAATACATATTCGTATGAGAAACGGCTCTCTTTCACAACGTAGTCAACTATTGGTTTTTCAAGCATTTGATCTCGTTTATGCTCGTCGTAGCTGCCAGTTAGTACGATTGTAGGTATCTTTAAATCAAGCGTGTAATCAACAACTTCGCCGTTAGGTGCATCAGGCAGATTTAGATCAACGACAGCGGCCAAGTACTGCTTGCCACCTTCATTTTCCAGCAGTGTTTTTGCTTCTTTGAATGATGTTGCGGTGTCAAACCTGAGCGAGGAGTCAAGCTTTGCGATGTGTTTGATGATCTTAATGACTATAGGGCTGTCTTCTACAACTATAAATTTTTTCATAAGTAATATCTGGGGGGTTGTATATGCAATAGAGTTATCCCTAAGCTTAGATGGAGATAGTTGATGAGCAAGGAAAAACACGTGTTTTGTAACGCGCAATGGCCATGAAGTGTGTTATGATTTAGGGTTTTTAAATCGCTGATACTATTTTTGCTAGGGAATGGGCTTGCCCGACTCGATACGCGGCTAGTTTAAGTGATTGCCTTTTGTTAAATTAAGGCGGGGTTACGGTGCTTCAGGTCGGCTAGACCTGCTGTACTGTCTGATTTTACAGTGCCACGTAATTGTGACCGTATTGTAACGCAGTGGTTATATTAACCACGTGATAGCTAGGTACTCGGTTGAATAGCCAGATGCTGGAAGAACGTCATATGACATAGAGTGGTATGAAAGATAGATTTATGACATGCCAGTATTATGCAGGCATGTCATGAGTTGCCATATAACAACTAAAAAGGGGTTTAGTGCCGTATTAGGTTTTGATCTCGGCATAAACCGCCCAAAGACTTCTGAACAATAGGAACTATAGCTATATGGGTGAGCTGGCCAAAGAAATTTTACCCGTTAATATCGAAGACGAATTAAAGCAGTCTTATCTCGACTACGCGATGAGCGTTATTATCGGGCGAGCCTTACCGGATGTTCGAGATGGGCTAAAGCCTGTCCACCGTCGTGTTTTGTTTGCGATGAGCGAACTGAGCAACGATTGGAATAAACCCTATAAAAAATCAGCCCGTATCGTTGGTGATGTTATTGGTAAATATCACCCTCACGGTGATTCTGCGGTATACGACACGATTGTACGAATGGCTCAGCCGTTTTCGCTTCGTTACACACTGGTTGATGGCCAGGGTAATTTTGGTTCTGTTGATGGTGATAGCGCCGCTGCAATGCGATATACCGAAATTCGCATGGAGAAGCTTTCACACTCATTGCTAGCTGACCTTGAAAAGGAGACGGTAGACTTTGTTCCCAACTATGACGGAACAGAGCAAATTCCTGAAGTCCTGCCGACTCGAGTTCCCAACTTATTAGTAAATGGCTCGTCCGGTATCGCCGTTGGTATGGCGACTAATATCCCCCCTCATAACCTTCATGAAATTACCGATGGTTGTTTAGCGCTGCTCGATAACCCAGACTTGAGCGTCGATGACCTAATGGAGTTTATTCCTGGGCCTGACTTTCCTACTGCTGCAATTATTAACGGCCGAGCGGGGATCATTGAGGCATATCGAACGGGGCGTGGACGCATCTACCTTCGTGGCCGACACGAAGTTGAAACAGACGCTAAAAATGGCAAGCAGACGCTTGTTATAACCGAAATTCCTTATCAGGTGAATAAAGCTCGACTGATCGAAAAAATAGCTGAGCTGGTGAAAGATAAGAAAATCGAAGGGATTACAGAGCTGCGCGATGAGTCTAACAAAGAAGGGATGCGCATCGTTATTGAGCTGCGTCGAGGTGAAATGCCCGATGTGATTATGAATAACCTGTATGCTCAGACTCAGCTGGAAAATGTGTTCGGCATTAATATGGTTGCCCTGATTGACGGTGAACCAAAGACCCTTAATCTTAAGCAGGTACTGGCTGCCTTTATTAAGCATCGCAGGGAAGTGGTAACCAGAAGGACTGTTTTTGAGTTACGCAAAGCCCGAGAGCGGGGTCATATCCTTGAAGGGTTAGTGGTTGCGTTATCTAATATTGACCCTGTCATCGAGATGATTAAGGCATCACCAAGCGCAGCCATTGCAAAAGAACGTTTGCTAGAAACTGCCTGGGAGCCAGGCAATGTTGTTGCAATGCTGGAGCGGGCAGGAGAAGATGCGTGCAGGCCGGATGACTTAGAGCCCCAGTACGGTTTACGTGACCAGAAATATTACTTGTCGCCCGTTCAGGCGCAAGAAATCTTGAATATGCGTTTACACCGTCTTACAGGGCTTGAGACAGAAAAGCTGTTGGAAGAGTATCGTGAAATTCTCGAAAAGATAGCAGAGTTTTTGGCTATATTGAGTAATCCTGAAAAACTGTTGAACGTCATTCGTGAAGAGCTTGCAGCGGTAAAAGAAGAGTTTGGTGATGAGCGTCGCACAGAAATTACGATGTCTAAGCGTGACCTGACAGTTGCAGACCTCATAAATGAAGAAGACCTTGTGGTTACCATTTCTCATGGCGGCTATGCCAAAACTCAACCCGTTGAAGCATATCAAGCTCAGCGCAGAGGGGGGAGAGGAAAGTCTTCGACATCGATGAAAGATGAAGACTTCATAGAAAAATTACTGGTTGCTAACTCCCATGACACCATTTTGTGCTTCACCAACAAGGGCAAAGTCTACTGGTTGAGAGTATTTGAGATTCCTCAGGCAAGCAGAACAGCTCGCGGACGCCCGATGGTGAATATTTTGCCGTTGGACGAGGGGGAGAGGGTCACAACCTTCCTGCCAATACAGGAGTATAAAGAAGACCACTTTATATTCATGGCAACTGCGGGTGGAACCGTTAAGAAAACACCTCTGGAAAACTTTTCTCGCCCACGAACAAGCGGCTTGATTGCGCTGGGTCTGGATGAAGGAGACACGCTGATTGGTGCTGAGCTAACGGATGGGACTAAAGATGTCATGCTCATGAGTAGTGCGGGTAAGGCTATTCGTTTTAACGAAAGTGATGTTCGTGCTATGGGGCGTACCGCTCGCGGTGTACGGGGTATCAAAGTTCCTGAAGGGCATAGTGTCGTATCGTTAATTATACCTCAGCAGGATAGCATGATGCTGTTGGCAAGTGAGTATGGCTACGGCAAGCGCACGCGTATTGAGGAGTTTCCTGTATACGGACGTGGTGGACAAGGTGTTATTGCCATGCAGTGCTCTGAAAGGAACGGCAAGCTTGTTTCAGCGGTTCAAGTGTTTGACGGCGATGAGATGATGTTGATCAGCGACAAAGGTACGCTGGTTCGGAGCAGAACGGAAGAGGTCTCTATCGTTAGCCGAAATACCCAAGGTGTCAGGCTGATTAAGTTATCTCAAGAAAACGAGTTGCTGGTAGGTGTTGAGCGAATTGATGAACCAGACGCTGAAGATGAGCTTCTTGAAGGTTCTTCTGAGGCAGATACCGGTGAGGCACCACATAGTGGAGATGAGGGCGCAGGGGCCGAAGGAGCGGCAGAAGAGTAGTGACTAAGGTCGCTAGATAAATTGTTTATTGTTGTTTGGTTAACGGCCTTAGATGTTGTAACTCACTGAGAGTTGCAGCTCTGAGGCTTTGTTTTTTCCGTTTCTGAATTTAAAAGCATGGTTAAAGGTGTCGAGTTAATGTCTAGAGCGTTTAACTTCTGTGCAGGGCCTGCGTCACTGCCGACCGAAGTATTGGCTGAAGCTCAGGCGCAGCTGTTAGATTGGAATGGGCGTGGCCTGTCTGTGATGGAAATGAGCCATAGAAGCCCTGAGTTTGTGTCTATTGCCAATGAGGCTCAAAGTGACTTTAAAGAGTTACTTTCGATTGGGGATGATTACTCCGTTTTATTTCTCCAGGGAGGAGCTACAGCTCAGTTTGCCTCCGTTCCGCTCAACTTATCTTCGCCGGGTGACCGGGTGGATTATGTAAATACAGGTATTTGGTCAAAAAAAGCCATTGCAGAGGCAAAGCGGTATTGTGAGGTTAATGTTGTAGCTACTGCACAAGATAATCAGTTTACGTTCATTCCGGATCAAGCTTTATGGGCTCAATCCAATGACGCCGCTTACCTGCACTATACGCCAAATGAAACAATTGGTGGCTTGGAGTTTGACTGGATACCGGATACGGCAGCCCCATTAGTTGCCGACATGTCGTCCACGATTCTTTCGAGGCCACTAGATGTAAACAAATTTGGGGCCATATATGCAGGCGCTCAGAAGAATATTGGGCCGGCGGGCTTGGTTATTGTTGTTGTTAAAAATGAATTGTTAGGGCGAGCACGAGAAGATATTCCAACCTGCATGAATTACAGTGTGGCGGCAGAGAATAACTCTATGTATAACACGCCTCCTACGTTGGCTTGGTATCTATCCGGTCTGGTATTTAAGTGGATAAAGGCTCAAGGTGGATTGTCGGCGATGGAAGAAATAAATCGTCGCAAAGCGCAGAAGTTATACAGCGCAATAGATGGTAGTGGCTTTTATAACAACCCTATTGCAGCTAACAGCCGCTCTTTGATGAATATACCGTTCACATTGGCGGATGATAAGCTAAATTCATTGTTTTTATCGCAAGCGGAGCAGCGTGGTCTGCTGAACCTGGCAGGGCATCGTTCTGTAGGGGGGATGCGCGCGAGTATTTATAATGCGGTACCGGAAGCGGCAGTTGATGCTCTGGTAGATTTCATGGGTGAATTTGAAAGAGATAATGGTTAGTCATGAGTGATGAAAGTAAAGCGCTTGGTGAGATAAGGGATGAAATTGACAGCATCGATCAGCAAATTCAGACCCTGATTAATCAGCGAGCAAAGTGCGCCCAAAAAGTGGCGGATGTAAAGCTGAAAGCCAAAAAGAGTGATGATGCTATTTTCTACAGGCCGGAGCGCGAAGCGCAAGTGCTTCGTAAAGTGATGGAGCGAAATCAGGGGCCGCTTGATAATGAAGAGATGGCTCGTTTGTTCAGGGAGATTATGTCTTCCTGCTTAGCGCTTGAAAAACCTATGCACATCGCGTATCTGGGGCCTCAGGGTACATTTACTCAGGCGGCAGCGCTAAAGCACTTTGGCCACTCTGTTATTAGTGTGCCCCAGATGGCGATTGATGAAGTGTTCCGGGAGGTAGAGGCTGGAGAAGCTCATTATGGGGTGGTTCCGGTTGAAAACTCGACAGAAGGGATGATTAATCACACATTAGATATGTTTGTCTCTTCACCACTCAGAATTTGCGGTGAAGTTAAGCTACGTATTCACCATCATTTATTGGCCGGTAGTGAAACAGACCTGTCTAAAGTCGAAAAAATCTACTCTCATCAGCAATCATTAGCCCAATGTAGGCGCTGGCTGGATTCGAATTGGCGAAAAGTTGAGCGTGTGGCTGTAAGTAGTAATGCAGAGGCGGCTCGTAGAGTCAAAGCAGAGCCTAACTCAGCGGCGATCGCAGGTGATATGGCGGCAGAGCTTTATGGTCTGGTAAATATCGCAAAAAATATAGAAGATCAGCCAGATAATACAACCCGCTTCCTTATTGTTGGGATGGAAGATGTGCCTCCTAGCGGAGATGACAAAACGTCGATACTGGTTTCAATGAAAAACTGCCCTGGTGCGTTGTATCACCTTCTTGAACCATTTCATAAGCATGGTATTAGCTTAACCCGAATTGAGACCCGGCCATCGACATCTGGAACCTGGGCTTATGTATTTTATATCGATTTTGAAGGCCACTATACTGATGAGAATGTGCAAAAAGTAATTGATGAAATCTCTAAGGAAGCTGTTGAAATCAAGCATTTAGGTTCTTATCCAGTCGGTGTTCTGTAGAGTGTATAGGCTGCTTAAAAGCGAGTTCGCTTAACTGTTAATAGTTAAGCGTCTTGAAATAACAGTACGTTGAAATAACGCTACCTTGAAATAACGCTACTTTGAAATAACATAGAGTCTTGAATGAGGGATTGTAATGGGGTGTGACTTAATCTCGTTGGCTACAAAAGGAGTACAAGGGCTGCATCCATATCAGCCCGGTAAGCCCGTTGATGAGCTTGAACGTGAGCTGGGTATCAAGAATATTATAAAGCTTGCGAGCAATGAAAACCCTTTAGGGCCAAGTAATAAGGCGTTAAAAGCTATCGAATCTTCATTTCAGGAGCTATGCCGATACCCCGATGGAAGTGGTTTTAAACTTAAAGACGTATTGGCAGAACGCTATGGGGTGTCAGTCGATCAGATTACTCTGGGAAATGGCTCTAACGACCTACTTGAAATAATCGCCCGCACTTTTGCTGATTCATCGTCAGAGATTGTCTATTCTCAATATGCATTTGCTGTTTACCCCCTTGTAACCCAAGCAATCGGGGCAAAAGCTGTTGAGGTGCCTGCTGTTGACTGGGGGCACGATTTGGTTGAGATGGCAAAGGCGATTAATGATAAAACCAAGCTGGTGTTTATTGCTAATCCAAATAACCCTACCGGAACTTATGTTAACCAACACCAGCTCATTCAGTTTTTGGATGATGTGCCTGAAAGCGTCATTGTAGTATTGGATGAAGCCTACTGCGAATATATTGATAGCAGGAATGGGGGGGTAGATTTTCCGGATGGTGTTGAGTTGCTGACTAAATACCCTAACCTGATTGTGACTAGAACATTTTCAAAAGCTTGGGGGCTGGCATCATTAAGAGTAGGTTATGCCATGTCGCACCCAGATGTAGCAAACTTGTTAAATAGAGTCAGACAGCCATTTAATGTTGATACCTTCGCATTGGAAGCGGCTGTTGCGGTGTTGAGTGACGAAGATTACTTGAACGAATCGCGCAAGGTTAATAAAGAGGGCATGACTCAACTCACAGCTGGGTTTGATCGACTATCGTTGAGTTACATCCCTTCTGTTGGAAATTTTGTTACGTTTGATACCGGTCAGAACGCTATGCCTGTATATCAATCATTACTGCAGGAAGGCGTCATTGTCCGGCCCGTTGCGAACTATGGTATGCCCAGGCACTTAAGGGTCTCTATTGGCTTGCAGGAAGAAAACGAGCGTTTTTTGAATGCACTAGAAAAGATTTTGGGTCATTAACGTGTCTGATTCTAGTTTGTTTGTTGGTAAGAAAGGTGTCGGTAGTGAAAATTCTATTACTGATACGGTCGCGGTCATTGGTCTTGGTTTAATTGGTGGTTCATTTGCCAAGGCCTTGAAGGAAAATGACGGTGCCAGGCGTATTGTAGGTTTTGATAGAAACCCGAATGAGCTGCAAGCAGGGCTATCGCTTGGTGTTATAGATGAAGCTGCGGACTCTTTGGTAAGCGCTGTAAAAAATGCTGATGTGGTTGTACTGGCGGTGCCGGTAAGGGCTGTTGAGGCGGTTCTTGATGAGATAAAAACAGAATTCAAGCCGGGGGCTGTGTTAACTGACGTTGGCAGTGTTAAAGGTAGTTTTGTTAAAGCTGTTGAGCGAGTTTTTTCCGATGTCGAGTTAAGCGCCAGGCCTGCAGTAATACCTGGTCACCCTATTGCGGGCTCTGAAAAGAGCGGTGTGTCGGCTGCGAACTCTTCTTTGTTTGTGAACCATAAAGTAATTCTGACGCCATTGCCTCAGATGGGATGTGAAGCACTAAAACTAGTGAGTGCATTGTGGGTGAGATGTGGTGCTACTGTTTTGGAAATGGGGGTCGACCATCATGATGATGTTCTTGCCGCAACGAGCCATTTACCCCACCTAATCGCTTTTTCGTTGGTTGATACGCTGGCAGGAGAAGGTGACAGTAAAGAGATTTTCAAATATGCAGCAGGTGGTTTTAGGGATTTCACGCGAATTGCTTCAAGTGACCCTGTTATGTGGAGTGATATTTTTCTTTCAAATAGTGCGTCAACCTTAAAGGTGTTAGATCACTTTGCTGACGATTTGGCAATATTAAGAGAAGCAATAGCAACTCAGGATAGTAAAACGCTGCTTGGAGTTTTTACTCGAGCAAAAGCAGCGCGAGATCATTTTAGCAAGATATTATCAGGGCAGGCATACACGACCATTATGAATAGCAAGAATGTAATTTTTAAATTAAAGCCTGGCGGCGATGTAAACGGTGTTATTAGAGTTGCGGGTGATAAATCCATGTCCCATCGCTCAATTATGCTGGGTTCTTTGGCTGATGGGGTGACTGAGGTGGAAGGCTTTCTTGAAGGGGAGGATAGTTTAGCGACGCTTCAGGCCTTTAGGGATATGGGTGTTGTTATCGAAGGCCCGGACGAAGGACGAGTCAAGATATATGGTGTTGGGGTTAATGGCTTAAAGCAGCCGCCTGGACCGTTGTACCTAGGGAACTCCGGTACAGCGATGAGATTGTTTGCTGGCTTGTTAGCCGGGCAGGCATTTGATACAGAGCTAACAGGAGATGAGTCTTTATCAAAACGCCCTATGGAGAGAGTGGCTGCGCCTCTCAGGGAAATGGGGGCGGTTATCGAAACAGCGGAGCATGGTCGTCCGCCAATGAAAATAAAAGGTAACTGCCGGTTAAAAGGTATGCATTACGATATGCCTATGGCAAGCGCTCAGGTTAAGTCGTGTCTTTTGTTGGCTGGGCTATACGCTGATGGCGAAACGTCCGTTACAGAGCCTGCGCCAACACGGGATCATACCGAGAGAATGCTCAATGGCTTCGGGTATCCGGTGAATAGGGCTGGGGATACTGCATCGTTAATCGGTGGAGGGTCGTTGACGGCCACTAAAATCGATGTGCCTGCGGATATTTCGTCAGCTGCATTTTTCTTGGTTGCCGCGTCAATTACGCCGGGTGCAAATCTTACGCTGAAACATGTCGGGATGAATCCAACAAGGGTTGGGGTTATAAATATTCTGCGCGCAATGGGAGGGGATATTGAAGTCTCGAATGAGTCTGTAGTGGGTGGAGAACCGGTAGCAGACCTAACAGTGCGGTATAGTCAACTTAAAGGCATAAATATTCCAGAAGATCAGGTTCCCTTAGCCATTGATGAATTTCCTGTTCTGTTTATTGCAGCTGTCTGTGCAGAGGGTAAAACTGTTTTAACGGGGGCAGAAGAGCTTCGTGTTAAAGAGAGCGATCGTATTCAGGTCATGGCTGATGGGCTTAAAGCGGTTGGAGTAGACACGCAGGTGACGCCAGACGGAATTGAAATCAACGGTTCGGAAATAGCCGGTGGTGTTGTTGATAGTCATGGTGACCATCGAATTGCAATGGCGTTTGCTGTGGCGTCTCTTCGGTCGAAAGGCGAAATAACCATTAATGACTGTGCTAATGTAGCGACTTCATTTCCAAATTTCGAAGCGCTGGCTAAGCAAGTGGGTATGCAGATATCAGTGGAGCACGAATAACCGTTATATACCTCATGGTGCGCGAGCGCGCCCTATCATATGGTTGTTTGTTGTGCGGCAGTAGAAGCATGAAGCAGAACCTATAGGGTGCGCTTGCGCACCGATTTGTATCAAGGTGAAAGAATGAAACAAAATTTATCGGCCCCGGTCATTGCAATAGACGGCCCGAGCGGTGCAGGGAAAGGAACTATTGCTCAGTTGGTCGCCAAGAAGCTTGGCTGGAGCCTGCTGGATAGTGGGGCACTGTATCGCTTGACCGCACTGGCAGCAGAAACGGCAGGTGTGGCTTTGGATAATGAGGGTAAGTTGAGTGAAGTGGCGTGCTCGCTGGATGTGGAGTTTGTGCCTGGGGCTGATGGGGAGCCTGTCGACGTACTGTTAAACGGCAAGGATGTCACGCTCGATATTCGCACTGAAACCTGCGGTAATAACGCGTCAAAAGTGGCTCCTCTTTCTGGTGTTAGGGCTGCGCTTCTGCAACGCCAAAGGGACTTTCAGCAGCCGCCTGGCCTTGTAGCTGATGGGCGAGATATGGGAACGGTTGTTTTCCCTCAGGCACCTGTAAAAATCTATATGACCGCAAGCGCCCAGGAAAGAGCCGAGCGGAGATATCGACAGTTGAAAGACAAGGTGGAAGGTGTTAAAATCGCGACCCTTTTAAGCGAGATACAAGAGCGTGATGCCCGAGATAGTGGGCGTGAAACAGCTCCACTTAAGCCTGCTGAAGACGCTGTAATCATCGATACAACAGGCTTGGGGATAGAGCAAGTGCTTAGTCAGGTGCTCAAGTTAGTTGACGAAAGAGTAATCAACTCTGCACAGGGTTAACCCGCTATAAAAGAAGCAAAATTAGATAGAAAGAATTTATAACCACTCAAAGCTGTAATCGCCAGCAATTGATGCTTTGAGTAACTTAAAACTGACCGTATTGGCTGGTAATACGGAATTAAGCGTTAAATCGCATAGGACTCATAATGAGCGAAAGCTTTGCGGATCTATTTGAAGAAAGTTTAAAAGAAATCGATATGAAACCCGGCTCTATTATTAAGGGCACGGTAGTAGATATTGATAGCGACTGGGTAACAGTCTTTGCGGGGCTGAAATCTGAAGGCGTTATACCTGTTTCTCAATTTTATAACGATGCTGGTGAGCTAGAGTTAAGCATTGGGGACGAAGTTGATGTAGCCTTGGATGCAGTCGAAGACGGTTTCGGTGAAACTAAACTTTCTCGTGAAAAAGCTAAACGTGCTGAAGCCTGGACTGAGCTTGAGAAAGCGTTTGAAGCAGAAGAAGTGGTTACTGGTGTTATTAACGGTAAGGTTAAAGGCGGTTTCACTGTCGACGTTAAGAGCATTCGTGCGTTCCTGCCTGGTTCTTTGGTTGATGTTCGTCCAGTGCGTGACACTCTGCACTTGGAAGGTAAAGAACTGGAATTTAAAGTTATCAAGCTTGATCAGAAGCGTAACAACGTGGTTGTTTCTCGTCGTTCTGTTCTTGAAGCTGAAAACAGTGCTGAGCGTGATCAGTTGCTGGAAAACCTTGCAGAAGGTATGGCTATTAAGGGTATCGTTAAGAACCTTACTGACTACGGTGCATTCGTAGATCTTGGTGGTGTTGACGGTCTTCTACACATTACCGATATGGCTTGGAAGCGTATTAAGCACCCAAGTGAAATCGTAAACGTTGGTGATGAAATCGACGTTAAAGTACTTAAGTTTGATCGTGAGCGTAACCGTGTATCATTAGGTCTTAAGCAGTTGGGTGAAGATCCATGGGTTGCTATCAAAGCACGTTACCCTGAGAACACTCGTGTAACTGCACGTGTTACTAACTTGACTGACTACGGTTGCTTCGCAGAGCTTGAAGAAGGCGTTGAAGGTCTGGTTCACGTTTCAGAAATGGATTGGACTAACAAGAATATTCACCCATCCAAGGTTGTTAATGTTGGTGATGAAATTGAAGTTATGGTTCTTGATATTGATGAAGAGCGTCGTCGTATCTCTCTAGGTATCAAGCAGTGTCATTCAAACCCATGGGAAGATTTCTCGGGTAACTTCAATAAGGGTGACAAGATTTCCGGCAAGATTAAGTCTATCACTGACTTCGGTATCTTCATTGGTTTGGATGGCGGTATTGATGGTCTAGTTCACTTGTCTGATATCTCTTGGAACGAAACTGGAGAAGAAGCGGTTCGCAGCTACAAGAAAGGTGACGAAATTGAAACGGTTATCTTGTCTGTAGATCCAGAGCGTGAGCGTATTTCTCTAGGTATCAAGCAGCTGGACAGCGATCCATTTGCTGAGTTTGTTCAAGATAATGACAAGGGTACAGTTCTTACGGGAACCGTAACTTCTGTTGATGCTAAAGCGGCAACTGTTGCTTTAACTGATGAAGTTGAGGCTGTTCTTAAGGCGTCTGAAATTAGTCGTGATAAAGTTGAGGATGCTCGTAACGTCATCAACGAAGGCGATAAAATCGAAGCTAAGATCATTCATGTGGATCGCAAAAATCGCGTAATCAACTTGTCTGTTAAGTCTAAGGATGTAGACGACGAGAAGGTAGCGATGAAAGAAGTTCGCGAAAAGCAGGTTGAGTCAGCGGGTCCTACAACGATCGGCGATTTGATCAAAGCTCAGATGCAAAACAAGGACTAATCTCCTTTATTGTTGTCACTTCTGAGGGTAGAGGTGATAAGCTGAGAAAATAAAAAAAACGGGCTAATTGCCCGTTTTTTTTGGTATTTTTTTCTTGTTCGGCTACACTAAAGACAATAAAAAAGGAAAGGGATCGTCAATGACCAAGTCTGAATTAGTCGAAATTATTGCGTCAAAGCAAACACAGTTATCTGTCAAAGATGTTGAGTTAGCCGTAAAAACGATAATTGACCTTATGTCTCAAACACTCTCTCAGGGGCAGCGTATTGAGATTAGAGGTTTTGGAAGCTTTTCACTGCATTATAGGGCTCCCCGTTCGGGAAGAAATCCAAAAACTGGAGAGTCTGTTCAGTTGTCAGCAAAGTATGTACCTCATTTCAAGCCTGGGAAAGAGCTTAGGGATCAGGTGAATGACAGTTTGAAGGCGGGTTATTAGTCTGGCTGTAGCTGGCTAAAAACATGTCGTTTAATGCTAAAGCATTTCAAGTTTGATGTGTTATTATGTGGGGGCTTAGCGTCTGCAGTGTGTTCTTAGCTGGTGGGCAGTTCCACTTACTGATATATCGGAAAAAGCTATGTCGTTAATACGACGAATTACTTACATTATTTTCGCCGTTATCGTTTTATTGATTGGCGTTCTTTTTACTTCCCGCAATAATCAGTTAGTATCTATTGATTACCTTATTGGAAGGTCTGACGAGTACTATCTCGCATTTTGGTTAATTTCCTCTTTTGTGCTGGGTGGGCTTCTTGGGGTCTTTGCTAGCAGCTCTGCAATTCTAAAATTAAAGACTCAGAAAAAACGTAGCGAAAAAAAGGCAAAAAACACCGAGGTTGAGTTAAGTCGCATTAAAGGTGGTGCCGCCTAGGGATTCTGATGGAGACGGTTTTTCAGTGGCTAATGCTTGTTGTTGCAATTGGTATTGGTTGGGCTTTAGGGTACGCAACGCGAAGCAAGCTGTTCTCAGGCAGTGACTCTCCACCTTCTTCAAATTTAAAAGATCGTCTTAAACTCCTATTTGAAGCCTACTCGGATGAGGCTGTTGATTCGTTTGTGCAGTCTCTTGAGGTTAATGGAGAGACAATAGGGATGCATTTGTCTATCGGAAAACACTTCCGCAAGAATGGAGAGGTCGAAAAGGCGTTACTTGTTCATCAAAATCTGATGTCTAGGCCTGAGGTGCCCAGTCACTACTCGAGTGAAGTTATCTTTGAGCTGGCAAAAGACTATATGGTTGCTGGCTTGCTGGATCGGGCGGAATCTCTATTTCTCCAGCTGAAAGACTCAAGAGAGTTTGGTCAAAAAAGCTTAATGTGTCTGGTTGACATATATCAGCAAGAGAAAGAGTGGGGGAAGGCGTTAAATTGTGGTTTAACTTATCATTCGAGTAAGGGGGAGGATATTTCAGTAATGCTCTCTCATTTTTTATGTGAGTTAGCCGAATTGTTGATTAAAGAGCATGATTACTGGGATGCTCGAAATAAGCTAAGAGAGGCTCTAGCGCTAAACAAAAATTGTGTTAGGGCGACACTGCTGTTGGCAGAGATGCATGTTAGTGAGGGGCATTATGCTGAGGCGGTGGCAGTGCTTCGAAAGGTTGAAGGGCAGAACTATCGCTTTATTCCTGAGATTGTCCCCGTCCTTTTTGAGTGCTCGCAGCAACTTAAGACGGAAGAGAGGTTTCGCCAGTACCTGGAAAAGTTGTCTGATAGAAATGAGTTATCCAGTATTGTTCTAGCGATTGCAGAGAGTTATAGGCGAGAGAAGGGGGTGTCAAAAGCTGAAAGCTTTTTGTCAGAAAGCCTCATAAAAAAGCCCAGTTTAAAAGGGTTGGATCGGCTAATGGATTACAGGTCTCTTCTGGTTGATTCTGAAGGAAAGCAAAGGGACTTGAGTATTGTTAAGCAGGTGACCCAGCTGCTATTGGTCGATAGGCCTGTATATCAGTGTGAAGGGTGTGGCTTTTCCGGAGAGGTGCTTCATTGGCAGTGCCCAAGCTGTAAGGGGTGGGAATTGATTGCGCCGATTGAAGGGGTTCACGGTGAATAATGCTGATGGGATTGACTGTAGAGTAGCTTTGTAAGCGAGAATTTTTTGTTTTTTACTTAGGTGGGTTGATATTAAATGGATGCTGAGAATTTGTCACCAGTGATTGTGGCTCTGGACTATCACTCTAAACAGGGTGCACTGGCGATGGCTGATAAACTTAACCCTAGGCAGTGCAGGGTTAAGGTTGGTAAAGAGTTGTTTACGTTGTGTGGCCCGGAAATACTTGAAGAGCTTCATAAGAGAGACTTTGAGGTGTTTCTGGACTTAAAATTCCATGATATTCCTAACACTACAACTAAGGCTGTTCAGGCGGCAGCTGATTTGGGGGTTTGGATGGTTAATGTTCATGCCTCAGGTGGGCGCAGAATGATGGAGTCATGTTGTAATGGCTTAGCGAAATATCGTACCCCCCCAAAGCTAATTGCTGTTACCGTACTTACGAGTATGGAAAAGCAAGACCTTAGCGATATTGGGTTGGATGTTGAGCCTATTGATCATGTGAGGAGGCTTGCTAAATTAGCGTCAGATTCAGGGCTTGATGGTGTTGTCTGCTCCGCTCAGGAAGTGACGGCCTTGCGTGAATTGTGTCCGGGTGATTTTAATTTGGTGACGCCAGGAATTCGACCTTTGAGTTCAGCGAAAGGGGATCAAAAAAGAGTGATGACTCCAGAGGAGGCGATTGCTGCAGGGTCGGACTATCTAGTAATAGGTCGTCCAATCACTCTGGCAGCTGATCCCGCTGCTGCACTTGAGGACATTATAAAAGCGCTTGGCTAGATTTTGCGGGTGTTTGTGAAGGGGGGGGCAAATGGCACTTTCTTAAGACACTGTGACCCGGTATAGTCATTCCCGCGCAGGCGGGAATCCATTTGGAGCGGAGTCTAAGGCCTTATGGGCCCCCGCATTCGCGAGGATGACAAGATTAAGTAAGTGGCATTTTTTTGGGGGGGGAAGGCCTTTTGTGGGTATACGGCCTCCTCTCAAATTTAAAGCAAAAAAAAGCCTGAAATAATTTATCATTTTCAGATATATTTCAGGCTTTTAGAATACTTGGCTCCTCGAGCTGGGCTCGAACCAGCGACCCACGGATTAACAGTCCGTTGCTCTACCAACTGAGCTATCGAGGAACAAATCAGTTGAGGCGCGTATACTAATAATCTTGTGTTGTTTCGTCAAGCCTTTATCAAATAAAACCTTAAAAAGTTAGCAAGAGCAGTTACAGGTTCCTAAAGGCTTGAGTATATTGACTATTTTAGAGTTACAGAGTTTACCCTAGCGCTTTTTTGATTCTTTCGATAGCAGACTCAAGCACTTCCATGCTGGTAGCAAAGCTCAGTCGCATATGCCCAGGTGTGCCAAAAGCAGACCCTGGCACCAGAGCAACTCCTACAGTAGAAAGTAGTTGCTCGGCAAGCTCTACATCGGTTGATACGCCTTCTGTTGCATCGATAGCGCCCTGAAAGCTCGGGAAAACATAAAATGTTCCGTCTCCGTCAATACAGCTGACGCCAGGTATTTCATTAAGAGCATCAACAAGGTAATCATGCCGCTTTTTAAACTCGCTAACCATTGAGGCGACACAGTCCTGTGGGCCATTTAAAGCCGCTTCTGCTGCTGCCTGTGAAATAGAGGCTGGGTTAGAGGTGCTCTGGGATTGAATTTTCTTCATTGCTGCAATGACTTTTTGTGGGCCGGCAGCATATCCTATGCGCCAGCCTGTCATTGAGTAAGCCTTTGATACACCGTTTAATACGAATGTTCTGTCGTAAAGCTCTGGGCACGTGTTTACAATATTGCAAAATGGTTCATCGCCCCAGATGATGTGCTCGTACATATCATCAGTTGCGATATAGATGTTGGGATGCTTTTTCAGTACGCTCGCAATTTCGCTTAGCTCCTGTCGCGAATAGGCAACGCCTGTTGGGTTTGAAGGGCTGTTAAGCACAACAAGTTTAGTCTTTGGGGTAATGGCGTTTTCTAACTGCTCAGCTGTTATTTTAAATCTCTGTTCCTGCGAGGTTTCAATAACGACAGGGGTGCCTTCTGCAACAAGAACCATGTCTGGGTAAGAAACCCAGTACGGGGCAGGGATTATTACTTCATCGCCCGGGTTCAAAAGCGCTAGGGCGAGATTGAAAAAGCTTTGCTTGCCGCCAGACGAAACCAAAATCTGGGCGGGCTCATAAGAAAGGTTATTGTCGCGCTTAAACTTGTTAATAATTGCTGCTTTAAGGCTTGGTGTACCGTCAACTGCTGTGTATTTGGTTTTACCTTCATTAATTGCTGCAATAGCGGCGTCTTTAATATGGCTAGGGGTGTCAAAGTCAGGCTCGCCTGCACCAAGACCAATAATATCTTGTCCCGCTGCCCGTAATTCGGCTGCTTTGTTCGTTACTGCAAGAGTAGGAGAAGGTTTGATTTGTTGTACACGATTAGAAAGTTGAACGTCCAAGCTTGCTATCCTCGATAAGGAGTGTTCAGATGTTAATAATAAATCGCCCGAATTGACGAATTTACCTTGATTAGCTAATCATTCGACCATACTTCATGTATAGACAATAAATAGGGTATCAATACGTCGTTTTTGGTGTTTTAGTCACCCAAAACGAGCCAATAATAGCATTTTATAACCGCTTGTGATAATGGTTTTTTCAAGAGCTACTTAGAATAAAGTGGCTTTTTTGTTGAGATGTGATATGACGAAAGAATTTAAAGTACACTCGAATTTTAAGCCGTCAGGAGATCAGCCTGATGCAATAAAAGATCTGGTTGAAGGTATTGAGGCAGGGCTTTCACATCAAACCCTATTGGGCGTTACCGGCTCAGGTAAAACATTTACCATTGCAAATGTTATCGCTGCGGTTAAGCGGCCGACGATAATTATGGCGCACAATAAGACGCTTGCTGCCCAGCTGTATGGGGAGTTCAAAGAGTTTTTCCCTGAAAATGCAGTCGAGTACTTCGTTTCATATTACGACTATTATCAACCTGAAGCCTATGTTCCATCTTCAGATACATTTATACAAAAAGATGCTGCGGTTAACGAACATATTGAACAGATGCGGCTATCTGCGACCAAGGCATTGCTAGAAAGAGAGGACGCAATAATCGTTGCGACTGTATCAGCAATCTATGGCCTGGGTGATCCTAACTCTTACCTGAAAATGATGCTTCACCTCGATCGGGGTGACAGAATTGATCAGCGCAAGATAGTGAGTCGCTTGGCTGATTTGCAATACACGCGCAACGATGTTGAGCTCCATCGAGCAACCTATCGTGTGCGTGGGGACGTGATTGATATATATCCTGCTGAGTCAGAGAAAGAGGCTGTGCGCATTGAGCTATTCGATGACGAAGTTGAGAGTCTTGCGCATTTTGACCCATTAACTGGTGAGGTTCTGCGGCGAGTACCCCGTATTACTATTTACCCCAAGTCTCATTACGTTACTCCACGGCAAAAAATTCTTGACGCAATAGAGGATATTAAGCTTGAACTTGCAGAGCGATTAGCTCAGTTGAAAGGTAACAATAAGCTTGTCGAAGCCCAGAGACTGGAAGAGCGAACCCGCTATGATATTGAGATGATGAATGAGTTGGGCTACTGCAACGGTATCGAAAACTACTCAAGATACCTCTCTGGCCGTGGGAATGGGGAGGCACCGCCAACCTTGTTTGATTACCTTCCGGCGAACGCTATGTTGGTTGTTGACGAATCCCATGTAACGGTTTCTCAAATAGGAGGGATGTATCGAGGGGATCGGTCGCGAAAGGAAACTTTGGTCGAATATGGATTTAGGTTGCCGTCGGCTTTGGATAATAGACCTATGCGTTTCGATGAGTGGGAGAGAATTTCGCCGCAAACGGTTTTTGTGTCAGCGACACCGGGGGACTATGAGGCTGAGCACTCAGGTAGAACGGTTGAGCAGCTCGTGAGGCCTACCGGTCTTTTAGATCCATTGATTGAAGTCCGGCCAGCGACGACCCAGGTTGATGACTTACTCTCAGAGATCCACAAACGTGTGTCCAGCGGTGACCGTATTCTGGTAACTACGTTAACCAAACGAATGGCTGAAGATTTGACCGATTTTCTAATGGAGCACGGTGTACGTGTTCGATATCTCCACTCTGATATAGATACGGTAGAGCGGGTTGAAATTATTCGCGACCTGAGGTTGGGGGAGTTTGATGTACTTGTTGGGATTAACCTGCTCAGAGAGGGGCTGGATATGCCCGAGGTATCATTGGTTGCGATACTCGATGCCGATAAAGAAGGATTTTTACGCTCAGAGCGCTCCCTGGTTCAAACCATTGGCCGTGCGGCGAGAAACTTAAATGGAGCGGCAATACTGTATGCAGATAAAATAACAGGGTCTATGCGGCGCGCCATTGATGAAACGGAGCGAAGACGAAAAGTTCAGCAAGAATTTAACGCCAAGCACGGAATTACGCCAAAAGGCCTTGATAAAAAGGTTACGGACATAATGGAAGGGGCTGTGATACCAGGCCGTAAGGTAGGGCCATCTAAAAAGGTTGCTGAAAAGGGTGCGCGTTATAGTGTTGATATTAAGTCCAGAACGCCGGAAGAACTGTCGAAAGAAATTTCGAGGCTGGAAGATGAAATGTACCGTGCCGCAAGTGACCTGGATTTTGAAAAAGCAGCTCAGTTGAGAGATGACGTGGCCGCCTTGAAAGAGGCTGTTTTAGGTCACAGATAGAGGGAGGGCTTTGCCCATGATCCCCTGTGTTTTACGCTATTGTTCTTTTGTGCTTGAGTGAAGTTCTTCAGGTATTGGAGTGCCATAGGGTCAAGTCACCTAACCATGGAATCCCAGCGGCTGACTCTCTTAATTTATTGATCAAGTTAGGTGGTGTTTTGCTACTGGCGTTAATGAAAAGTTCTACGGATACCTTGTTGTTAAGGTAATGAAGGTTAATTTTCTGTTCGTTCTCAATAGAAATCAGACCTTGCCAGGCATGCTTCAGGGTTTTTATGACTTCATCTCTCAATGGTAAAGATGCAGAGGTAGCATGTTCTCCATTATGATCGTCATCCTCTGCATCAATATGAAATGTAACGTCTCTAATGTGAGAATACTGTTTTTTTAGGCGGCGAGTTACGTGTAACCCAATTTGATGCCCTTCTGATACACTTATTGAGGGACGAACCTGCAAATGGACATCAACTATAACGTCTGGGCCCATGTGGCGGCTGCGAAGCTCATGGACATTTTTAATGCCCGGTGTTTCTTTAATAAACTCTCGTAACTCGTTGGTTTCTTCGGCTGACAGCGCGGTATCTACAAGCTCCTTAATACTATCCCACGACAAATCCCACCCTACTTTAGCTATCATTAGGGCAACAATAATCGCGGCCGTAGTATCTAGCCAGCTAATGCCGCTCATTGCGCCTGCTATTCCAATAAAAACAACAATGGAAGAAAGGGCATCTGTGCGGCTATGCCACGCGTTTGCAATGATTAAATCTGACTTAACTTGTTTTCCGATATGGTACGTGTATCTAAAAATCAGCTCTTTCGCGAGTATTGATATGAAGGCGACCACCAATGCAGGCCAAGTGGGTATTTCTATTACGCTTTGAGAAATCAATCGCATAACACTATCCCAAGCCATTGCGCCTGCTACAGCGACCAATAGGCAGCCGAGAAAGACTGTGCCGAGGGTCTCAAACCGTTCGTGGCCATACGGATGATCCTCATCCGGTTCCAAACGAGAATATTTTGTAATTGCAATGACCAGCACATCGGTTAGCGCATCAGAGAACGAATGAAGGCCATCGGCAATAAGGGCGTATGAATGTGATACGAAACCAAATAGTATTTTCAGTACGCCTAAAGAGATATCGATTACCATGCCAATCAACGTCACCTTTTGGGCCTGCTTCTGAAACGTCGCTGACTTATTGTCGTGAGTTGGCGTTTGGTGAGCTATGTCGTGATTGTGCATAATGGTTTGATTATATCGAACTTAGTTGAGCATATACGTAGCGAGTGCCTTTTTACCTGAAAGTGTTCATTAATTGCTTGTACACGATAAGGCAGCTACTTTTTGGGGTAAATCCAAATTGTAGCACTGCTTTGTAAGGCTATACTATATTAAAGCACTAACTATAATCTGGTAATTGCTGAAAGTTGTTGAATTAAAAGGGGATATATCTATTATATAGCGATATACACGGTATGAAGTGCCAGGCTCATTCCGTATGACTATACGATAGTCAAAATTACATAAGATTGCACAAATGGATAGTGACTGTGATGAAGTCCAGCCCAGAAAAACGTAAACACCCAAGAATAAAAGTGTCTTATGATGTGGAAATTGTGCACCCCGCCAAAGGGTGGAGGCGCTTTCAAACTCGTGATATCTCAAATACAGGGATATTTATAGTGGGTGACACATCATGGAGTGCTCTTGAAAAAGGCCAGATTGTTCGAGTGAAAATCGAGACAGCAGACTTTTTTGAACCTATGAATCTAGACATGAGAGTTGTCAGGCACACAGTGGATGGTAATGGATTGTCATTTGTATAGTTTGGCTAAAAACAGTTAGCGCCTTCCGAGTGACCACTCATATCACGAAGTTTTATCTATTTACTGGGTATAGCGACTTACATGGTAAGTAGTGAGGTACGTTAACTGTCATAATGTTGACTTATTTGTGCACATTGGTACGGAGTTGTAGAAAAGCGCAATAAAACCGTCATAAATGATCCTTTTATCTTTAATTAATCTAAGTCATTGATTATAAAGTAAATTATAATTGGTTAAAAAATAACCAATCTAATGATAATGGAGTAGTTTAGGGGGATCTGAGAAGTTTTTTTGTGGTTTTCAACAAAGTTATCCACAGAAACAGTGGATAAATGACAAAAAGTTCATGTTCCTGCTATTCAATCGTAATAATTCTCTGGACTTAATAAAAAATTGAATAACTAAGGTTAGTTTAGGACTGGTTTGTTATAATTCGCGACGATTCTGAAGATACCTTATCCGAGAGATTTTAGACGATGGCATATAAATTAGTTCGAAACCTCCTTTTTCAACTATCTCCAGAGGTGGCTCACGAAGCTTCTTTGGATTTGATTAGTGCCTCTGAGCGGATGGGGATTCTTAGACCCTTTATCAAGCCCCCCCAGATTGAACCGATTGAAGTAATGGGGGTGACATTTAATAACCCGGTAGGTTTGGCCGCGGGCCTGGATAAGAATGGCGATCATATTGACGGGTTGGCTGCTTTAGGGTTTGGCTCTATAGAAATTGGAACCGTGACCCCAAGACCACAACCGGGGAACCCAAAACCTCGGCTATTTCGCATTAAAGAGCGTGAAGCAATAATCAACCGAATGGGGTTTAACAATTTAGGGGTCGACTACCTAATAGAAAATGTAAAAAATGCCCGATACAAAGGTGTGTTAGGAATAAATGTAGGCAAAAATTTTGATACACCTGTTGAACAAGCGACAAATGACTATCTAATTGGAATTCGTAAAGTATACCCTTTTGCTACCTATATAACGGTCAATGTATCTTCACCAAATACACCAGGGCTTAGGGATCTTCAGTTTGGGGACTCCCTAAAACAGCTCCTTGAAGCCATTAAGGAAGAGCAACAAAAGCTGAGCATTGAACATGGCAAATTAGTGCCTATTGCGATCAAAATTGCGCCTGATATGAAAAGTGAAGAGATTCGATTGGTCTCCGATGCCTTCAAGCAGTTTGAAGTCGATGGTGTTATTGCAACCAACACCACGATCAGTCGTGTGGGGGTTGAAGGTTGTCAATATGCAGATGAGACAGGAGGATTAAGCGGCGCTCCGTTGACGCACGTGTCCACGGATGTAGTGAAAGCGCTTTATTCTGAACTCGGGGATGAAATACCTATTATAGGTGTTGGGGGAATCATTGATGGTGCATCTGCAGCGGACAAAATTGAAGCGGGTGCCAAATTAGTGCAAATTTATTCAGGGTTTGTATATCACGGGCCGTCATTGATTAGAGAGGCCGCCCAAGCTATTGCATCTGTAAAAAGGTGAAATGAATAGGGTGGTTATCGAGTCCAGGCCCTATGAAGGGCCTGGAAAGAGCGGGCGGAGTGCCCGCTTTTATGTTTTATATAAGTATTGAGTATCATCAACGGTAGGTGAATTTGTTTAGTTACACACGTGATGATGAAAGCGTTTGAAATAAATTGTGCCTGATTATGTGGTAATGCCTGGTATTTTATGAATCCCTGAGACTCCGGTCATTCCGTCCCAGTTATCGATTCGACCATCCCGCCATCCATTCATCCATTGCTGTTTGGCTGTAGGGGTTTCTGTAGGGCATTGAGATTTTGATTTACCGCTTAGGCCTGCATGATAACCGCGCTTGTATGCACGATCACTAACATCACGTTTTTGTCTTCTCATTCTTATATGACCTCGATATTTATTTATGGTGATAACGATTAAGCTTAAGTGAAAAACACCTAATTAACGTCTAACCTCCTATAAAGTGCTCGAAAAAATCAATATGACTAGACCTCTCAACTCAAGCCACTCCATTTGACTTGGCTTACCTAAAATGGCTATTTCGCCTAGAGGTCAATATTTAGTAAAGCAGAAATAAAAACAGCTTGTATACGAATTAATCGATCTATAAAAATAATCTTATATTGCATTTTATTATATGAAGCATTAAGGCACTGTTTTAGTTGCAGTTGAGAGCGAGTGCTAATAGCCTGGAAAGATCTCTAAGCGGGTTAAAATTTTGTAACCTTATTTGTAACCAATTATTCCTTGCGTTTGTATCTATTTATGATGAATAAACTACTACCTGTATTCGCTACCTGCCCGAAGGGGCTGGAATATGTGCTTGAAAAAGAGCTTGATGAACTGCTCCATAGGCCGGCAAAGGTAAGGCCAGCAGGTGTTGCTTTTGAAGCATCGCTGCCAGAAATTTATCGCTTTATTCTGTGGTCGCGCACCGCAAACAGGGTTCTTCTCGAGCTTGCGAAATCAACTGTGCACACCGCTGAGCAGCTGTATGACCTTGTATACAGTATTGACTGGCAAGCGCATATGGGGGCCGAGAATACGTTGGTCGTTGATTTCTCTGGTCAGTCAAAAAATATAAATAATACTGCTTTTGGCGCTGTAAAAGTAAAAGATGCGATTGTCGATCAGTTTCGGGATCGGGTTGGTGAGCGGCCGAGTGTTACACGAGACTCGCCCGATATTCGTGTCAACGTCAAGCTTGCGAAAGGTTCCGCTGTTGTTGCGTTAGATCTGTCTGGTGAAAGCTTGCACCGGCGTGGGTATCGAACTGAGGCGGGTAAAGCCCCGATTAAAGAGAACCTTGGAGCGGCTCTGCTGCAACGCTGTAACTGGGCAGAACTAAGTCAAAACGGCGCATCTATTGTAGACCCTATGTGTGGGTCTGCAACGCTGCTGGTTGAAGCAGCAATGATTCAGTGTGACAAGGCGCCTGCGCTTGACCGGGCGGAATTCGGCTTCTTGAAATGGCGTCAACATGATGATCAGACATGGAAGACGCTAATTGATGAGGCGATTGAGCGGTTTGAGTGCGGTTTGAATAGGTGCATTGTCCGGCAGGCAGATGGTTGTAACCGTATGCTAGGGTTTGATGCTGATGACTCTGTTATTGCTGTGGCGCGTAACAACATTAAGCGGGCAGGGCTTGAGCAAGTTATCTGTGTGGAGACGCAAAGCCTGTCAGCGTTACAGGGAATTGCGAAAGCAGAGGCATCGGATAGTACTAGTGCCTATGTTCCTGGGCTGGTGCTTACAAATCCTCCATATGGAGAGCGCCTTGGCGAGCTAGAGTCGCTAAAAGGGCTCTATCGTAGCCTTGGTGATAAATTAAAAAGTGAATTTGAAGGGTGGAAAGCGGGCATATTTACCGGGAATGTGGATCTGGGACGGCGGGTTGGGCTTAGAAGTTATAAGCAATACAAACTGTTTAATGGCAGCCTGCCAAGTCAGCTAATCTTAATTGATGTATTGCCCGAGAATTATGTAAAAACGGATGACAGTATTGAGTCCCGGGTTTTGCTTAGTCGCCGTCGATTGGTTGTTGCAAACCCAGAGCGAGCTGCGATGTTTGCGAATCGGGTCAAGAAAAACCTTAGAACTATCGGGAAGTGGGCTAAAAAGAATAAGCTTGAGTGTTATCGTGTTTATGATGCTGATATGCCTGAGTTTTCGTTGGCGGTTGATATCTATCGAGACTGGGTTCATGTTCAGGAGTATGCGGCCCCAGCGTCTATTGATGAGAAATCCGCCAAAGAGCGCTTGAGCGAGGCGTTGAGTGTTATACCGGATGTCTTGCAAGTTCCCGCCGAGCAAGTGGTAATTAAGCAGCGGCGCCGACAAAAGGGGGATTCCCAGTATGAAAAACATGACCATGAATCCCAGCGCATGGTTGTCGATGAGTCAGGATGTAAGTTTTATGTAAACTTAATTGATTATATTGATACGGGTTTATTCCTTGATCACCGGCCTGTCAGAAACTGGATTCAGCAAAATGCTTCAGGTAAAAGCTTCCTTAATCTCTTCTGTTACACTGCTGCTGCAACCATGCATGCCATTAAAGGTGGGGCAAGTGAAACGGTTAGTGTTGATATGTCGAATACCTATCTCAAGTGGGGGAAGGAAAACCTGGCATTGAATGGCTTTTCTGAGCAGAAGCATTCGTTTGTTCAGGCAGACTGTATGCGCTGGTTAGATGTGTCTAGCGATAAGTTTGATATGATTTTTCTCGACCCGCCAACATTTTCCAATTCCAAAAGAATGGATGGGGTATTGGATATACAGCGCGACCATGTAGATATGATTAATAAAGCGATGAGGTTGCTTAGAAAAGGTGGTGTGCTGATATTTTCTAATAATCTAAGGCGCTTTAAATTAGATGAAGCAGCACTGTCCGGTTTTAAAATAGTAGATATATCAAAGTCTACAATAGATAAGGATTTCGAAAGAAATAGCAGAATCCATCAGTGCTGGCGCATTGAGCATAAAACGCTCGGGCTCAGTTGATTTTTTACTTTGACCAAAATCCGCGCCATGCCCCGCCCTAAAGGACGGGGAAGGATAGCGGAAACCGCGAAGCGGTTTAATGGGGTCTGTTTTGTTGCTCGATGTATTGCCTAACCACACTGATAGGTGCACCACCGACACTTCCCGCAAAGTAGCTGGGACTCCAAAGAGCATTTTTCATGTAGGCTGATTTTATTAGCTCGGGGTGATGCAATTTCAATTTCCTACTGGATACCCCCTTCAAGCTATTAACCAATTTTGATAAGCAGACTTTGGGCGGGAAGTTCACTAACAAGTGAACATGGTCTCCTTCACCATTGAACTCTGCCAGCTCAACATCGAACTCTTTGCATACGACTAAAAACAGTTCATGCAGCGTTTCTAAATGAGCGGAATTAAAGACAACATGCCGATACTTGGTCACGAAGACCAAGTGTGCATGGAGCATAAAAACACAGTTTCTACCTGTTCGATAAGGCTTGTTTTCTTTCATAGACCAATTATACTCAACTCTATGAAAAAGACAAAGACACTCCGAGTTCGTGTAAGAGATAACCACGCATACTTGCTAGGCCAAATGGCTCGGCAAGTTAACTATGTGTGGAATTTTCTCAACGAACTAAGCCTCCGCTCGGTCAAAGAGCGTGGTGTCTTTATGTCAGCCTATGACTTGCAGAAGTACACCGATGGCGCTGGCAAGCTGTTAGGCTTGCACAGCCACACGGTTCAAGAGATTGGCAAAGAATACGTTACCCGTCGTAAGCAATTCAAAAAGGCCAAGCTGAACTGGCGCAAGTCTGGTGGTGTTCGCCGCTCACTCGGCTGGATACCGATCAAGACGGGCGCGTCTAAATGGAAAAACGGCCAAGTATTCCACAACGGCCACCACTTCAAGATTTGGGACAGCTACGACCTGTCGAAATACAAGTTCCGTTCGGCCAGTTTCAGCGAAGACGCTCGTGGACGCTGGTACTTCAATGTCGTAGTCGATGTTGAAGCGGAGCAATCAACAGGCACACAAGCTGTTGGTATCGACTTGGGCTGTAAAGAAGCGGCTAC
The DNA here is from genome assembly GCF_023650515.1 of Alkalimarinus coralli. Taxonomy (NCBI): domain Bacteria; kingdom Pseudomonadati; phylum Pseudomonadota; class Gammaproteobacteria; order Alteromonadales; family Alteromonadaceae; genus Alkalimarinus; species Alkalimarinus coralli. The sequence continues at coordinate 1,218,254 of NZ_CP096016.1, forward strand.
GTCTTCCCACGGCGACAAGCTGCTTGGTCGTAACTATCGCACCCTTGAAGCGAAGCTGGGTCTAGCTCAACGCGCTCGTAACAAAAAGCGGGTGAAGGCGATCCACGCCAAAATAGTAAACCGCCGTAAAGATGGTATTCATAAGTACACCTCGAAACTTGTACAAGAGAATGCAGCCGTCTTTGTCGGGAATGTATCAAGTAAGGGTCTCGCTAAGACAAAATTAGCCAAGTCAGTGCTAGATGCTGGCTGGGGCATGATGAAAACAATACTGGAATACAAGTGCGATCACGCAGGTATTGTTTTTGATGAAGTTAACGAGGCATATACAACCCAAGCCTGTTCGTGCTGCGCGGTCATACCCGACAGCAGTCCGAAAGGTAGGACAGGACTTGGAATAAGAGAATGGACTTGTAGTGCTTGTAACACTACGCATGATCGAGATATTAATGCAGCCAAGAACATTCTTGCGGTGGGGCTACACCGTCTTGCGGAAGGAAAGGTAGCGACTACTCTGTAGTCGCCCTAGTCTTAGGGCTGTAATGGCCCTAAGAATCCCTTCGTTTACGGAGGGGAGAAGTCAATAATACCTCAGTGCCGTTAGGCACCTTGGTATTAGTTTGGACTTAAAATTCGTACTTTAACCCCAAACCAAAATGAAGTGTATGAATGTCTGATGCAGTACTACGATGGAGCCGCCCGGCTTCTGCGGTAACATACCAATTTTCGACTACGTTAAAATCAAAACCTGCAAGCCAGCTCATACTGAACTTTGAGCCTGGGAAATCGTCAGGCAGGTCTTCCCAGGTTGACTTTTCCTCGGCTGTTGCGTCGGCATTAACATAGGACATTCCCAGTTGAACGTAGGCAGAAGACCACTCTGCGAGAGGGTAGTGTATGCCCATATACCAGCTTGCGAAGTGGTTTAGCGCGATCGTTGCATCAGATGCCACAATTGTGTTTTGGCCACTTGAGTTTTTAACGATATCGCCATTTTCGTCTCTTAATATCTTAGTGCCCGGAACGGTGTCATCAGTCAACCCAAAGCCAAAACGCGCTTCTGTCTTAACGTAGTCGGTAATATAGGTTCCCATGGTAAATGATGTTGCCCAGTTTTTCGCGGTTGAGCTACTACCGATTGAGCGAAAATCTATCAGCATGGTGTTGATGGCTATGTAGTCCAGGCCTGCCTTTTTGGGGCTGTCATCGGCTTCCGCTGCGGCTAGGTTTAGTGATAAAAGCGAAAATAGGGCAAGGGTACGAGCTAGAAACTTCATTATTAGTTGGAATCCCATGTTAAGTAGATAGTATCTATAACTGGCGTACATGTTTAGGTGTAGATGTATCACCGAAGCTAATGATTTATTTGTATATTTATGATGCTGAATTGTGCCGCATTAGGATAAGGCAATTCGCTGAATAGTGTCACAAATTATTGAAGTTTCGTATATATTTGTTACTAATATTGGTTAATATGTACAAGGTTCGCTGAGTGTCAGGCCGATAGCGCTCTAAAGATTTGAAATAGTCAAACTAGTAAGGCGTGTAAATAGTAAGACATATAAAGCTGATTTCGAAGCGGTATGCCACAACACGGTGTGTTGAGTTGTACTAGGGATGTTAGTTGTAATAGGGATGTTAATTGTCGTATGGATGTATGGGGTAGTGCTATGGAAACATGGAGCAATAAGCAGGTATTTGAAAAACTGGGGGAAGCGCTTTTTGAAGCACAGTCACTCGAAGCGGTATTGGTTAACCTGTTTGCAGGTGTTGCTCATGAGTGCCATGAGGTGGACTGGCGGCCTGGACTCCAGGCTCTTCTGGATGACAGGGAGTCAAACCAGATTTTGAAAAAACTGGAATCGTTATTTCTGCAGTTGGACTTGCCACCCTATCTAATGCCTGTGCTGCATCAAGCACTGATTGACCGTAACTGGTTGTTGCATCACTTTTATTTTGATTTTGGACGGTCTCTCTTTGGTGGAAGTGGCGCTGAGCAAGCGGTGAACATTTTGGAAGAAAAAATGGCGTTTGTTGCTCAGTTGGTGGTCAACTTGAATGAGCTGTTAATTGATCGACAGCTAAATGAAGACAGTACGCATGACGTTATCAATAATCGACTTGTAAGAACTGTCGATGCTTACCTGGGAAGAAGGGAGTTTTTGTAGCAATTTAAATTGAACGTCACTCCTTTGGAGCATCGGTCTTATTGGTCTTGCTAAATAAGGCCGTCTTCACGAGCCATTATTAGCAGAGAGAGCACATTGTGTTCAGCCTGCTCAGTGTTGAAATTATTGTCCTGAATGATCTGGTTTTTGTTGTCTATAATTTCCTCAAAGCTTTTGTTGGTGAATAGGCTTGTTACAGGAGTAAGCTCAAAAGTGGGCTCTTCGTCAAACGTTTCGTATAGCTTCTCGAGTAACTCGGTATCATAGTCAATGCCATCTATATAGACGGGAATTCCATCCAGATCGCCATTCATTTCTCTGATAATATCAATACCGGATACGCCATTATCATATAAATGCTGAAGGGTTTCCTCAGGCAGGGTTGAGTTATGGGGGCTCCAATCATCGTCAGGCATTACGAGCACATTTTTGATTTGTCCATCAGGAAGAGACCATGCGATACAGATTGGGAAGCAATCTTCATCGTAGCTGCTGCTTTCGATGTCTAAAAACTGTGGCTGGCGGTTGAGTGCGTTGCTGGACATGTTTAGTTGTGCTGCCTATTCCTGCTGTGAGTGCTGGTCGGGGATTATACTGGTCAATTGTTGAATGTCGAGTACGCAACCCCTCCAGTTGGCGTGTTTTCACTGCAATAGGCCGAGAATACTGTTAGATTTAGGGGATTTACGTTACTCTCTGGGGAAAGCCGTGCAGTTAATGTATATGAGTCGAGGAAGCAATGCAGTTAGATTTTTTTAATCAAGGGTTAATGTCGTTTTTGCAACATTCGCCAACACCTTTTCACGCAGTCTCTAACATGGAGTCAGAGCTTATAAAGGCTGGCTTTATTTCACTTGATGAGTCCGCGGAGTGGACATTCAAAGCCAATGGTCGCTATTTTGTTACTCGCAATGGCTCTTCACTCATCGCCTTTACTGTAGGGGCTGAACCAGAAGATGGTGTTCGCATGGTTGGCGCTCACACAGATAGCCCGTGCCTTAAAGTAAAACCTACCCCTGAGGTTAAGCAGAAAGGTTTTTTCCAATTGGGTGTAGAAGTTTATGGTGGTGCCTTGCTTAATCCATGGTTTGATCGTGACCTATCTATTGCTGGTAGAGTTACGTTCGTTGATACGGAGGGCAGGTTGGCAAGTGGGTTGGTGGATTTTAAGAGGCCGGTTGCGGTTATTCCCAGCTTAGCGATTCATCTTGATAGAGAAGCCAATAACAATCGAACGATTAACGCGCAAAAGGATTTACCGGTCATTCTGACTCAGCTGGGAGAGAATGAAGATATTTCGTTTCGGGAAATACTCAAATCAGAATTGCAGAAGGCCTATGCAGGTGCAGCCGTTAAAAAAGTGTTGGATTATGACTTGTGTCTGTATGATGTTCAGCCCCCATCCTATCTCGGTCTTAACAGTGAGTTTATTGCCTCTGCGCGACTCGATAATTTGCTCAGCTGTTATGTGGGCTTATCCAGCCTGTTGAATGCTGCTAATGATGGTGAGAATGGGTTGCCAACAACGATGCTTGTGTGCAGTGATCACGAGGAGGTTGGTAGTCAGTCCGCAGAAGGTGCTCAAGGCCCGTTTTTGATGAATGTGTTGGAGCGCATTTACCCTGACTCGCAGCAAAGAGCGAAAGTGATCAATGCATCAATGATGATATCTGCTGATAACGCGCACGGGGTGCACCCTAACTTTTCTGATAAACACGACAATAATCACGGGCCGCTAATCAATGAGGGGCCGGTTATTAAAATTAACGCTAACCAGCGATATGCTACCAACAGTGAGACGAGCTCATTATATAGGCATTTGAGCGAAAAGCTTGCATTGCCATATCAGAGTTTTGTTGTGAGGAGCGATATGGCGTGCGGTAGCACAATTGGCCCTATTACGGCGGGCAATATTGGTGTAAGGACGCTGGATATTGGAGTGCCTCAATTTGCAATGCACTCCATAAGAGAGATGATTGGAAGTAAGGATGCGTTTACGCTTTATAAGGTGCTCGCCCAGTTTTTTGCGGAAAAAAGTCTTAAGGTTGATCGTATATAACTATTGAAGGGAGGCTGACAGGGTGACTGTCGGTCTTCAGCTCAGTTTAAGTCGGCGGTTTGGGATTTTAGATAAATAGTGGTCGGGGTAGAGAGATTCGAACTCCCGACATCCTGCTCCCAAAGCAGGCGCGCTACCAGACTGCGCTATACCCCGAGGTACTATAGTAAGCAATAGTAAACGTACTAATAGTGTTTTATGCTGAATACTAGCAAGAAATTTCTTTAGAGTTGAAGTCAAAAATTGACATCAATAAAGAATTGGCTCCTCGAGCTGGGCTCGAACCAGCGACCCACGGATTAACAGTCCGTTGCTCTACCAACTGAGCTATCGAGGAACAAATCAGTTGAGGCGCGAATAATATAGATAAGCTTAATTATCGTCAACTGCAAATCGTTAAAAATATGAAAATTTATCTGAAGCGTATTTCGGCTTGTATCATCCTCAGTTTTTCTGTGAAGAGCCCCGATTAGCAGTTTTAGAATATTCATCCATACTTTAAGAGGTCATAACTGCGTTCGGCACGTTCAATTTTTCGGAGAGATCATTAAGGAGGACGTTGTGGGTGTATCCAAGATATTAGTCGTCATAGATCCAAAGAGAGATAATCGAATACTTCTTGAACGTTCCCGTCGACTAGCGATAATTTACGATGCGTCAGTTGAGCTTTATATTGCGGCTTATAGTTCTGCGATTGAAGGAAGCCACTGGTTTGATAAAGAAGGTTTGAATTCGGCGCATGCAGGGTATATTCACGCTAAACAGGCGTGGTTAGCCAATCTTGTAGAGTCCCTTGAGGCTGAAGGTGTCAAGGCCACAGGTTACGTTGAGTGGGCAAAACCGCTACACCGTGCAGTGCTTGAAAGAGCGGATTGCACAGATACCAGCTTGATTCTAAAGCAAGCAGATCACCACTCTGTAATGGTTAAAGCACTGTTTACCAATACGGATTGGCACTTGATACGGGAAAGCAAGACACCACTTTTGTTTGTGCACGAGAATGAATGGGGGAGTCATTTAAGTGTTGCAGCAGCCGTTGACCCACTCCATATACATTCTAAACCTGAAGACCTGGATGATAAGCTATTACAGTCGGCGCATGACTTAGCGTGTAAACTACCGGCAGAGCTTCATGTTGTTCATGTTTATGAGCCGATTCCAACTGGCGCTATTGCAGAGTTTGACGCAGTGATTGCAGACTATGAGTTTTATCGAGAAAAAGTCAGGAGTCGGCATCGTGAAAGTCTGGATGAGCTGCTGAAAAGAAATGTAGAGTCAACAACGATTGTTCATTTTGAAGAAGGCATTCCTGAAAGAGTGCTTCCTCATGTCGTCAATGAGTCGGGTATCGATATAATTGTAATGGGGGCTGTTTCGCGGAGTGGTTTGGATAAAATTTTTATCGGCAGCACAGCTGAAAGAGTTCTAGACAATTTAATGTGTGATATCTTGATTTTGAAATAACATGAGACGAATACATATTCGAGGCACTTATCGAGGTTTGATTTAATGGAGTACAGAGCCCCGTATTTTTTTAAAAATGGGCATATCCAAAGCATTTACCCGTCACTTTTTCGTAAACTGAATGATCAATTTATGGTGCGGGAACGGGTTGATATCGAAGATGGTGATTTTTTAGATCTGGACTGGGCTCGCATTGGGGCACGGCGTCTAGTGGTTATTAGCCATGGGTTGGAGGGGCATAGTCGTCGTCCCTATATCATCGGTATGGCAAAGGCCGCAATCGATAATGGCTGGGATGCCTTGGCGTGGAATTTTCGCTCTTGCGGAGGTTCAATGAATCGTCACTTGCGCTTCTATCATAGTGGAGCGACAGAAGACCTGCACCGTGTTATTGATTACGCACTTGAGTCTGGTGGCTATGATGAGGTAGCGCTTATTGGTTTTAGTATGGGAGGGAACTTGTCGCTCGTTTACTTGGGCCAGCAGACAATACAGCCAAATCCTTTAGTAAATAAAGCTGTCGTATACTCCGTGCCATGCGACCTAAGTGCAAGTGCTGAACAGCTGGCGCAACCTCAAAACAGGATTTATATGAGGCGCTTTCTAAAAGAGCTTAAAGCCAAAATGCAGGCAAAAAAAAAGTTGTTTCCTGAGCTGCTGGATTTAACCGACTATGATGAAATAAAAAATTTCCGGCAATTTGATGACCGGTATACCGCGCCTATTCATGGCTTTAGAGATGCAGAGCATTACTGGACTCACTGCAGCAGTCGACGCTATATAAGAAATATACAGGTACCAACATTAATTGTTAACGCAAAGGATGATCCGTTTTTAGCAAGCGCCTGCTACCCCCATGATGAAGTCGATGCTAATCCGCAGGTGCATTTAGAAACGCCTGAGACGGGTGGGCATGTCGGCTTTGTTAGTTTCAACAAAAACAATCTATATTGGTCGGAGCAGCGTGCAATTGCATTTCTTAACAAGGGCTAACTGTAAGTATAAAGGCTAACTGTAAGTATAAAGGGTCGCTGCAAGGTCGAGTGCGGCGCTTGGTCACCGGTCATCAACCGCCTTTTAGAGTAGTGGTGTGAGTGTTTCCCAGATATGATCTAAAAGGATGGGTTGTGCGCTTTCAGTAGGGTGTATTCCATCTGACTGCATCAGCCCGGGTTTTAACGCGATATCTTCCAGCAAGAAGGGCACCAGTGAAACATTGTTTTCTTCAGCGACCGTTGTGAATATATCGAAAAATCCTGATGTATAGCGACGCCCATAATTCGGAGGGATGCGCATGGCAATTAGGACTGGCGTTATATTGTTCTCTTTTGCTTGGTCGATAAGTGTTTGAAGGTTTGCCTTGATGATATTGAGAGGAAATCCTCGAAGGCCGTCATTACCTCCCAGTTCAATAAGCAGTATTGAGGGGTTATGCCGACGAATTATTTCAGGCAGGCGCTTAACGCCGCCATCAGTCGTTTCACCGCTGATGCTGGCGTTGATAACGTTGTAGGACTTGTTTTCCTGTTTCAATCTGTTTTCGAATAGTGATACCCACCCCTTTTCGGTGGGCACTCCATAGGCGGCGCTGATGCTATCGCCTAGCACCACGATGGTATTGTTGGCCCCGTGAGCAGCCGTTGTGAAAAGTATAGCGGCTATCGATAGTGTGATAACAAGGTAAATGGTTTTCAGCCGTTGCCCGAACTGTAACAGGTTAAAGCACCCGCTTATTGTTGTAGAGCCATAGACTATGGCGCGTAATTGCGACTTTAGGTTGAAACGTTCAATAGACAAATGCATAGTGTTTAAATATCCACCGGTAAATTAAAAGGGAAGGTGTTGTGGACGAACCTTTGATAATAAAAGTGCAAAATGTATCCAAACGAGTTCCGTTAGCTGACCAGACACTTGAAATATTGAGCGCTATTGATCTGGAAATCAAGAAGGGAGACTCTTTAGCCATCGTGGGTCGCTCCGGGTCGGGTAAAACAACCCTGCTTGGGTTGTTGGCCGGACTTGACTCCGCATCAGACGGATCAATTTTTATATTAGGTCGAGATCTGTCTAATATGAGTGAAGAAGAGCGGGCAGCGTTACGGGCTGAATATATTGGTTTTGTCTTCCAGTCTTTTCAGTTGTTGTCATCATTAAGTGCCTTGGAAAATGTAATGTTGCCCTTAGAGCTGAGAGGTGATCAGCATGCCAGACAAGAGGCAGAGCAGTTTTTAGCCAGAGTAGGGCTGGCGGAGCGTGCTGGGCACTACCCTCACCAGCTATCAGGTGGCGAGCAGCAAAGAGTTGCTATTGCGAGAGCCTTTGCCTGTAAACCTTCAATTTTGTTTGCCGACGAGCCTACCGGTAATTTGGATACCGTTACAGGGCAGACCATTATTGAACTCCTGTTTGACCTCAACCGGGTCGAGCAAACAACACTGGTGATGGTGACTCATGACGACTCGCTCGCAGCAAAATGTAATTCTACACTGCGACTGGAAAACGGTAGGGTGTTGACCTGATAGCTATTGGAATAATGCTTAACGAGAGTAATTAACAATGCGGCAGCGTGTCATAAAAATAAGCAGCAAATTATTGCGAAAAGAGTTTCGCCACCGGGAGCTCAAAATATTGTTCCTGGCGACCGTCATTTCTGTCGCTACCGTATCACTTATTTCGCTTCTTGGAGATCATCTGCAAAAGCTCATTGTTCAGACTTCAAGTCAGTTTATTGCGGCAGACCGGCAATTAAAGAGTCCAAGAACAGTACCAAGCGGCTGGATAGAAACGGCGAAGTCTCTCAATTTAGAGACCGCACATACGCTAAATTTTGCTTCTATGCTTTTTGCCGGTGATGAAATGCAGTTGGTGAGCGTGAAAGCGGTATCGGATGGTTATCCTTTAAAGGGGGCGCTGGAAACGTCAGAGCAACCATTTTCACCCGCGAAAACGACCAATGAGATACCAAGCCCTGGAACAATTTGGCTAAACCCTCGTCTTTTTTCTCTAATGTCTGTTAGTAAGGGCTCAATAGTCTCTATCGGTGACAAAGAGTTTAAGGTCACACAGGTTATCAATCGAGAGCCTGATGTCGGGTTCGGGATGTCGGCTGTCGCTCCGCGTGCGATGATTAACATCGCTGATATTGATGCGACCGGCGTTGTTCAGCCAGGAAGCCGTCTCAGCTGGACCTACCTTTTTGCTGGAAGCGACTCTGCATTAACGGCCCTGGATTTTTGGCTTAAGCCAAAGTTGAGTGGAAGCCACAAGTGGGTTGGAGTCAAGGAGGGTAGGCCTGCAATTGCCAGCTCTATTGAGAAAGCTGAAACTTATTTATTGCTGGGTGGCAGCTTGGCCGTGCTGTTAGCCTGCGTCGCTATCGCCATGTCTTCACGACAGTATTCGACGAAACAAGTTGATGCTGTTGCTCTATTAAAAACACTCGGCCTGAGTGGCTCGCAGGTTGTAAGTATTTTTGCATTGCAGATTACATTTATCTTTCTGATTGCCGGGTTTGCTGGCACGGCACTTGGGCTGGCTGGTTATGCGTTAGGTATTAGCAGCCTTGGGAGTTTGTTCCCTGAACTAAGTTACTCATTGAACTGGTATGATTTTAAGTTAACTACACTGTTTGTGGGGTGGGCGACAGGCGCAGTGGTCATGTTAACGTTTGCTCTGCCGCCGATTATTAATCTTAAGCTCGTTCCTCCGATGAAGGTTCTAAGAAGAGAGACGGCTGGGGTTAATCGTTTCAACTGGTTGATAGGCGTTGCGGGGGGGTGCGGTACGTTATTGTTACTGTACCTGTATAGCCAGGACTGGATATTGGTTGCCATTTTAATGTCATCATTTGCGGTGCTTTCGGCGCTGTTGTTATTGGTCTCTTTTGTGCTGCTGAAGACTGTAAGCATTATAGGAACAGGGGCCAGTACCTACTGGCGTTTGGGCGTATCATCGATAGTCAGGCGACGTTGGCAAACTGTATTTCAAATACAGGTTTTTTCATTGGCGCTTCTACTGTTAGCGGTCATTTATCTAACTCGAACGGCACTGCTCGGTGACTGGCAGGCTCAATTACCGGAGGACGCTCCGAACCACTTTCTTATCAATATTAGCCAAGAGCAGGTCGAAGATATCGCGTCCTATTTTGATCGCGAAGGGGTAAGAACAAGTGGTTTGTACCCAATGGTTAGGGGGCGGCTGAGCCATATCAATTCCACGCCGGTCAAAATGGCTGTTAGTAAGGAAAAGGACTTTAACGCCCTGAATAGAGAACTGAATTTGACCTGGAGCGACCGGCTGCCGTCCGATAACACCCTCAAAAAGGGGGAGTGGTGGTATGAAAGCCGAGAGCAAGAGGCAAATAGAGTGTCGGTTGAGTCAACCCTGGCCGAAAAATTAGGATTGAAACTTGGTGATCAACTGACGTTTACAATTGGTGATCGGCAGGTTGATGTCGATATTCAGAGTATCCGAACGGTTGAATGGGATAGTATGCGACCTAATTTCTATATGATTTTCCCAGAAGGCGTATTGGATCGCTTTCCCTCTACGTTTATTACCAGTGTCTATCTCACTTCAGAACAAAAAAGTTTGCTTAATGCGCTTTCGAGAAAGTACCCCACGATCACCATTTTGGAAATTGACCAGCTGATAGGAAAAGTCAGGCATATTATCTATCAGGTATCGACAGTGATTGAGCTGATAATGTATCTGATTTTGGCGGCCTCGTTCTTGGTTGTAATGGCATTGATTAATATATCAATGAGCGAGCGTTATCGAGAGGGGGCTCTGATGAGAACACTTGGGGCAAACTCAAGGTTGGTTTTAGGCAGCCAGTTTGTAGAGTTCACAGTGATTGGCTTGCTATCAGGCCTTATTGCTGTTGTTGGTGCGGAGTTTGTTGTTTGGGCCATACAAAGCAAGCTGTTCAACTCCGACTTTGTGGTGCATACGAGTATCTGGCTGTGGCTCCCCGTCGCAAGCGGAATAGTGATCGGGTGTGCAGGTTATTACCTTGTAAGAAAGGTCACCCGATCATCTCCATTGGCTATACTGAGGCAAGACATTGGTTAAATGGAGGTTATTGCTGTTAAACCCCTTAAGAACCATTTAAAATTATTATTATAGTAACTTATGCACTTATAAACATTGGATATGGATAACGGATAATAATATGAAAAAAAGGATATGTAATCGTTCATGGATCGCACCTTTGGTATTCGCGTGCTTAACGGTTACCGGGTGTGGGGATAACTCAGCCAGCAGCCAGCCTGACAAGAGTGCACCGCTGCCATCCGTCGTGGTAACAACAGTGAGCAGTGAGTCAATAAACCCTTCCCGACGTTTCATCGGTCGAACAGAAGCGGTTGAAGATGTTCAAATTAAAGCGCGCGTAAGTGGATATTTACTTTCGATGAACTTTGCCGAAGGACAGGACGTTAAAAAAGGCGATCTGCTATTTGAGATTGACCCTAAACCCTATCAGACTGAGGTATCCCGTTTATCCGCAGAGGTCAGTCGACAGCAAGCCAGCCTAACCAATGCCAAGCGTAACTTCCGAAGGGGTAACGAACTCATAGAAAAAGGTTTTATTAGTGCCATGGAGATGGATGATCTCATTTCACGAAGAGATCAGGCCAAGGCGTCTCTGGAGTCGAGCGAGGCGGCATTGGAAACAGCTAAACTAAACCTGTCTTATACCAAAATTGTGGCACCTATATCCGGGCGCATTGGCCGAAAGTCTCTTAGTATTGGTGACTTGGTCAGCCCTGAATCTGGTGTCTTGGTTACCATTGTGACGGTCGACCCTATGTATGTCACATTTGATGTTTCAGAGAAATTACTTACATCAGAGAATCAAAAAAACAACCCATCTTCAGATAAGGTAAAGAAACTGCCAATCCCGAGTATAGAGCTCCCGAATGGTGATATGTATCCTCATAAAGGAAAGTTTGATTTTATTGATAATCGGGTTGACCCCGCAACAGGCACAGTAAAAGTCAGAGCCGTCTTTCCGAATGAAAAAGGGCTACTTATTCCGGGCCAATATGTAACGGCTGTGGTAACTGCCAGTGAAGCGCAGAATGCTATCCTTATTCCACAAGCCGCAGTTTCTGAAGATCAGCAAGGCTATTTTGCCATGGTGGTTGATGACAAAAATACTGTGCAAGTTCGCCGGGTTGAAATGGGAGATCGAGTTGAAGTCAGCTGGGTGGTGGATAAAGGGCTTTCTGAAGGCGATAAGGTGATTGTAGAAGGGCTTCAAAAAGTAAAGAAAGGGCAGCAGGTTAACCCTGTCGATCAGACTGTTAAAGCGTTTGACGAAACGAATAGTAAATAGTGGCAGGGAGCCTGATCTATGTTTAGTCTATTTTTTATTGATCGCCCAAAATTTGCATTTGTCATATCAATTGTTATCACGTTGGCGGGGCTGCTTTCGATTCCGTTGTTGCCTATCGCGGAATTCCCTGACGTAACCCCCCCTGTTGTTAATGTATCTACTAGTTATCCTGGCGCTGACGCCGAAACCGTTCGCGATACCATTGCAACACCTATTGAGGCAGAACTTAATGGTGTTGAGGGGGCTCTTTATATGTCCTCCAACAGCGCGAATGATGGCAGTTATTCACTTAATATTACTTTTGAAGTGGGTTCTGACCCGGACATGGCACAGGTCAGGGTGCAAAATCTGGTTCAGCAGGCGATCCCAAAGCTGCCTGAAGAAACGACAAAGCAAGGTGTGAATGTTAATAAGCAATCAACCTCCATGACCATGATTGTTAATTTATACTCGCCAGACGACACTCATGATGCGCTTTTCCTTTCAAACTACTCCAGCCTGAGCATTACTGACGCGTTAGCCCGTATTAATGGCGTGAGTGAAGTGACCATAATGGGGGCACTGGATTACGGCATGCGAATATGGCTCAACCCTGACAGGTTGGCGAGTCTGAATTTGACTGTACAGGATGTATTGAATTCGGTAAAAGAACAGAACATTCAAGTGGCCGCGGGTCAGGTTGGTGCGCCGCCAGCACCCAGTTATCAGCAGTTCCAATATACGCTTAGAACGACAGGCCGACTAACCAGTGTTGAAGATTTTGAAAATATTATATTGATTGCACGAGAGGACGGTTCGTCTGTCAAACTTAAGGATGTTGCCCGACTGGAGCTTGGCTCTCAGAGCTACGCTTCTTTCGGTAAACTGGATAACAAGCCGAGTACGGTGATTGCTATTTATCAGTTACCGGAGGCCAATGCACTGGATATCTCTGAAGCCGTGAACGCCGAAATGGAGAAGCTTAAGGAAGATTTCCCGGATGGCATAGAATATGGAATTCTGTATGACACGACCAAGTTTGTTGATGAGTCTATAAAAGAAGTAGCAATTACGCTGTTTCAAGCGCTGTTATTAGTTGTGTTGGTGGTTTACATCTTCTTGCAGGATGTGAGATCTACCCTTATCCCCGCTATTGCGATACCTGTATCACTCATAGGTACGTTTGCTGTTCTGTTACTGACCGGAATGAGCATCAACACCGTCACCTTATTTGCACTGATTCTTGCGATTGGTGTCGTGGTTGATGATGCGATAGTAGTGATTGAAAATGTCCAACGGCATATGGGAGAGGGGTTGTCTCCTAAAGATGCCACTCGGCAAGCAATGAAAGAGGTGTTCGGGCCTGTCATTGCAACGACGTTGGTGCTGCTTGCTGTTTTTGTCCCTGTTGCACTGATGCCTGGTATTACCGGTCAGATGTATGCCCAGTTTGCGGTAACAATATCGATTGCTGTGTTGATCTCATCGGTTAATGCGCTGACGCTGAGTCCTGCATTATGTGCAACGCTTCTGCGCCCCCCAGCGGCTAAAGGCGAAAAGAAATCCGGCTGGTTCTTTACCAAGTTTGAGAAGGTGTTTAGTAAACTCACTGGGGGGTACGTAAGTTGGGTTCGTGTCCTGGTTCGCCGGTTGGTACTAGTGTCGCTGCTATTGGGGTTGATAATAGGTAGCACAGGCTTCTTGCTTAAAACGTTGCCCACAGGGTTTATTCCACCGGAAGACAAGGGCGCATTTATGATTGATATTGCGTTACCGGACGGCGCTTCACTTCAAAGAACAGAAGCGGTGCTGGAGCAGGTTACCAATATAATTAATGAAGAAGCCGGTGTTGCTAACGCGATGACGGTAAGTGGTTACAGTATATTGAAAGGTGCTGCTTCTTCAAACGCAGGTTTGGCGATTGTGATATTAGACCCCTGGGATGAGAGACCGGGTTCAGAGCTCCATATGTTTAGTATTTTGCAACGAATCCAGGGAAAGCTATTTGCACTTCCTGATGCCAATATATTTGCGTTTCCTTTGCCTGCCATTCCAGGTATAGGTGCGACTGGTGGCTTTGAGTTTGTTCTGGAAGACACGTTGGGGCGGTCCCCATCGGAGTTGGCGGGTGTCATGCGCTCGCTTATTTTAAAGGCCAATGAAGCCCCGGAAATAGATAAAGCATTTAGCTCTTTTAGAGCCGATGTGCCACAAATATTTATTGATGTTGACCGTGTTAAGGCTCGAAACCTTGGTATTCCTTTGAATGATGTATTTCTCACCATGCAAACGCTGTTAGGTTCGCTTTACATCAATGACTTTAATAAATTCGGCAAGGTATATCGTGTAATGATGATGGCTGATGCTGAATACCGCAGTGATGTTAGAGATATTGACCGGTTCTACGTGCGAAGCCAAAATAATGAGATGGTTCCACTGGGCACGTTGATTGAAACCAAGCCTATATTAGGGCCTGAGGTGGTCACTCGATACAACTTGTTTGCATCGGCAAATATTAATGGTAGCGCTGCACCCGGATATAGCTCAGGTCAGGCGATTGAAGCGATGGAACGAATTGCAGCCGAGGAACTGCCTTCAGGGTACGCATTTGAATGGACTGGCATGACCTACCAGGAGCTGGCGGCTGGTAACCTTGCACCGCTGCTATTCTCGTTAGCGATTATATTCGTTTACTTGTTCCTGGTTGCTCAGTATGAGAGCTGGTCTATTCCGCTGAGTGTTATGTTTGCAGTGCCTATAGCGGTGCTTGGTGCGTTACTGGCGGTAGGTGTCGTTGGTATGGCTGTGAACTTATATACTCAAATCGGGCTGGTATTGCTCATAGGCTTATCCACCAAGAGCGCAATTCTGATTGTGGAGTTTGCTAAGAACTTACGGGAAGAAGAAGGGCTGTCAGTATGGGAGTCGGCCATAAAAGCAGCGGAGTTAAGGTTTAGAGCTGTTCTGATGACTGGTTTGTCGTTTGTACTGGGCGTTATTCCGCTGGTGCTTTCAACAGGGGCTGGTGCCGTGAGCCGGTTGTCTCTTGGTTTTGCTGTTCTAGGGGGGATGTTGTTGTCGGTCATCGTTGCTACCCTTCTTGTTCCTGCGTTTTATGTTATTTTGCAAAGAACCCGCGAGCGGTTTAAGCAAAAGGAGCAGGCTGAGCAGGCATAAACCTGCTCATCTATTTTAGCGTGGTTTAAGGCGTGAGCTATATCAGATTAAGGCGTGAGCTATTTCAGAGCCTGTCTTAAACCGCTGCTAAAGAGTTTTCTATCTAACTCTATGCCATTTCTCATGGTCTGGCTTTACGCCCAGGCGATATCAAGCACGGTTCGTGCGTCATCATAGTTAACCTCTTTAGGGTTAAACATGATGGAGCCATCGTTGATGGTCATATCGGCAATTTTTGAAAGGTCAGTTTTTGCAACTTTGCCTGTCTCTTTTAGTGTGCGGGGTAGCTTGCAGCATTTATACAGCTCATCCCGTATCTGCTTAATAAGTTCGATAGACTTTTCAGCCCGCAGGTTTGCCGGTGTGGCTGCATAGATATCGGCTCCGCCTAATGAAAGCAGCAACTCACCTAACGGTGCTCGAATCTCCTCAAGGTTAAACTCAAGTACGTAGGGAAGGAACAAGTTCATGCAGAGACCATGAGGAAGATGGCACGCAGCACCCGCGCTGTGCCCAAGCGAGTGAACCATACCGCACATAGAATTTGAGAAGGCGATGCCTGCCATTGTAGAGGCTTGGGCAAGCTCAAGCCGGGCTGTTTTATTATTTGGGTTATCGATAACCTTTAAGAGGTTATCACTAATTTTACGCACTGCCGCAGAAGCATAAGCGTCGCTGATTGGGTTTTTCGCGGTGCAGGTAAACGCTTCAATAGCGTGAGTCATCGCATCCATCGCAGTCATGGCTGTAATATGGGCTGGCAGCGTGAGCGTCATCCTTGGGTCTATTATGGCTGCATTCGGCAACAAAAACGGAGAGGCGAAGGGAAGCTTTACGCCCTTTTGAGTGTCAGAGATGACCGCAACGGAAGTGACTTCAGAGCCCGTTCCCGCGGTTGTAGGGACGACAAAAAAGGGCTTAAGGGCTTTTTTAAGGTTGCCCGCACCAGAATAGTCGCCAATGTCATCACCACCTTCTGATACCAAGATATTGACGCCTTTGCAGGTATCAATAACAGAACCCCCACCAATGGCTATAATAGAGTCGCACTTTTTCTTTCTATAGAGTTTGGCTATTTGAGTGACCACCTCTTTAGATGAATCAGCCGGCACATCATCGTATATATCGACAACGTTTAGCTCGCTCTCTTCACAGGCGGTTAATACATAGTCTACTAATCCCGCGCCTCGAACCCCTTGGTCAGTAATGATAATGGACTTGGAAGCACCGAGTGATCTTAGTTCAAAAGGGATATGTTCGAGTGCTGCATTACCCGCAATCACTTTTACGGGGCAAAAAAATTCGTAAAAATCCTGGCTCATGATTTGTTCACCGTGATGAGGTTGGAGGCCATTTGATAATATATTCGAGCACCATGAAGGAGTTTTTCAGGAAGCTTTACTTCGTGTGGGTACTCTTTTAATGCGCGCTCAGCCAGAAGCTTGGGTAATATAAACGCTTCTACTCTGTTCAGTATTCGTGTTACCCGCAGAGCATAACTAATATCGCCATTCACCATCATACGGTCATTGGCGAAGGCTTCAGAGGTGCTTTC
The DNA here is from genome assembly GCF_023650515.1 of Alkalimarinus coralli. Lineage (NCBI taxonomy): Bacteria > Pseudomonadati > Pseudomonadota > Gammaproteobacteria > Alteromonadales > Alteromonadaceae > Alkalimarinus > Alkalimarinus coralli. The sequence goes on from NZ_CP096016.1 coordinate 1,234,996, forward strand.
CTGAAATGAGAGTACCAGAAAACTATGAGTTAAATGTTTGAAACCGATACTAAGATCTACCTTTTCCTCAGGATTGCTGCTTAAAAAAACAAGCTCTCCGTTAGTTGTTTTTTTTGCCGAAAAGCTCGGGCCGTTAGGTAGCACTGTCATCTGAAACGAGAAGCCATCAGGCAACATGTTGACTTCTTTTTTTATCGTATCGTCAACCTGGCTAATCGCTTGTAAAGCCCGACCGATGACATTCATCATCAGTTTTACGTATAGGCGTTTAGCCTTGGAGATAGGGGAGGGTAATACCATAAGCGCTCCGGATATAAGGCGTATTAATTAACGCATGTTCTATTAATAGAGTAAACGCTCTAATGAGTCAAGCCTATAAAATGCTTTGATTTAAGCTGGGAATACTTATTGATGTTTACTTGTTCTAAGGCTTTAATATTAAATAGGCTTTAAGCATATCTCTGCCTGGTTGTGGTACGGCTTTGAATGAAGTCCGTTATTTTTGTTCGGCTATTTATCTACATTCTGTAAGGTTCAATTATGAGTTTAAAAGGGTTCTGGAGACTCGGGGGGAGCTGTTTTACCCTTCTTTTTGCCATTTTATGTACATCATCTGTACAGGCTTCTGAGGGCACGCCGGAAGATCTAACATGGAAGAGCTTAAAATATGCGGGTTCCAAGTTTTTTATTAGCCTGGATACTGAGGTTAATGTTGAGATGATCAGTAAAGAGCAAGCGAAGGGAGAGCTGATTACACCAAAAGAAGGAGAGGGGAAAGCGCCGATATCGGACAAGATAGTAAAAATTAATGTCAAAAATAGCGTAGTAGGGAGTGATACCGACTTTACAGTTTGGATGGAACCTGACACCACTGTGCTTCAGCGGACATCGATATACGGTGGAATAAAAAAGTGGTACAGAACGTATCGTTTTATGACGGATAAAGTTTATTCTGACAAGCGTAAACCTGCGAATGGTGATGAAAAAGACCAGCCATGGAGTGCCTGGACTGACATTGCTCAGGGATTTTTCAAACTTGATGACACAGAACAAAAAGCCACCATTAGCGAGTCGGAAGCCCTTTTTTATTTAATCGGCACGGCTGGGCTTAAAAAAACAGGTGACTCCGCAGAGTTGAATATGTATGACAGAGGGGGTGTCATTAAAGCGGTGGTGAATGTTATTGGTGCGAAGCGCGTATTTGTTGACTACCGTATAAATAAGGATGGCGAGACAACCAGGGTAAGAAAGAAAGTGGTAGCACTTGAAGCTGTTGTTGATGCGAAGTCGATTAAGGAAGGCGGTAACTTGGAGAAGTTTAAATTCTTAGGTTACAAAGACGATGTTCGGTTGTTGATTGATCCAAAGCTCAATGCCATTTTGGAAATTTCAGGTGCAGTTGAGTATGTTGGTGATGTCACCATCCGGCTGGAAAATATTACGCTCAACTAATTATGGTCGACATGCGGCGCTTTGTTAAAAGCGCCTTAAACGACCTTTGGCAAAGGCCAACTAGAAAGGTTGGCTGAGGTCTGGGCGTTGAGTTGTTGATCGTGTCATCAATAACTCAACAACTTTTCGCAACGCTATTTTCCTGCAAAGTGCGGAGCGCGCTTCTCGATAAATGCGTTAACCGCTTCCTGGTGATCAGCGGTATTGTGACTAATTCCCTGAAAACCCGCGCACACATCTAAAAAATCTCGCAACTGCATTCGCTGTGCCTTTTTCATGAGGCGCTTGGTGTATCTCACTGCATGAGGCGGTTTAGAAGCAATTTGCTGAGCAAATGCCTGCCCTCGGCTCAGCAACTCGCTTGCGGATAGAACCTCCAATACCAGGCCAATGTCTAATGCCTCTTTTGCATCGATAATTCGTCCGGTAAATGTCAGCTCCGCCGCTTTTTGGTAGCCGATTAATTTTTGTAGATACCAGGCTCCTCCATCTCCGGGAATGATGCCGAGGTTAATAAATGTTTCGCCAAATTTGGCCTTGTCTGATGCAAGTCTGATGTCACACATGCATGTAAGATCAAGGCCTGCGCCTATGGCTGGCCCATTAACCAGTGCGATAGAGGGAACCTCAAGCGTGTCCAGTGCTAATGGGATTCTCTGAATGCCTTCACGATACGTTCGCTCTAAGGTTTGTACATCACCACTGAAGTCGTGACTCCGGCTTTGCATATCCTTAATATTGCCCCCGGCAGAAAAAGCAGCCCCCTGGCCGGTGAAAATCAACACAGATACATTCGGTGTGTGGTTGACCCAGTCTACCGTAGCAACGATATCGTCGATCAGCCGTGTGCCAGTTAGTGCGTTTCGCACGTCGTTTCGGTTAAACGTCAGAGTGGCGATATTTGAACTGATGTCCAGGGTTGAATCAACCAAAGCAGGTCGTTGCATCTATTTTTTCACCCATTTGCCAGTTTGAGTTTCAACAATTTCGCCTGACTGAGCTTTTTCAATGAGCTTTTTACCAGCCAATAGCTCGACATCTTTGATTGGCAGGTTATTTTTTGCAGCCACTTTTGCATAGGCCGCTTTTCGTTTGGCATTCACTTCATCAATGAGGGCCTTAACTTCATCTGACTCTTTAATAAGCCCGATATAGCCATTTATTTTTTCACCAACCAGCCCCTGAGATTTTGCGTCACCCAAATCCAGGGCGAAAGCAGGCAAACTGATGATTAGGCTTAATATTGCTATTAGTAAACGGTTCTTCATGAAGGGCTCCTTAGAATATATCGCTTTTCTCATCGAATAGATTATCCAGCTCTTTCTCAACTTTAATCTTTATTTCATGCTCAATTTTTACGTTAAGGTTTATTGTGATTGGCTTTTCGGGTGCCGCTACTTCTACCTTCGGCGTGCATGCCGTTAACAGAAAAACGGATGATGCCAGGAATAACGTATGCTTTACCATGCAGGTCTCCATGATGATCTGGTTATTATTTAACGCCTGTTATTGGTATCTTTCACTTATTCGTTTATTGATATCTTCGCTCAACTGAAGACTTTTAAACAGTGCTTTTAGGTTATTTTCTATATTAATATTAAAGTCGAACGCTTGTCCCTGTCTGAAGTTGGGGTTCTTTCCAGCTAACGAAACGCCTAATAGTAAGTCTCCATTCGTCTGATAATCGACGTTGCTCTCAAGCTTTTGATAGTGAAAGTCCTCCAGTGTTGAAAACGCTAGAAGCAGGTTCTCATTGTTCCGTGCCATGCTTTTGAATGCGTCAGACTGCTTAAATTTAATCCAGCCGCCAGGTGGGCGAGCACTGAGATAACCATTGTTTACAACAACGTCACTGTTATGAAACTCCAATGGAATAGAGCCGTCTATCGTGCCTTCTCCTGTGACCGTTTCTTTTTCCAGCGCCAGAAGGTCTTTAAGCGAGACGCCTCTGACGTTCATATTGACAGACGTATCGATGTTAGAGGGCTGAATAACAAATGGGGCCGAGCTAGAAACGGTGCCAGACAGCAGGGTTGCAGAAAGGTCTGTAATGTTGAGTTGTAGCAGTGCAAGGTCGAAGTCACCAATAGCCCAGGTAAAGTGACTTTTTATTTCTTCAATAGGGAAACCTGGGTCAAAGTAATCGATGGTTGCGACAGCGTTCGTTCCTGTCACTGTCATGTCCTCGGTAATGTCAGTGTCGCTTAATACAGACAATCCTTCGAAAAACATTTCATTCCACGCTCCAGACCAGTTATAGGCATTGCTGTGTATTGCGGCGCTAAATTTACCATCCCCTAGTAATGCCAATTGGCCTTCGGTATCAAAGGTACCCCCTTTAAGTGTTAGCGGATCCGGGATATTTGGGCTGTATTGCGTAAGCCATTCATATGCGTTGGGCAGGTGCGCCTGCCATTTCAGAGTGCCGGTTTGGTCGCTGGGGGTTATCGTCATTTGTCCTGTTGCGACCATTTTTTCCCACTGGATATGCCAATTAGAGAGTTCTATAACACCATCAGTAATACTCCATGGGCTGGTAAGCTCCATAGCAGGTAGTTGTGTTGCTGCAACAAACGGCTCGGTATTTAGCGTTAACTTACCACTTGCATGTATAGGTGTGTCTAACGTCATTGCATCGCTGATACTCAACAATAGATGGCCGTGGGGGAGGCCGACCTGCGTTCGCTCTTCGCTGGTGGTGTCTTTTATGGCCCAGTCTGCCCAGCTTAATCTCATTGGTTGAAGAAGTGAGACTACCCAGGCGTCATTTTTATTTGATACCTCTGCTGATAAGCTAATGTCCGAATGTTTGGGCCATGGCCGGTAAAACGACCCTACGGAACCCGTTACATCCAGTGCTGCTTTGAGCGGCTTTAGCTGTTTAAGAGATAATCTGCCGGTGCCACTGAGTTGAGTTTGTTTTTTATGGCCGTTACTAAAGGAAAAGCTCACAGGGGACAGGATTGAAGACGCTATCTTCATATTCGATGCCGCCGCAATAGGCGTTGATGCAACAACGGGTTGACTAATAGTGAGCACCATAGATGGCTCAAAGGTTCTGTCGTCAGGCGGCTTAAGCCATTCTGTGAGCTTCTTTTTGATTAAGGGGGAGCCTTCCAAATAAGCCTGAGAGGGTGAAAAGGTCGTTTTCAATTGTTGATTAGCTAACTCAACGAGCAATGACTGACGTGTGGTAACTCTATTGTGATTAAGGCTCAGTTCAACCTCCAGACCTTGTTCTGAGGTTAGCGTTAATCTCGGTAACTCGATGACGCTGTTAAAATTACCTTGCCAGTTACCAGACCATACTCCCTTCAGTGAACTACCTTCCTTCTGAAATTGTTTAATAAATGCTAAGTCTGCGACAATGGGGAGGTGGCGAATATGAGACAAATCAACAGCAAAACGGCCTGAGCTATCTAACTTTTCTTCAGTTGAATGCAGTTTAATCGTGGCGCTGGAAGTTACCTCATGCTGATCTTTGATTGCTGCCGATATTACGTGCTCGTCCCCAAAGGTTGCCGTTAGGTTCAGGTCTAGCGTTTTTATTTTACTCACCAACGATATATCTACCGCGTTTTTACTTGCAGTCATTGTTAATGAGGCCTGGTTCAGCAGTAGTGAATCGCGATCTGTGGTTATGTTTGGATGCTCATCCGATGTTTCGATTATTTTGATGCTTTTTATCGATAGCGAAGGTGCGCCCTTAAGGTGCTCGAAGTTTTTAAAAAAATGATGTACTTGCGTTGTGCTTAGCGTGGCTGGAGTACTCTTTGACGACTGGTGATAGCTTGGGTGAAACCACTCAATGCTATCGATCTCAACCTGCTCAACTTCTCTGCGAATAATGCTTTCAAGAGAGTAACCCATTGATACATTGTTTATCTTGGCAACTAGCACAGGATTTTCGTGAGTTGCCTTATGGCTTTGCTTGGTCTTGGGGATTTTATACAGATCAACGTGCTGAATATTCCACCCGGAAAGAGAAGGGCGACTATATGCCCAGCGCTCTAGCTGATAGTGATAGGGCGCAACGATTGCGTTCAGTGCCTGAGGCAGCCAGTAAGGCAGCGTATACCAGCTTGTTAGTAGCGCTGTTAATAAAGCTATTATTAGCAGGAGTGGCGCGGCAATGGCCCATCGTTTCATAACTTGAGACTGACTCGTTGCTCGATGATTAAACTATTTCACCTGATTAACTATAGCTTGTAAACTAACTGCCGCGTTTGACCGGTGCTCCAAGCAATAAATTAAGTGCTCACTGGAGCTCAAAGCGCTTTTTCTATGCGGTATTTAGAGTGTTAATTTTAAGGAATGTCATTGTCTTCTGCTAAAAACAGTCAAGCGCTGAGAAAATACCTTGCCAAGTACTCGGAAGAAGAGACATCGTTGTTTTATAACACCGACCTTTTGAGTTGCTTAACTGCCAATGGTAAACGATATGCGCATTCATTGGTTATACCTCTTTACGACGAGCCTTTTTCTGAGGTTGAGCGGTTGCTGAATCGTTGTTTTGCATGTTCTGACAACGAGCCGAACCGTTGCAAACCCGTTTTATATATATTGGTTGTTAACTGTCCTGAGGGTGGCGAAGAAAGTGCGACTGATAGAACCCTGGAATTATTTCAGCACCTGAACGATTTGATTGAGCCCTTAAACAGCGTTGAGAATATCCTTTATGGAAAACATAACAATGGCAATGGTATCGTCATTGTTGATAGGTGCAGTGCTGAGCGGAGAATACCTATCAAACAAGGTGTTGGTTTAGCTCGGAAAATAGGTGCAGATATCGCCTGTTTGCTAGTTTCAAAAGGTGTGATTAACTCGCCATGGATTCACTCTACCGATGCCGATGTTGTTTTACCGGAAGACTACTTTAATGGTGCTCATCGATTAAGCTCCGGGAGCGACAAGCCTATTGCCCTTGTTTATCCTTTTCGGCACAGCCCGGAAGAGGGATATGAAGAGGCTTGCGAGCTTTATGATTGGTCGCTACGGTATTATGTTGAATCTCTAGAGTGGGCAGGGTCGCGTTATGCGTACCATACGATTGGCAGCTTAATTGCGGTTCACTTTGAAGCCTATGCTCAGGTAAGAGGGTTTCCAAAACGCTCAGCAGGAGAAGACTTTTATCTGCTCAATAAACTCGCAAAAGTAGGGGTGGTTGAGAGTTTAAAAGCACCGGTTGTCACCGTGTCTGCCAGGCCAAGCCATAGGGTGCCTTTTGGCACAGGGCCAGCGCTTAATAAAATTGCTCAGAGCCCGGATCCTGTTGCGGAATACCTCTTTTATCATCCAGAAATATTCACTCAGCTAAAAACAGCCATTGCGGTGATAAAAAAGAGTTGGCAGGTTCGTGATATGCAATCTTTTAGTTCGGCAGCAGATATTGTGGCTGCGCTCGGCTTCCAAGGCTTAATAGAAGCTGACGTGTTAGACGCTTTAGGGTTTTTCGCAGCATGGCAACACGCAGTTAAACAATCGAACGATGAGAGCCAATTCTCTAGGCAGATGGATACGTGGTTTGATGCGTTTAAAATCCTCAAGTTTGTTCATTACCTGAGAGATCAGGCTTATCCATCAATTCCTCTTCAAACCCTGTTGATGTGCACTGAAAGAATAAGTCCTACGTTAAGAGGCAGGGCGGCTCAGCTGCTGGCCAATGTTAAAAATGTCTAGCATCACTTAGCCTTGCCGCATATAGACCCACTCAGCATTTGCCCATCAAAGGACGGGCGTTAGATTTTGAGAGGGATACTTGAGTAGAATAACGCGTGTACCACATGGCTAATGAAGTGGGCACCGTCTAGTCTAAAAATAGCCCAATTGAAGCGACCTATGAAGTATTTTGTGATTTATGGGTACGAGCACAGCTCACTAACAGAGGCTGTTATGAGTCTTTCCCTTGTCAAACGGTGACGTATAATTCAGAAAGAAAATTACGAATTATGGGTAACTCATCGGAATATTGAGCGCTTAGTATGGTGTTATTTAGTGTGGCTATGTTGCTGTTTAATAATGGGTTTGTTAATAAAGCTCGCAGCGCGCGAAGGATATAAACCCTGTTTGAGTCAGTACAAATCATAGTACCACTTGAATATGTTATACAGCAGCTGTCTAATACGGTAAATTACAGCAACTGTATAAGAAACTGTTGAACTAAACCGCTTCGCGGTAGCTTTTCGTTAGCCTCAGACATCCTGCAAGATCTCATTGTTCGACCAAACTTATCTCCAGCCAATATCGGCTGATTCTAAAGGAGATAAGAGATGACTCCATTACGTCAGAAAATGATTGACCTTATGCTGGTCAAGAGATTTTCTCCCCGCACTCAGCAAAGTTACCTATATAGTGTCCAGTCATTGGCACAATACTATCATTGCTCACCGGATCAACTGGGGCAGGATGAGATTCAGCGTTATCTGATTTACTTGGTGAAAGAGAAGAATCTGGCGGCAAACAGCTGTCGTTTGCAACTGAACGGCATCCGTTTTTTCTTTCACCATGTGTTAAAACGACCCCCTTATCATTTGGTTCTGCATTATCCTCGTCGCCCGCTACAGATACCGGAACTATTAAGTCGTAGTGAAGCGTTGCGTATTGTGAATGCTCCGCAGAACCTCAAACACCGAACTCAGTTGAAGTTGTGTTATGGCTGTGGTTTACGGGTCAGTGAAGTGGTGGCCGTACGGATTAAGGATATCGATGGCGAGCGTCAGTTGCTCCGGGTCGAGCAAGGGAAAGGCGCTAAAGATCGGTTTGTTCCGCTGTCGCCAAGGCTATTGGAACAGTTGCGAGAATATTGGAGACACTACCGTCCCCGAGAGCACCTGTTTGATTCAAACCATCTTGGTCATGCCACTGGAGTTTCAACTGTCCAAAGAGTCTACACCCGCAGTAAAAAGCAGGCGGGAGTCACGAAAAAAGGCGGTATTCATGCACTACGCCATGCCTTTGCTACCCAGCAACTGGAAGCGGGATTGCCGATTCACTTGCTCCAGTGTTGGTTAGGGCACAAGGATATCCATACCACGATGCGCTATGTTCACTGGGTGCCGCACTATCAAGCTGGTCGGAGCTGTTTTGCCGACTTATTGGACAAGGGAGGCTATCATGCTCCCGATTAAAATGTCTGACGTATTAGCTCAATTTGGAGCATCCTATTCGAAACAGTACCCTTTGCGCCCAGAGCAGCAACAGGTAGTCACTTGCATAAAGCAGTGCCGCACCGGAGTTTTGGGCGGTGTGCAGCTACACTGTAACCATTGTGGGTTTGAGCGTTCTCACTATTACTCATGCCGAAACCGGCACTGCCCTCAATGTCAGCAGCAGGCTTCTCAAGCTTGGCGTGACCAGCGGCAGCAGGATCTATTGCCAGTCCCATACTTCCACCTGGTGTTTACGCTACCGCATTCACTCAACGGGTGGGTAAGGCTGCACCCGAGAGAGATCTACGGGTTACTCTTCAATGCTGTTTGGCAAACACTAAAGCAGTTTGCCAGTGATCCGAAACGCCTGGATGGGCAGTTGGGTATGACAGCAGTGCTGCATACTTGGGGGCAACAGCTTGATCAACATGTCCACTTGCATTGTCTTATTCCCGCAGGCGCCTGGAATCAGGAAACTCAGCAATGGCACCCCGCTCGATCATCGTACCTGTTTCCGGTTAAGGCCCTATCCAGGGGATACCGGGGCCGTATGGTGAGTTTGTTGCGGCAAGCGTATGGAAACGGGGAGTTGGAGGGCATAACGCGCAAGGGAGAGGTCGATAAACTGCTGAATGAGTTAATGGGGAAAAACTGGGTTGTTTACACCAAAACATGTCATGGAAATCCTGAACGAGTGCTGGATTACCTGGCCCGTTATACCCATCGAATTGCCATCAGTGAATCACGTCTGCTAGAGCTAAAAGAGGAGTCTGTGCGGTTTCGCTGGAAGGACTACCGGGATGGCCAGCATAAAATAATGCAGCTAGCCGGCATAGAGTTTTTGCGGCGATTTTTGCAGCATGTGTTACCCAAAGCATTTATGCGCATTAGACATTATGGTTTTCTATCGAACCGGTACCGGAAAATTAAACTAGAGGCCATCAGGAAAAAACTGATGAACACAAACAGTCGGGATGCTACGACCCGTTCCGCAATGGATACAGAAGAAAATGATATAAAGGTAAAAAGTGCATCCGTGTGGTATTGCAGTCGCTGTAAGTCGATAGATACCCGAATATTGCCATGGATTGCACTATTAAAGGAGCGCCCGAGAATGATCTAAACCAAAGAAAGCAGTCAAGGTAATATATGATATAAAAATCGTCAGAGGTCGTCTCTGGGGAGAAGTGCGGAACAAAAACAGTGCTTATCACTTAAACAACTAAAAGTCGGTGTATTTAGAGTTAAGAAGACTATATGAAATGATGATTAGCCAGCAAAAATCATAGAGCAGCAAGAAGATTGCTTGTCTCTCACATACCTCACCTCATACAATCCCTATATAAAGAAGCCGTGCTAGGCGGCTTAGTCCAACAGACGTTTATGCGCCATGCTTCGCACAGCGCATAAACGCTAAGATGTTATGTGCAGGGGGGGGGTGAATGAATATTTTTAAATCTATTGTACTATCCCTGTTAGTATTTTTATTTCTTGGTCCTATTGTTGGTACGATAGTAGTTTTAGTAAAGGCTGGAGACTTTCATTTAATTATTTTTGTTTGGGGTTATATAATTGGGATGGTTCCTGCTGTTGTTACTTGCGTAATCAACTTTATTTTGTTTTTAATTCTTCCCGACAAAATTAAAAGTTTTAGTTATGCCGTCGGTTTTTTAAGCGGAATAATATCATCTTCGTTATTGATTGCTGTGCTATTGCTTGATAATAATGAAAGAGGTGATTTTACTGATAAAGTGTTGTTGATTTTAGCACTAATTGCGATTCCAACGACTATATGTGGTGGAATCGTTAATTCTTACTTAAACAGGTGGTTGAATTCTGAATATCAAGCTTGATCTCAACGTTCACATAACAAGTTGCTGCAACGGACATGGTACAGTGGGCACCTTTTTTGAAAAAACACTCAAAAAAGTCGCCAACTGTACCATGCCGCAGAGCTAGGCGTGTGTGCCAGGCATGGCACTTAACTAGTTGGGTGAAAGTCCCGATACCAGGTATTCGCAGAGCCGAAGGTTAGCCAAAGGGCAAGGGCCAACTCGTGAGGGGCGGTCTGAAGGAAGCTCAAGGCAAATTCGCGGGGCGATGAACAAGAACCCAATAAGAGGTGTGACGTATTCGGGGCCAGTGGGCACGTGACCATTAAGCCCTCCATCTGCAATCGGGATACGTTTTATAAATTGGGCGTCTACGCGAGGAAAGTTAAGTGTCTTACCCTGGGAGGTCTCCTGATGTTGCGCTGGGACGCTGCGTGCAGCTGAAAACCGCTGAGGGTCGAGCAATTGACTCCGACCGCACAGGAGAAGTCAGCAGAGGGCATAGTACCGGTGATTACTCGGCTGGATTTTTTTTTCCAGAAGTGAATGTCTAAGGGAAGGCCCGAACGGTGCCCTTTATCGGGTTTAAATGAAGAGAGTAGTTATTGAAACAATGGATCTAGGTATGGCATCCGAACAGGATGAAACCCAGGTTGGGTTATTCAAAGAAGACGCTCCGGTTATCAATGATCAACTGATGGAACGGGTGCTGGAACGTGAAAACCTCCAACGTGCTTTCCGTCAAGTCAAACGCAACAAAGGAAGCGCGGGGATAGACGGGATGACCGTTGACGACCTGACCGCCTTTGTCAATCAACACTGGCCCAAGATTCATCAACAACTTCTGGAAGGTAACTACCGGCCACAACCGGTCAGACAGGTAGAAATACCCAAGCCCAAAGGCGGTGTTCGGAAATTGGGTATACCAACGGTACTAGATCGCTTAATCCAACAGGCATTGCTCCAGGTCTTACAAGCAGAGTGGGACGGAAGCTTCTCCCATTTTAGCTATGGTTTTAGACCGGGCAAGTCGGCCCATCAGGCTATCCGTCAATCGCAACACTTCATCAATGAAGGGTATAAGTGGACGGTGGACATGGATCTGGAGAAGTTCTTCGACAGAGTGAACCATGACAAGCTGATGAGCCTGATTAAACGCCGAACCCAAGATAAGCGTGTTCTTAAGCTGATCAATAGCTTCCTAAAGGCAGGAGCACTAAGCGGAGACGTTTGGGTTCCAGCTTCAGAGGGTACGCCCCAAGGAGGCCCCCTTTCACCACTGTTAGCGAATGTGCTCCTGGATGAATTTGATAAAGAGCTCGAAGCGAGAGGGCACAGGTTCGTGCGCTACGCGGACGATTGTAACATCTATGTGAAGAGTGCTCGTTCAGGCGAGCGCGTGTTGGCCTCGGTCACACGCTACTTATCAAACCGGCTAAAGCTCAAAGTAAACAGTGAAAAGAGTGCAGTTGATCGACCTTGGAATCGCTCATTCCTGGGATTAACGTTTAGCCGACGAAGAAAGCGAAAGGTGAGCGACGAGTCAATACAACGTTTTAAGTATCGAGTCCGTCAAATAACCAAGCGAACCCGTGGGCGTTCCATAGAAGCAATCTACAAAGAACTTTCGGCGTACATGCGGGGCTGGAAGGCTTACTTTGGTATAGCGGAAGTAAAGTCTCCTTTATTAGACCTAGCTAAATGGGTACGGAGGAAGTTAAGATGCTATCTTTGGAAGCAATGGGGACGATCAGGCTACCGGCAGTTAAGAAAACGGGGTATAGATAGATGGCTAGCCTGGAACACGGCGAAGTCAGCGCATGGCCCGTGGCGTTTGAGTGGGAGTCCGGCGTTAAGATACGCACTGCCAACGAAGTACTTTGTGGCAGTGGGTATACCGGAACTTGTTGATCGCAAATAACTCAATCAACCGAACCGCCATGGTACGTGATCCGTATGCCTGGTGGTGTGGGGGGAGAGGCATCGTGAGGTGTCTCCCTATCCCGATTAAATTTCAAAGGAGAGTAATTCCATGGATATCGGCTTTATAGTTATTCATGCAATGTGGTCTGCATGTTCAGCATTACTAGTCGGGTTATGGCAAGAATTTGGAGAAACGCGAATCCCTCCTTTAGAGTGGATTCCCATTGATCAAGAAGAGCCTGAACTCAAAAGGTCAAAAAGGTCTGTTCAGCAGAGACTATGGTTTTTATCTTCATGTGCCATGTTAGGATTCTTTGTCGGTGCTCTAATTAGTTTCTACATAAAAGGTTTCATGATAGAAACGCCGCCAAATGAATATGCAATCATGTTTTATATATTGCTTGGTGGTTTTTTAATGCCAAACATCCTTTTGTTCTTAAACAAACTTAAAATTAGTAAGTATGCAGGCAAAGTGCTTGGAAAAATTTAATCGGGTAGCCGAGGGTCTCTAACCCTCAGCCCCCACAACACCCTGCATGCGGGTCCGCACAGGGCGTTTCACTCAGGATAGTGAAGCTTAATCCAACCATCACGTAACGAGTAAAGCCCCTGAGATTTCAGGTAATCCAGAGATAAAGCCTGATTGATCCCTGGGGTCTTAGCGCTACGCCATGGGCCTTTGCTGGTAATGCCACACGCGACTGCGGCCTGGACATGAACACCTAGCCTCATCAGACTTCGTACCTTGGTTCGTGGCTTTCGCCACTGTCGCCAATAAGCCATTCTCACTCTGCGTCGAATCCAATGATCCAGATCGACACAAAGTTGATAGCAATTGGCGATACCAAAGTAATTAATCCAACCTCGTAAGTACTGGCTGATTTTGAAGAGTTGGTATTTCATCGACACGCCCCAGTTACGGTTCGTTAGTTGCCGTATTTGCTGCTTAAATTTCAGCAGCGTTTTCGGGTGCCATTGAATGCGTCCTCCTTTGAAGGTAAACCCTAAGAATTTGCTTTCACTGGTTTTAACGACATGGCTTTTGGTCGTATTAACGACTAATTTCAAACGGCGTTGCAGGTATCCACTGATACTCCGAAGAACCCGTTCGCCAGCACGCTTACTCTTCACTAAAATCGTAAAGTCGTCAGCATAACGAGCGAACTGGTGGCCTCGTTTCTCTAGTTCTTTGTCTAGCGGGTCGAGCATGATGTTAGCGAGTAACGGCGATAATGGCCCGCCTTGCGGAACACCTTCTTGACTCTCACTATAGAGCTGGTTATCGCCATTCAATTTTAAGGTCAGCCCAGCTCGGAGGTAACACTTAATCAATTTGAGAAGACGCTTGTCCCTTACTTTGTAGCCAAGGTGCGTCATCAATAAATCGTGGTTAACTCGATCAAAGAACTTAGACAGGTCAACATCAACAGCAAAGCGGCGTCCCGTTTTGATGATGCCTTGAACCTGCTTAACCGCTTGTTGCCCATTACGATTTGGACGAAACCCGAAACTATTGTTCGAAAAGTCTGGGTCGAAAATGGGTGTTAGGACTTGGGCAATGGCTTGCTGAATAACACGGTCTGTGACCGTGGGAATCCCTAATTGCCGTTTACCGCCATCTGGTTTATCGATTTCAACACGCCTGACCGGAGAGGGTGAGTATTGACCTGTTTCGAGATCAGTTGTCACCTTAATCCAGTTGCCTGCTTTAACCCAAGCGGGGAACTCATCGATGGTCATACCATCAATGCCAGCGGCCCCTTTATTAGCTCGAACGCGTTTCCATGCTGCCTGAAAGTTCTCAGGGCGTAGTACTTGTTCAAGTAGATTTTCGCTAAAGGCTGGCTTCATACCAGTACGCTGAGTCACGTCTTCACCGGTCGGTGTTCGTGTATTCAAGTCTGACAAGGCTCCTCCTTTATTCAACTAAGTGTTCAGGCCTTCACCATGTCCCATCCATTACGATGGGCGTTGGGCTACTATGCCGTCTGCTGACTTCTGCTTAATCACCCACAAGGTTACCCCTGCTGGCGCTATCGGTTTTCATCTAGTTCGCTCTCTTTGGTTGATGAGTCCAAAGAGCCAAGGCACTTCTATACCAGAGCCTTACTGGTTATTGACCGATCGCTTGTTAAGCAGATCTCCCCAGATAAGAACATGAACTTTCCCTGCGCAACTGCATCATTTACGGTGGCCGTTAGATCACATGGCTTCGTCGTCTTGTGCCAACTCGCCTTCAGCCTACGCCTCATATGATGTTCTTGTTCATCAGCTCGCAGTTTTGCTAGCGGCTTCCTTCAGACCAAACCTCGCGGTTAAGCCCTTGCCATTCGCTAGTAGTTAGCATCTAATAACGATATTAATCGCTAAGGATGGTGACCTTCCTACAGAGGACTTTCACCTCATTAGTTCATGCCCATGCTGGGCGTACACAAGCGGCTGCACCGGACAAATTTCTGCTGTCATCTTTTGTGCAAAAAGACGCACAAAAGCCGCCATCAAAAATTTGCTCGGTGAGCCGGGCGTTAGTGCGTCAAGCGAAGCTTGATGCATCTAGCAGGGTGAAAGTCCCTGCCGGGTAAGGGTTAGCCACTCACCCGTATCGAGTGTTGCGCCGGTCGCGGAGTTCAGGGAGAGAAAGTACTTTCCTGTCAGTGGATGCGTCCACTGACCACTGGACGAACAAAGCAGGTGAAGCGTACACAGAGAATCATATAGGCCATAGGGAATGCGTGTTCCTGAAGTGCTGGTATCGCTCCGATAATTAATAAAGTTCTGGTTGATGAGGCTTGTAACGCCGTCGAAGTCCATGCAAAGCAACCGTTAGTGGTGAGGTTGTGGAGAGCCAGCGGGGTTATCAAGCCGTGGCATGTATGAAGAGATGCATTAGGAACTTGAGAGATCCGAGTATGCTCCTGAAGGAACAGGTAGGGATGTTAAGCTTAAAAGCAAGACTAACGATGGCGACTCGGAAGTCGGATCAGTTCATAGTAGTCCGAGGGCGGGAAAACCGTCTACATGGCGAAGGGACTGACAGTTATATCACAGTGTGCAACAGACACATAGTCCGGACAAAGTAGGGCTGGAATCACTATGACAACCTCATTGCACACTATCGCATTTAAAGCACAAAGCCACCCCAAGCACAGATTTCAGAACTTATATGGATTGCTAAGTGCTGATCTTCTGTATCAAAGTTGGGGGCAACTTAACAAGCAAACAGCAGCCGGTATTGATGGGGCCACAATCCCAGACTACCAAAAGCACTTGCCTGAAAATATTAATCGCCTAGCTGATCAGCTCAAACATAAGCAGTACCGAGCATCAGCTATCAAGCGAGTCTTTATTCCCAAAGCCAATGGTAAACAGAGGCCACTAGGGCTGCCAACAGTTGATGATAAAGTGGTTCAGCAGAGTGTTAGTCAGATACTGCAAAGCATCTGGGAACAAGACTTTCTGCGAAACAGCTACGGTTATCGACCGAACAAGAGCGCACATCAAGCCGTGAATAGCTTAGCCCTTAATCTGCAATTTCAGGGTTATGGTTATATCGTTGAAGCTGATATCAAAGGCTTCTTCGATAATATGGATCATGCATGGTTAATTCAAATGCTGGAACAACGGATTGACGATAAAGCGCTTCTTAGTCTGATTAAACAGTGGCTGAAGGCACGAGTGAAATCACCGGATGGAGTGTTTAGTAAACCGGTGGCGGGCACACCGCAAGGTGGTGTCGTCAGCCCAGTGTTAGCTAACATCTACCTTCACTACGTGATTGACCTTTGGTTTGAAAAGAAAGTGAAGCCTCAGTTGCATGGCAGAGCTATGTTGATCCGCTACGCGGATGACTTTGTTGTGGCCTTTCAACGGAAGTGTGACGCAGAGAGTTTCTATCAGGATCTACCTTCACGACTCAGTAAATTTGGGTTAGAAGTGGCACCAGATAAAACACATTTGAAGCACTTCAGTCGGTTTCACCCTGGAAGAAAGCGCAGTTTTCAATTTCTTGGCTTTGAGTTCTACTGGAGTCAAGATGTGAATGGCAAACCGCGTTTGCGAAGGCGAACAGCACCGAAGAAACAGAAGGGTGCAATGAGTGAGTTTTACCGGTGGATAAAATATAATCGCTCTAAGCCGCTACGTGAGATTATGCCTGTCTTGAGACGAAAACTGATGGGCTTTCGGAACTACTTTGGCTTACCTTCAAACAGTCGGAGCCTTGCCCGTTTATACACTTATGTTTTGCATAGTTTGTATAAATGGCTAAACAGGCGAAGTCAGCGAAGAAGCTATAACTGGAGTAGTTTCAAAGATATGTTAGGATATTTTCAAGTTGAACCAATACGAGTGAGCAAGAGAATGACACTTGTAGATTGGTATTAGGCACGTGAATTACACGAGCGAATATATAACTGAGGAGCCGGATGCGGTAGTTCCGCACGTCCGGATCTGCGTGGGGGCGGCTTGGGTAACCGGCCGTTCTACCACTACGCCTCCCAAGGAAACTATGAGCGAGTCTTGGCATAAAACTGAAACAGATTTAGACGCAGAAAAACATGTTGGTGATTTTTGGTCTCGCCATCGTGACGAATTGCAATCGGGTGAGTTCTGGGCCGACAGAATCAAACAGCTACGAGGAGAGCCTGTAAAGAGACTGGCAGTTGCTTTAGAAAATATGCCCTTACCCGCTTCTTTTAGAGAGGCAGCGATTGCTACAAGAGCTTTAATACGGGACAAAAGAAAGCAAAAAGCCTCCTATGATGAAGAGCTCGCTCTTTTGTATTGGCTGGCCGCCATTAACTCTTTTTCAATCCCCTATTCAGAAGTGCTCAAAGAGCCTGGTTATAATGTGATCGAGTCAATTCCTGGAAAGAAACTGAAAGGACTTCCTTTTTCCTACAAATCACTTGGCTATGAAAAACTAGCATTATTGAATAAAACAGACATCAAGTGGCTTACCGAAAGCTGGGGAGAGCCAGATGAGCATACAACACTTCATAAAATGCATAATGATGTTTGGGTTGAATATGAATTGAAACTGAAAGGTAAGAGAAAGCAAAGAGAAAAGGAGTTTCTAAATAGTATTGGCATGGGTGCTAATGCTAAACACGCTCTTCCAGAGCCATCTAACACCCGCAAAAATAGTAAAAGCACCAAATGGGTAGCGGTTGCTGTGATTTTTTTGGCGCTGTTACTCGCTGTGGTGTTGGGAGGCTAACAAGTGCAGGCAGCAGGACAAAATACTCGCAAGCTCGCATTTTGCCTCTGCTGCAGGCGTTAGGCCCTAAAAGAAAGGAAGCTCTAGAGTATGCTCCATGAAAAAATACCTAGCCAATCATCTCCTCGAAGAGGTAGTGATGACTATTGGGATAGAGGAGATGCAATAGTATGTGCAGGAGAAACTGTTAAAGGTGCGCATTTGCCAAGCTTTAGGTATTTTGAAAATGGCTTCGCAAGAGATAGGAAAAATTGTTATTGCATGGGGCGTAAATTACGTGGCGCGATTTCTGATTCCTTAAAGGTTTTAAATTATTGCTACGTTACAGATGGCCAAGGAGTTTGGACTCTAGGAGGCCAAATAAAAGATGCTGACGCTGAGAGTTTGATGGTTTGTGATGATGGTTATAAGCAACTAAGTGGCGGTGGTAAAGTACCATTTGGCTATGCCAAAGATAAAAATTGCGTTTACTATTTTAATTTTCAGGGTAAACCAAAAAAGCTGGCAAAAGCGAATCCAGATACTTTCATGTCACTAAACGATGGACTCTTTGGAAAAGATGACAAGTCAGTATTTTTTGGTTCTTTTCGTCTTGTTGGTGCTAAATTAGATTCGTGGGTAAAATTAGATGGCCATTACAGCAAGGATCAGAAAAAGGTATTCTCCGGCAATCGTGTAGTCAAAAATGCAATTATTGATACTTTCGAAGTAGACCCATTATTTAATTTCCTAGCTAAAGACCATGTTCATTTCTATCGAAATGACAATGAAATATCAGAGGCCGACTATGTCCGTATTAAATCCCGAACATAGTGCCAATAAAGGCCTAACCAAAAGCAGCAACGGACTCCATAATCTGTCGCGGTTTTTGCAAAGAAACGCAAAAAGCCCCGCCAAATTATTCCGCCGTTGTGCTTGGCGTTAGGCAATGTGAATTCACAAGGAAAGCACAATAAATGAATTTAGAACTCCCAAAGGCATTAGTGTTATGGTCAAAACAAAATGACCATGCTGGTTTTATGTTGTTATCAATTGAGCAAGGCATACAAAAGGGAGAATGTGTGTTTATGCTTTCCCCATCTTCAATTGAAGGTATTGAAAGTCAAATGGGTATCGTTGTTTCAGAATTAAAAGAGCAGGGCGAACATGACTTTTCAATTAGTTTAAATGAGTCAGGTATAGATATCTGTGTAGAACCAACTGATTTACCCGTAATTACATTTAAACTTAATAATGAGTTTTCGGGAGATGTATTTACCGAGTTTGATGGTAAAGTACAATGTATTGGTTCAGTAGAACCGGCAAAGAAAAATGCCTAACATCTATATGACCGGTGTTTGTCAAGGGCACAAATCTCCGTAGGCCCCCAAGGAAAAGGACTCGGAATTTTAACTGTCCCCTGAGTCCTGTTTTTTCTACTGCTGTCGATTCTTTCATCACCGTAGTCAGCTCAGAAGAACTGCTCACAAACATCTATCGAGGTTCTGCTGAAGGTTTCCCTTCAGTATGTACCTACCTTGAAGCCAAGGCGATACCCTAGAAATCAATCGGTTACCCTTGGTTCCGGCGCTTCAAAAGTCGGGCTCGCTTTACAACCTGCGTCCAGTTACAGCTCACTCGGTCAAGGGGCAGTTCCAAAACAAATCAGGGCGGTACAACATACTGTCCATTCAAGGCAGAGGTGGTTCGCGTATCGTCCAATTAAGAGGCGTGAAGTTCAAGACTTAGGACGTTAACCCCTTATACTCTGGCTCACGCTTGACACCAACAGTTATACGTTGGGGCTCAGTATGTTGTACCTAAACTAAGCGTTAAAAAAATATTTAATATCGAAAGCGTCATTCCTCTTGAGAATAAAATAAACCGCACGACCGAGCTTGTGGGCTAGCATGGAGATTGCCTTGCCTTTACCGTGTTTTCGAGAGTTCTTTTCAATAAACTTTTTTGCCTGAGGGCTTTCTCGTATCAACAGCACAGCCGCTTCGCTGAAGGCCCACTTGAGATGAGCATTGCCAATTTTACCACCGGAATAACCGTAGTTTTTACCTGCAGATTCTTTGGCGCACTTAACCAGACGAGAGTATGAACAGAAGTCCTGCACGGTAGGAAATCGATGAATGTCCTGAATCTCATATAGAATGGTTAACGCGAGAACTAATCCAATTCCCGGCACAGTTTGCAAACGATAGAACGCGCGAGGGTCGTACTGCTTGGCATGTTTAACGATAAAGCGCTCAATGGCGACGATTTTCTCTTGCAAGATATCCATCGTGCCGATATCAGTCTCAACATTCATTCGTACCGCGGGGTCTTTAAAGCGTTCGATAATATGAAGGCGGTTGCCTTTCTTACTAATCTGCTTTTCGAACGGCGGTAAATTGTACTGATAGTTGGTGATGGAGATATGAGCCTGCACTTCACCTTTTAGATGAACCAGGTAGCAACGACGGCGCATCAGATCACGGATAGGGCGAGCTTCAGGCGGGTAGACATATGCCATAGGAAAGTTCTTGCCCAACATAATGCGGGCAATCTTCTCGGAGTCGATTTTGTCATTCTTAGTTTTACCGCCATGAATGCACTTCATATAAAGAGCATGACCGAGGATAAATTTAATTCCCTGTTGATGACAGACATCAGCAATCCAGTACCAGGAGAAAATACACTCAACGCCGACTACAAGGTCTTCCCGATAGGGCTGAATTAAATCAAGGAAGGTTTGGGCGTCAGTCGGTATATTCTTGTGAATCAGAATGTTAGCCTTCTGATCAAGGATGCAGACAAACATCATTTTGGTATGTAAGTCGATACCACAGTGAAATTTGTGCTGTTTAGTATAGAATTTCATAATGATGGCCTCCTGAGGTATGTGCCTTTGAGCACGTTACATCTTGGATGGTAGTTCAACCTACCAAGCCCGAAAATCCTTGGGAGGTCATCATTAGTATCAAGTGCATCTTGCGGACACTCACTACGCGCGGTCTTTTGTGCATGGCTTCGCCATTGTTGCACAAAATTCCGCACTCCGTTCGTGCGCGCAAATGCAGGCGTTAGATTCATTATGTATTCTGAACATCAAGCAAGGGAAAAGTTCTTAGCCTTTATAAATAGGAAAATTGGCGGAACCGAGAAAGAATTCGAGATCAAGAATATTCGTTTATCTGATCGCAAAGACTATTGGATAATTGGTGCCAATGCTATCTCTCCAATGCATCAAGCAGGAGGGGGGTACGGCTATCTACTAGATGTCTTCAGCCGCGACACTAACAAGACACTCACTCTATAAAAAATCAATAACTCATCATTCATTCGATATTTCGCTCTCAATAACGTGAAAAAGAGTAAGTCAACAGGCCATTACTCGCTTCCTGTTGGAGTCTGATAGACATTTTGTAAGGTTGACGAAAAACCCGGTCAGTCCGAGATCGTCATGAATCCTCAGGCGAAAGCCTGATCATCTTGGTAGGTAAGACCAAAACACGTTATCAGGCTGACAATAACTCCCTACAACGTTGCAACCCTCTATGACGTTGGTAACCCAGTGCCTGATAAGCCTCTTTCACCTAACTGTTAATATGGGTGTCTTGTTAACTGTTTACATTTCTTGTAAATGGGGCTGGTTAAATATCCAGTGTTGAGCAGGTGCTGTCAACTGTTAATATGGGTGTCTCGTTTAATCCGTTTAATCTATCTACGGGATCGTTATACGCAATAGGATATTTATGCTTACAACAACAATTCAGCCAAGGTTTAATGACACTGATGCCTTAGGTCATATAAGCAACACATCATTTCCTGTTTGGTTTGAGGAAGCTAGAACCGCTTTATTTGAAATATTTCATCCTTCTCTAGATATTGAGACTTGGCCTCTGATTTTGGCTAAGACAGAGATTGATTTCCTAGCTCAAACTTATTGGGGCAGTGAGGTTAAAATAACAACATATATAGGAAAGCTTGGTAGTTCGTCCTGTCACATTATTCAAGAGGCACGACAAAAAGAAAAGTTAGTTGCTAGAGGTCTAGCTATATTGATCTATTTTGATTATGAAACTAATAAATCCGTTAGTATTCCTCAAGATATTCGAGAGAAATTATCTCAACATCTAGTTAAAAAATAGGCGCATTGTTCGTGTTCTACAAGAGTAGACTTTCCAGTATCAAATTTCTCAAACGCTGAATGGTTAATTTCAAAAAGACTAAGTAAGTCGCAAGAATTACTGAATAATTCTAATCTCAATGTAACAGAAGTAGCGGCGGAAGTTGGTTACGAAAATATATCTCATTTTATTGCAGCGTATAAAAAGAAGTATGTAGACTACGGACAAAAAATCTCTTTAGCGTCAATATAAACTAGTTCGCTAAACCCTTTTGACTCCAAATGTTTTTTCAAGCTTTCATGAATGATGATTTCACCCATGCCTTTCGCTATTCGAAACATTAGCATCCCCGTTACTGGTTTTGGGGCTAGCCCCAGCTCTTCAGCCGAGTTGCTAAATAGTTTTTTATCACCAATGTAAACGTTTCCTTCGCCTGCGGGCTTTACGACGCTAATAAGATTAAATGCTTTAAAGCCGGTATGTTTTACTTCATCGTCTTCTGTTTCTAAAGTGGCATCGTAAGTGATGATATTGCTAACACCCGCTTCCTTCAAAGCCTCTATAAATTCATTACTGGCTACAGGGAGGCTATCATAATAGTTAAGGGGCGTTCCTTCTTCATAGCCCTCCTGAATATATACCGGAATGGGTACCTTTGGCTCCTCGGTAAAGGGTGTGCCAAAACACCAATCATCGTTAAGATCATTTGGTAAATCAGGCATATTGCAAAGCATCATGCCATTCTCAACAGAATCAATGCTAGATGACAACATGTAGTAATTATCTTTTTCCATTTTCCCTCATACTTCAAATCATTCCTTTAAATTTACCATTTTATTAGGCATCTAGTTATACTGTCTACTTCTCCATTAATGAGACTGTGTGGACTTTCAAGGCTTTGATAGAGGGCGGCTAATACCTCGCTCCAAACGCTAGCTGTTTTAGCGTTCCCCGCTGACTGCCTGGCCACTCGTTCAAATAACACCTATAGAATTTTATTACCAAGATAGAGAAATCGTTAATGTTAAATCAGCTTAACCAATGGGAGTATAAAACTTCCGCTGGATTTACTGTCCGAGGTTTTCATACCGAGGTGACTGGGAAACCTGTTATTCACTTTGTTCATGGCAATGGCTATTGCGGTTTGGTTTATGAGGAAATGCTGCGGCCGTTAACTGAGCACTATGATATCTTTATTAGCGATATCCAGGGCCATGGTGATAGTGATATTGGAGGGCATTTTCGAGGCTGGAACCGGAATGCCGAACTCTGTGCAGAGGTTTGGCAGCACTACCGTCAAACGCTTTGGTCCGATGTACAATCAGTTGCAATGGGGCATAGTTTTGGTGGTGTGATATCTACTTTGATGATGGTAAATAACCCGTCTCTGTTTGATCAAGGGGTATTGTTAGACCCGGTTTTTCTCAACAAAACACTGATGAGGTTTGTTGTGTTATCTGAGCCTTTTGGGTTGCTGAAATTTAGCTCTCTGGCTCGCAGAGCAAAAAGTAGAAGAAGCGAATGGGATAACAAGCAGCAAGCGTTTGACTACTTTCACCAGCGAGGCATGTTTAAAGGTTGGGAAGACGCCTGTCTGTGGTCTTATATCAATCATGCACTTAAAGAAACCTCCAATGGGCTAAAGCTCAAGTGCCCTCCGCGTAGAGAATCTGCGATATTTGCGTCATTTCCAAAACGTTTATGGTCTTCATTAGACCGGCTTGCAACACCAACACAACTATACTACGGCGAGCGGAGTTATCCTTTTGTTTTGAAGTCTGCGGATGTGTTGCACGACACGAACAAATTTGTGACGAGTGAAGCTGTGCCGGGCAGGCATTGTTTTATGCAAGAGCAGCCGAAACAAACGGCTGATAGAATATTGGCGTTTTTGTCTAAATCACTAGACTAATTATGAAAGAGCCCGTTGAACACAGTTGCTCAACGGGTTGACTCCTGCTATTTGACGATACTGGCAGAGAGTATTTTAGAACGCACCTGATAGCCCTCTGTTAGCGTCTCCACAACGGGGTCGTTAACAAGCCGGCTTCTAGTTCTAGGTTTTATATTCTGTTTGATGCTCCAGCGCTTGGTGCTCACTGTCTGGCCTGCCGGGTTTACTACAGTTGACTCGATTTCTACTTCAATGACGGATATTTCACTGTGATTTTCCGCATAGGCTTGAAGGGCTCTATTTTTCCCTAGCTTATGCTTAATCTTGATATATTTCTCCGGGTTGTTGGGCAGTTCGAGTTTAGCGAGCTTGATTCTCGCACTTTTTCCGTTGTCACCTTGAGCCTGCGCGGCTTGTTCAAAGTGGCGTATTGCATCTCGTTGATTGCCCTGAAGTTGCGCAATATTACCCAAACCAAGTGCTGCCACAGAGGTCGGAAGCAGTTGCGCACTGCGGGAAAAGTCTTTCTTGGCCTGTTCATAGTTCCCTAGTTTTTCGTTTGATATGCCCTTCTTCAGGTAGCTTGAGAACTGCTCTGGGAACAGTGAGACGGATTTCTCATACTGTTTTACTGCTAAACTGTCTTTGCCCTGAGCGCTGTATATGTCGCCTTTTGTGGCATAGAAAAGCGCTTCATTAGGCTCTGACTTAATCGCTTTGTTAATTTCAGTCATGGCCGAAGAAAAATCCTTTTTGGCAATCAGTGCGGCGGCTTTGTCTTGTGAGCGGTAGGCGTCAGTTTTGCTCAGAAGGTATTTCATATGCTTTTGAAATTCAGCTTTACCACGGTAGTTTCCGGTAGACGCAAAGCGAGACACATGATCCTGGTTTGCTTCTACTCTACTTGGAGACGGAGGGTGGGAAGCAAACAGGCCTTGCAGCCAATTTGACTGCTGGTTTTTCGACATTTCGACAAATAGCTGCTGGAGTTCTACGGCGGCATTTAAATCATAGCCTGCTTTGGCCATATATTTCATGCCGTACTTATCTGATTCCAGTTCATGCTCCTGGCTGTATTGCGCCATGGTTAAGCTAGCGCCCATGGTTGCACCGCCAATAATCAGGTCTTTGTAGTCTGTACCTTCCACGGCCATACCTAGCCCCATCATGCCGTATTGCACGATCATTCCTTGCTGGATGCGCTGCGCGCTATGGCGGGCCGCAGCATGAACAATTTCATGGCTTAGCACGGCGGCCAATTGTGCTTCATCTTTCAGCTTTACCAGTAAGCCCCTGTTTAGCGCAATCTTTCCAGATGGTAGTGCCCAGGCATTGGGTACGGAATTATTAAGTATCACAAACTCGTAGGGTAGGTCGGGACGGTCACTCACTGCAGCGAGCTTTTTGCCAACACTGGCCACATATAGCGTTAGCTCTGGGTCAAGGTAATACAAGCCCCCCTGTGACTGCTGTGCTGGCTTGTACTGAGATTGCCCGATCTGGGCGTCCTGGCTCTCAGGAACAAACATCAACTGCTGCTCACCTGTAACCGGGTTTACGGCACAACCCACTGACAAAGCAGCTAATAATAGTACGGTAAAAAGTCTTAGCATTGTTATCCCTAATTTACTGTGAATTCATTGGTCACCATATGGTGTGATGAGCATTGTGATATCAGGGCTATTTTGACCAATTTTAAGATGGGTCTGCAATAGGCTCATGACTATATTGTTTCCTAAACGTTTACTTAGCAGACTAAATCGAGGTTAAAGAAATACTGTTTCGTTGAAAGTCACTCTCGTGAGGGCTATAGTGCCACCCAAATACCTAACAACTCAATCGACCGGAAATGGTAGATTGGGAATGGCTGATTATGGTATCTGTATTTTTCAAACGTATAAATCTTCGCTATTTATAAGCAGGAATGATGTTTCCAGATTATCTATTTGATATAGCCGCCATCGGCTGGTTTGCTGTGCTTTGGTCAGGGTATGGTTATTACGCTGACTATCGTGGTAAGAAAAGGCCTACCTTATCCAGTACCCTTGACCTTTACCGTGGGGACTGGATGAGGCGCGTGCTGATGCGAGAGAACCGTATTGCAGATGCCTCAGTGTTAGGAAACCTTGAGCGGAATGGTGCTTTTTTTGCCTCAAGCAGCCTGCTTATTATGGCAGGTATTTTAACCGCAATCGGTTATGCCGATCAGGCGATGGCTGTTTTTCAAGACTTGCCCGTGGTTGCGACTGATGGGCGCACAATGTGGGAACTTAAGCTAGCGACGTTGCTGGTGGTCTTTATCTACTCGTTTTTTAAATTCACATGGTCGATGAGACAGTACAACTTTTGCTCTGTATTGGTAGGGAGTGCTCCATTGGCTAATGAGGAAAAAGTGAGCCCGGCCGCGCGTAAAGCATTCGCAAACAGTGCAGCCGAAGTTGCCAATTTAGCTGGCGACACGTTCAATCTTGGGCTGAGATCATACTACTATGCGCTTGCTGTACTGGCATGGTTTATCCATCCAGCTGCATTTATGGTGGCGTCAACTGCGGTGGTCGTTATTTTATACCAGCGGGAGTTCCGTTCTGAAGCGCTACAGGTTTTACGGGCAGGCAAAGATTTTGATTAGTAGAAACTGACTTCATCGTAAATCGGGTGCGGGGCACCCTCGTGCGAGTATCTTGTTAATTGTAAATCGGGCGCGGGGCACCCTCGTACAAGGATCAAGAGCTTCTACCGATAAATACGACGACTAAAATATTGAATATGAGATGTAATATTTTATGAAAAATGATCCTGTTTTATTAGGTAAGGTAGAGCGTTTTGTTGGCTCACTCGCCCAGTGTGGAGAGCTTGGTATTAAACCGGTATTTGCTGCTCCAAATGAGCTGATCTTGGAATTGCCGTATTCCAAAGCCATTATTGGCAACCCGGATACGGGGGTTATTCATGGCGGAGCCATTACCACACTAATGGATACCAGTTCGGGGTCTGTTGTTATTTGCGGGCTGGAAGAGTTTGAACTGTGTCCAACGCTCGACCTTCGTGTTGACTATATGCACGCTGCAGAACCGGGTAAACCGGTATTTGCAAAGGCAACCTGCTACAAAATCACCCGCAATATTATATTTACTCGCTGCTTGGCGTATCAGGAGACCGATGAAGAGCCGGTTGCCCAGTGCGTTGCAACATTTATGAGAATAGGCGCAGAAGCAACCCCTTTGCCATTTAGACAGATGATTATGGGGGAAGAAATAGTTGATGGCTTGAGCAAAGAGGGGAGTGTGTAATGGATTTAAGAAATATTGTAGCCCGTGCTCACGAAAACGGTGACTATTCAGAGCTGATTGCCACTATTCCTTACGCCGTGACTATCGGTGTTGAGTGTGAGCGGTTTGGTGATGAAGTGTTATTTAAGCTGCCCAGAAAGAAAAGCAATATAGGGAACCCCATTTTACCGGCTATCCATGGCGGAGTAATCGGCGGGTTTATGGAAATATCGGCATCACTCTATCTATTGATGTTTCAAGATACCCCTAAGCTGCCAAAAATAGTCGATATATCATTGGATTACCTAAGGGCGGGCTTGGACAAAGATACCTATGTAGAGTGCAAATTGACTCGACAAGGGAGTCGAGTTGCCAATGTTATTGTTACTGCCTGGCAAAAATCCCGCGATGAACCGATTGCTTTAGCCAGGGCTCACTTTTTGTTCAGTTAATCTTTGGTTAGCATGCTTGAAATTATTTTCACTGCCCCCAGATAAGGTTTCACCAGCATGCTACTTGAGGGTTAGACAGTAGTTGCTAACTTAATAAACCCGCTCCCAAATGAAAAGAGAGTTAAGTTAAATATGACTGTAGAAACAAAAAAAGAGACCTTAGGTTTTCAGACCGAAGTTAAACAACTTCTTCATTTGATGATCCACTCTTTGTACAGTAACAAAGAGATATTTCTTCGAGAGCTAATATCAAATGCGTCTGATGCAGAAGACAAATTGCGTTTCGAAGCCTTATCAAAGCCAGAGCTTTACGAAGATGATGGTGAACTTAATATTCGTTTGGCGTTCGATAAAGAAGCCAACACAGTTACCATTACAGATAATGGTATTGGTATGTCCCGTCAGGATGTGCTTGACCATCTAGGTACCATTGCGAAGTCAGGTACTGCAGACTTTATGAAGAGTCTGTCTGGCGACCAGCAAAAAGATTCGCAGCTGATCGGTCAGTTTGGTGTTGGTTTCTACTCATCATTTATCGTTGCAAAGCGTGTAGAAGTCTTTACTCGTCGTGCAGGACTTGATGCATCGGAAGGTGTTCGCTGGGAATCTGAAGGTGAAGGCGAATTTACGCTTGAGACCATCGAGAAGAAAGAACGCGGTACATCGATTGTACTTCACCTGAAAGATGAAGAGAAAGAGTTTGCAGACGGGTGGCGTTTGCGTAGCCTGGTTAAAAAATACTCTGATCATATCTCTTTCCCGGTAGTTATGCTGTCGGAGCCAATGCCTGCGGCAGAAGGTGAAGAAGCGAAAGAGCCTGAAGATGAGACGATTAACGAAGCAACAGCCCTTTGGACGCTCTCTCGCTCTGAAGTAAAAGACGAAGAGTACAAAGAGTTCTATAAGCATATAAGCCATGACTTCCAAGACCCTTTGACATGGTCTCACAACCGTGTAGAAGGTAAGCTTGAATATACTAGCTTGCTGTATGTCCCTTCAAAAGCACCGTTTGACATGTATAACCGCGAAGCGCCTCGAGGGCTTAAGTTATATGTGCAGCGTGTCTTCATTATGGATGATGCTGAGCAATTTTTACCTCTTTACCTGCGTTTTATTAAAGGTGTGGTTGATTCAAATGATCTGTCACTTAATGTCTCTCGTGAAATTCTGCAGAGCGATAAAGCAGTTGACAGCATGCGTAGTGCATTGACCAAACGTGTCCTTGATACGTTGACCAAACTCGCAAAAAATGACCCTGAAAAATACCAGGCATTCTGGAATGAGTTTGGCCAGGTTATTAAAGAAGGCCCAGCAGAAGATATGGGCAACAAGGACAAAATCGTCAAGTTGCTCCGCTTTGCCTCTACACATACCGGTAAGACCGATCAGGATCAGTCAATTGAAGACTATATCGGCCGAATGAAAGAAGGTCAGGATAAGATCTACTATATCGCCGCTGATAGCTTCGGTACCGCGACCAGCAGCCCTCACTTGGAGATCTTCCGCAAGAAGGGCATCGAAGTGCTCATCATGTCAGACCGCATTGATGACTGGATGATGTCTTACTTAACTGAGTTTGATGGCAAGCAGTTCCAGGATGTCGCGAAAGGCGAACTTGATCTGGGTGATGTAGAGAACGAAGAAGTTAAAAAGCAGGAAGAGGAAGCGACTAAGGAACTAGAGAGCTTACTCACTCAAATTAAAGAGTTGCTTAAAGACAAAGTAGCCGATGTTCGTGTGACCAGCCGTTTGACTGACTCCCCAGCATGTTTAGTGGTTGGCGAGCAGGATATGGGCGCTCAAATGAGACGTATCATGGAAGCGGCGGGTCAAAGCCTTCCTGATAGCAAGCCAATTTTTGAGTTGAACCCTGAGCATCCACTTGTTACTCGGTTAAACGAAGAGCAAAACGATGACCGCTTTAACGATTTGGCTTGGGTATTGTTCGATCAGGCAGCGTTGGCAAGTGGCGATGCACTGAAAGAGCCGGGTGCTTTTGTTAGTCGCTTGAACAAGCTGTTGCTTGACCTGAGCAAGTAACAAGTTTTACTGATAAGCAAGTGAACGGTAACGTTCACTCGATAAAAGGCAGTCTGTATAGGCTGCCTTTTTTGTTTTTGGGAATGGAGTTATTCATATCGGATAGAATAACTCTATACTTACAGAAACAATTACCAAAAAGGAATGCATATGGATGAGTTTATGGAAGCCGCTATAGAGGAGGCTGAACGTGGTTTAGCTGAAGGAGGAATTCCTATTGGTTCAGTCATCGTTCTGACGTGGTCTAATAGATTTGTACACACCAGTTAAGAGATAATCCTAAAAACTGGAGTGAAAAATGGCAGCAAGAAAGAAGTACTCAAAAGAGTTTAAATTAGACGCGATTAGTCTGGTAATTGACCAGGGCTATTCGAAGGCTGAAGCGGCAAGAAATCTTGGTATTAATCCTAACGTTTTAGGGCGCTGGATCAAAGAGCACGAAAATGATGATGGTCACGCATTCCGCGGCAATGGA
Organism: Alkalimarinus coralli; assembly: GCF_023650515.1. Classification (NCBI taxonomy): domain Bacteria; kingdom Pseudomonadati; phylum Pseudomonadota; class Gammaproteobacteria; order Alteromonadales; family Alteromonadaceae; genus Alkalimarinus; species Alkalimarinus coralli. The sequence continues at coordinate 1,264,796 of NZ_CP096016.1, forward strand.
AAGCTGACACCGGAACAAGAAGAGCTTCGCCGCTTAAGGGAAGAAAACAAACGGCTCAAGATGGAGCGCGACATCCTAAAAAAAGCAGCCACCTTTTTTGCCACGGAAGCAAAGTAAAATACGCTTTCATCGCCCAGCATAAAAAGGTGTGGCCTATTGGCATTATGTGCCAACAATTGGGTGTTACACGTTCAGGTTATTATAGTTTTTTAAAACGCCAAGCTACTATGTCTGACGATCCAACTCATACCGAAATGATTGAATGGATACAAGATATCGCAGAGTCAAGTGAGCATACATACGGCTACCGAAGAATGAAAAAAGCGCTGAATATTCTTGGCTATCGGGTAGGCAGGAACAAAACTAGAAAGTTAATGAAAGAAGCTGGTGTTAAGGTCAAGCACAAGAAAAAGTATAAGGTCACGACAAACAGTAATCATAAGCAACCTGTATTCGATAATCTGTTAGAGCGGGAGTTTGCAGTTGAAAAGCCTGATCAGGTTTATGCCTCAGATATCACGTATATCTGGACACAAGAAGGTTGGCTGTATTTAGCTGTTGTGATTGACCTTTACTCAAGAAAGGTTGTTGGCTGGAGCATGAGTTCGCGAATGAAGGCTCAGATGGTTTGTGATGCACTCAAGATGGCAATTTGGCAAAGACGCCCGCAGGCCGGGTTAATACATCATTCTGATCGGGGGAGCCAGTACGCCAGCAAGGAGTTTAGAAAACTTCTAACGCTGCATAATTTTAATGGAAGTATGAGCAAGAAAGGTGACTGTTGGGATAATGCGGTTGTTGAAAGTTTCTTTGGAACTTTGAAGCAAGAACGTGTTCAATGGAAAAGCTATCAAACACGACATGAAGCTCAGCAAGACATCCTGGAGTACATCTCAGTGTTTTATAACAATCAGCGGATGCATTCCTATCTGGGCTATCGAAGCCCGGCGGAATTTGAAAAAGAAATGACTGAACTAAGAAAAGTAGCTTAACTGGGTTGTACAACTTTGGTTGACCACGTCATTCATAACGGAACAGTCGTAGGAAGAGGGCACAACCGTAGAGTACAGAAGGGCAGTGTCGTTTTACATGGCGAGATGGATGCGTTTGAAAACTGTGGTAGACGGTCAGCTGACTTTTATCGGGAGTGCACCCTGTATACAACGCTTTCACCATGCCCCATGTGCAGCGGAGCCATTCTGCTATATGAAATACCAAAGGTCGTTATTGGCGAGAATGTGACCTTTCTAGGAGAGGAAGAATATTTAAAATCAAAAGGCATAGACGTTGACGTTTTGCAGAATGGTGAGTGTATTCGCATGATGAAAACGTTTATTGAGAAACAACCTTCTTTATGGAATGAAGATATTGGTGAGTAAAAGTGAAAAGGGCCTTCGCTATAGAAATATTGTTCACAATTTGCCGATTTGACAGCTACTAATAATGTGTTGATCTGATAAAATTTCCCCTTTAATCATTTAAATGGAAATAAATGTTATGAGTGAAGTTTCGGAATATGGAGGAGTTTCATATGAGGACACAAGAAAGATCAAAGCTATAATCAGATCTTTTTATGGGGAGGAAACTGCAGTGCGTTTCACTACGTCCTCTATCAGTGATGAAACAGTGCATAGAATCGCAATATTACTGTCTGAAACTGTAGATTGTAGTCAATGGATGGATGCAGTGCCCAACCCCGAAGATATTATAAGACCTACAAAAAGTTTGCAAAAGTGGGCATTAAGACTAATTAGGGAAGCTGGGGAGCCGTTTCTTCAGGGAGCTGAAGGCGTCACGATTGCCTGTAAAAACTTTCGAGCAGCGCAATTCAAAACAGATATCCTATTTTCATTAAAATACTAAGGCGTGGCTCATGATTCGATATTGCATTCTAGGTCTACTGCTTTTTACTCTCTCTGCGTGTGTCAACACAAGCCCTATCACTATTAAGCCAACTTTAGGGATAGAATTCGCTGTTCCGGTCGAAACCATTGATCTTATTGAGATGGCGGAAAACGAGTTACTTCTATATAGAAAGCAACAACTGGTTGGGTCTATGCAGCGTGTGCCTGCCCCCGAGCCAGGAAAAACTGCGATTGAATCTTTAAAAGAAGGCTTTAAAGAGGCCCAAAAAGGAACCAATAAGCCCTCAATATTGAGTTTACCTGTAGGTTCATATGGCTTTGTTGTAAATACTATAGACTTTAGTACGGCATTTATTGCCACACAAAATGACACTCGAAACTGGGTCGTTGTCAGTATTAAGAAAGATCAATACGATATGCTAATTGAGTCATTAAAACTCAAAGCCAGGACGAGCGTTAAAAGGCCGAGTCAGAACCCCATAAGCCTCTGGGGCGACTAAAGGTATAGACGATAGCAATGATGTTTACCGAATTAGACAGTTTAAAAGCAAAATTAGATGCTTTGCGCCCTCTGCCAAAGCACACGGTTAAGAGCTTACACGAACAATTGGTGTTGGACTGGACTTATAACTCCAACGCGATTGAAGGAAACACGCTAACGTTAAAAGAAACAAAAGTTGTTCTAGAAGGCATTACTGTGGGTGGTAAGTCTATGCGAGAGCACTGTGAGGCTATTAATCATAAGGAAGCTATAGACTTTGTTGAGGATATCGTAAGTAACAAAGCGCCATTAAGTGAGAGTCTGATTAAGTCGATACACCACTTAGTTCTTAAACAAATTGATGATGAAAATGCGGGTGTTTACAGGCAGCAAAATGTTGTTATTTCTGGTGCAGAACATAGGCCACCTGGTTGTATCAAGGTTCCTGATGAAATGCAGACGCTTGTAGAATGCCATAATAGGTTGGAGATTCACCCCGTTGAATCAGCAGCTCGACTGCATACTGACTTTGTTAAGATACACCCGTTTGTTGATGGAAATGGTCGGACCGCACGGTTGCTGATGAATTTTGAGTTGATGCGGAACGGGTATTTGCCTGTTGTAATAAAGGCTAAAGATAGGTTGTCTTATTATGATGCGCTTGACACCGCCCATACAAAGAACGACTACAGTTTTTTCATCACAATGGTGATTAATGCTGAAATTGCGATGCTTAATACATATCTTGAATTGATCTGTTGTGACTAGAGAGAAACTTAGGGGCATCTGAAGGGAAGCGAGTTATAAAGAAGTCAGGCCAGTTTCTAAGTTTACTGATTGGGGCAAAGATCAGCATCCAATGAATACTAGGTGGTATCATTTGATGAATTGAAATAATTCTCCAATATCTAGTCTAGAAAAGACTGGTCGATTCAAACTGCAAACTAATAGAGGTGTGGAAAGCCCCTGCATATCATCTACTTACTGGCACTGGTGCGCGCGGCGCACCATACAGTCGTGTTGCAGCTTAGTCCAACAGACGCTTATACGCCATGCTTCGCACAGCGCATAAGCGTAAAGATATTAGATTAGAGGTGTTACTTTACTATTTTGAGATACTTCGTATTTAGAATTAACAAATATTTTCAATATTATATGTCTTTGTAGGAGAGAGAATGAACAACTCGCAACCCGGTATTTTAAAGCCGATACCTATTTCAGCACGCTATCTAATCTTTTCTATCGAAGACCAATATAGCGTCTCTGAAGCGTTATCTCGGCTATCATCGCTTGCTGATGGAGATAATGTCGTTGTTGGCATAGGGCACTCCACTATTTCGTATCTAGGCGCTGATATAGAGGGAATTAAGACTTTTCCATCCTTCGTGAGTTGTGGTATCGAAATACCTGCCACCCATGGAGCCCTCTGGTGCTGGGTGCGAGGTAGCGATAGAGGCGACTTAATACACAAAGAACGCGAGATTACGCAAGCTCTAGCGCCAGCGTTTGCGATTGAAAACATTGTAGATGCATTCAGGCATGGCGAGGGTCTGGATTTGAGTGGTTATGAGGATGGGACTGAAAACCCTAAAGGGGACGATGCGATAGCCTGTGCGCTGGTGTCTTCTAAAGAAAAGGGGATGGATGGTAGTAGTTTTGTTGCAGTGCAGCAGTGGATACATGACCTAAATACATTTGATGATATGGAACCCATCGAGCAGGACCATACCATCGGGCGTCGAAAAAGTGATAATGAAGAGCTAGATGATGCACCTGCTTCGGCTCACGTAAAACGAACTGCGCAAGAAGATTTTAGTCCTGAGGCATTTGTTATTAGACGCTCTATGCCTTGGGCTAATGAAGCTGGAGAGGGATTGAATTTTGTCTCGTTTGGCAAGTCGTTCGATGCATTTGAGGCTCAACTAAACCGAATGACCGGCCGAGATGACCAAATTGTTGATGCATTATTTCGTTTTACCAGACCGATCACTGGCGGGTATTTTTGGTGCCCCCCGATAGCGGAAGGTAAACTTGACCTTACGGCATTGAAATTAGGTAAATAACGACCTAATGCTCTTCATGATATCGCATGGTTTTGTTATCCCCGCCAAGGCGGGGAAGCAAATGCACTGACAGGAATGGACTTTCGAGATCGAAGGGGCTTTCCAGATGTTTAACTAACTAAAGCGTCGACAAATCGAATATCCTGGTTTGGTTACGGCCATTTTCTTTACATTGGTACAGCGCCTGATCGGTCTTTTCTAGCCACTGTTTGTAATCGTCCAGTTTTTTTGATGCTTCGCAAATCCCCAGGCTTACCGTAAATTGAATGCTGATGTTGTCGTGGACTACGGTTGTTTCTTCAATTGTTTTACGTAAACGTTCACAGAAGATAAAGGCATTTTCGGCACTGGTGTGGCCTAGAATAATGCCAAACTCTTCACCACCGTAACGGCCAGCGATATCCGTTTTGCGGAGCGAATCCCGTAATATTTTAGATACGGTTCTTATTACTTCGTCACCCGCCTGGTGGCCATAGGTGTCATTTACTTTCTTAAAGTGGTCAATATCAAACATGACCAGTGATGAGGTGGTGTCATACCTTTGCAAACGGCTGTACTCATTTTGCAGGCACTCTTCCCAGTAGCCACGATTGTTGAGCATCGTTAGACGATCTGTGCGACTGAGTGATTCCAGTTCTCTGTTGGCGCTTTCGAGCGCCTTCTTGTTGCTGGCAATATCTGTAACATCATAAATGATCACACAGACGTGGTTAACGGTGCCGTCTGCTGAGGCCAATGGGCTGATGTTGATGTTCTGGTACATAAACTCTTCAGTACCGGTAATTGGACGGTAGTTTTTGAACTTAAAGAGGTAAGGGCGCAGCTCCCAAGTGATAAATGCTCTGTTTTTCAGCAAGAAAACAGACTCTGCTTTTTGGGTAAACCAATCTTTTGGGATGTCCTCAAACACTTCAAACAGTACTTGGTCTTTCACAGTGATAGGGTTGATACCACTGTGGTTTTCCATAAAGTTGTTCCAAACTTGTACTTTAAAATCCCTATCAAGAACGATCAGACCTACATCAATGGTCTGTAGCATATCCATCAACCAATGGAATTCTTTTATATCTAAATTATCATTTGCCATAACGAGTTGTTTAATCCATCAGATAAGAGAGTCGCTGGTTTAGATTGTCGATTGAGTCTTCTGTAAAAAGCAGCATTAGATCACACGTGATATCGTAGTTTTCGATCTCGTACGTTATCTCTATCGCTAAGGCCTGCTTCCAACGAGTTTCATTTGTTTTAACAAGGTCGCTGACTTTGACATGTTGCCCAAGAACCATTGGGTGGCCTTGGCTAAAGGCGATATCCAGTTGCTGAGCAATCCCGCCCGTGCAGGCGCCAACGAGAATGCTGGCGATATCCATGATGAGTTCGAGTTCGGCGGTATCGTTAAGCTCTCCGGTGTATTTAAGCAGCTTTGCCATGTCGGTGTAGCTGGAATCACTAAATACCAGAAGTGCCTCTCCCGCAATGCCTGAACCAATAAAACCCTGGCAAACCGCGGTGTAAGTATCGCCTTGTTCGGCTTGTGACAGCGCCATTTTTAATTCGCTGACCTCAAGGATGTTGACATTGGGAATTGGCAGCTTTACGAATACATCAAGCAGTCTGGCAAGAAGATCCGCCGCTTGTCCCATAGCGACGTTGGCAATTTCCTGAATACAATCACGGTATTGAACGGAACCGGCGGCCTCAAGCTCCTTATCTGACCTGCGCGCTGGAGCGGGTTTGGTGGCTTGTTTCGCCTCAGCCGCTTCGGCCTGAGGGCTTGTGGGTTTGGCATATAGCCCAAACTTTTCCAAAATGACGGTTAAATCATCAACACCGATAGGTTTTTTTATAAACTCCAGTGCACCTAGCGCTTTAACTCGCTGATGGGCTTCTGGCTGGATATCCCCAGAAACAACAATAACCATTGTTTGAATATCGTTTTTTATGATCTCTTCAAGCGTCTCATATCCGTCCATTACGGGCATATTTAGGTCAAGAAACATAATCTCGCCTTTGCCCTCTTTAAGCTGCTCTATTGCATCTTCGCCATGTACGGCATAACTGATTTCTATGTCCCAGTCGGCAGGTAGAGATCGAGCCATTTGTTTTCTGGCAACGCTGGAATCGTCACAAATTAAGACGGGTGTTGTCATTGTTAGTAGTTTGCTCTTTGTGAGTGGTGGTCATGCTTATCGTGATAGCCATGCATTGAGATACAGAGATATTCACCATTAAAACGGGTTATAACGCGCTTCGATAATTTATGGATTGCTAACGATAAGTAAAGATCAATAATGGCTGTGCGGCAAGTGGAATGTTGAGATTGCCCCCCCTAAGCACAAAGACAGCCAAAAAAGGCTGTCTTTGAAATAGCAAATTAAATCACGGATGCTCTTTGAGGGTCAGACGCTAATATGAAGTGCTAACGCTTAGCTTCCCTACGTGCAGCAGATGTTGTAAATGCTCTTCTTTTGAATTCTGGGTTGAAATCGATTGTGCCTTGCTTATCCAAACCTTCAATGTAGTAACGTTCAGCTTTAAGATCATAGGTCAGCTCGACCGTCGTCCAGGTAACGGGTATCTGATAAAAGTTCACAGGATGCGCTTCTGATACTCTCCAAAGGTTGCCATCTTCATCAAAATCTTCGGCCAGTACGATTTGCCAGGTATCCTCATCAAAGAAAAAGCGACGTTTGTGATAAGCGTGTCTCAAACCATCTCGCAGAATTCCTTCTACTGCCCAAACTCGGTGGAGTTCATAGCGTGTAAGTTCCTGGTTGATATGTTTGGGGCTGACTACTTTTGAGGCGTCAGTGCTGGCTTCGTTCAGCTTGTAAGAGTTATAGGGAATGTACACTTCTCTTTTGCCGAGAAGGTTCCATTGGTACTGATTGGGGGCACCATTGTACATATCTTTCTGGTCTACCGTCCGAAGACTCTCAGAGCTTGGCAGGTCGGTTCCATATTCGAGGTTCGGCACGCGTCTTAAGCGTCGTTCACCTGCTTGGTAACGCCATGCTTTACGTGGAGATCGAACCTGGTCGAGTGTCTCATGTACTAATGTCAATGTGCCCGCTAGTTTGGCTGGGCTATTGATCTTGGTTTTGAGATAAAAAATCTTGTTGTCTATTTCATCTAGCGTAATACCGGGCTCTGCGTATGTGAAGTAGTAACTGTAATTAGTAAGAATAGGGTTATAAGAGCCGTCTTTGGTGGGGGTTACGATTGCAGATTTAAACTCAGCCTGTTCGCCCCTAAAGCGCAAGATATGGTTCCATATTGCTTCTACTCCATTATTAGGGATAGGGAACGGGCTGGTTGCAATTGTATTTCTCACACCGTTGGCGTTTTCTTGCAGTTCTGCGGTTAACGCGTTTTCAGCAAGCTTCTCATATATCCATTCTGGGTAGGAGGCGGAACGTCGGGTAGGGTAGACAGGAATCTCATAACCCGGTGCATATTGGGTTAACAGCGCCTTTTGGCCATCAGTCAGGTTTTTCTCATATTTTGCCATGTTGGCGCTTGTGATTTTGAATAACATTTTGTCGTCAGCGAAAGGGTCTGGGTGAAACTCGCCCTCTTCGTAATTTTCTGGAATCTTCGTTATGCCACCATCCCAGGCCGGGATAGTGCCTTCTGAATTACCATAGCGCTCAGCACCAACCGGTGTCAGGTCGTTCTGCAGCCGTTTGGCGGTGGTCTCGTCAACTTTGGCTAAGGATAAGCCGCTTGATGTTGACAGCGTCAGGACAGCTACCGCTGTAACCAGTTTGGATAATTTCATATATCTACGGCCTCACATGCTTACTAATAAGTCGTTCTTAATTTTATTTGTCTTCTGCAAGCGATAACTTGCTGATAGTTCGTCAAAAGTTATTACTAATAATAGTACGTTATTTTGAAATATCTTTATGTTTCGAGTTGTAACGGGAGTTTTCTTTATCGTGACTGATACTTAAGTATAATGAAAGGCTCTATTACGGCTAATGTTTATTGCGGGGAAATTCTAGAAATGACCAATAGATGGCGTACCCAAACTTCTAAAAAGCTGTTTCTCGCAGATATTCAGCGTAAGGCATGGCAAGCGTGTATTGAAAGCGGTCGTGTTGAAGGTAATTGTAGTGGCTTTAAACCTAAAGAGGAGTCACTTAAGCAGTCCACCATATTGTTAATGCTGATGGGGTGGGAAAGTTTTTTAAATGAAATTGCCGAATACCACCAGCAACGAACACCTGAACCTATACTTAATCTGCAACAGTTGCTGGCACATGTTGGAGAAGAATCTCCAGAAATTGGCCATCTACTTGAACTTTCCCGGTTTGAAGGGAGTTGGATATGCGACTTTCTAAAAGTAATCAGCCTCATTCGTTTTCCTCAGGCAAAGAGTACATCAGGCACTGAGTTGGCAGAAAACGCACTTATTGCGACGTCAGGTAGTGTGGAACCTGTTGATTCAATCGATAATATAAGCCGTATTCTGGACGAGTTTAAGTGCTACCTGGAAGAGGTAAGAGAACGAATGTCGGAATGGTAAGGATTTAAATCGGGATTAGATGTATACTGTCGTCAGGAACTATAAGGCTGATCCAGTTTCCTTTAGTAACCAATTGAATTCAAGGCTGTTTGTTTTATGAGTAGTGCGTTTTTAGAAATTATAGAATTACCCGATGGCGATTTTGCTTTACAAAAGGCTGATGAAAATGGAGATGCGTTAGTGACTATTTCCTTTTCAAAAGATGCGAAAGAGTTTCTGAAAGAGCACAACGTAACCGTTGCCAAAGCGATGATAAATGCTGGAATTCAAACTGTTGGAGTGATATCTAAGCAGATGGCCGAGAGCGACATGGACGAAGAGTTTAGAACGGTTCACTAACTGTTGCTCAGTGGAAGTACTTGAAAGCACTTCTGATAAGTTTATCTGGTAAGGCTGTTCTGGCAAAGGCGTGACGAGCTTGAAATCTGATTTACTATTGAAACGGGCAGGTGGTAGAGATTAAGTCGAGACTCATTCACTTGAGCTGACATTGAAGGTTCGCTAATGTGAATTAGTTCAGACTAAATCTGACACCTCTTCTGCCATCTTGATATGTGCATCAACCCCTAACTTAAAGGCTTCTGTTGCAATTTCTTTTTCCCTTCCTTTCAGTTGCAGTCTTTTGACTTCTTCAAAGTTCTCCATTTTCCAACCTTATACTTCTAGTCCATAGAATTTTGCCTGTTCGGCATAAAAAATAAAGATGATCCGACGAATAGGGCTCTATAACATTAGTTGCGCGGTCAAAATAAACAGCATAAAAATCGTGATTACTATCGGATCTATTTGTAGCTTTAGCCCTAGATCCATATAGAATCAGTAAACGTAAACAGTGTTGATCTATTAAATTCAAGGTAGTAACATTGCTACATTGGCAGATGTGGAGGTGAATTATGTCTACGCTAACAAGTCGAGAGTTCAATCAGGACACAGGGAGAGCTAAGAAAGAAGCTTTAACAGGGCCTGTATATATTACTGATCGAGGAAGGCCGTCTCATGTTTTATTGTCATATGAAGAGTATAGAGCGATGACGGAGAAAAAGGCTTCAATCGGTGAAATGCTCTCTATGGATGGAGTTGAGGACATTGAATTTGCCCCGGGTAAATTAACTGATAAGGCAGCGGCTGCAGAATTCTAGAATGTATTTATTAGATACCAATGTGGTCTCTGAACTTAGAAAAGTGAAGAGTGGAAAAGCAGACAAGAATGTTGAGAACTGGTCGTTTCAAGTTGATCCTCAGTTGCTTTATGTTTCGTCAATAGTTATTCATGAACTTGAGTTGGGTATTCTTCTGGCTGAACGATCAGACCCAACAAAAGGGCAAGTACTTAGAAAGTGGATGAACGACTTTGTTTTGCCAGCATTTGAAGGCCGTATACTGCCAGTTGATAAAGACGTGGCTTTGGTGAGCGCTAAGTACCATGTTCCTGATCCGAAGCCTTACAGGGATACATTGATTGCGGCTACGACTATCGTTCACGATATGGCGATAGTTACACGCAATGTCGATGATTTTAATTTAGATGGGCTCAAGGTGTTGAACCCTTGGGAAAGTAACTAACGGAAAACAGTGGAACTACCGTGTAAAGTCAAAGTAGAACGGAATAGGAGCTATGGTGGTGAACGATCACACAAAACACAGGAGATACCGCCTAACCTAACACTATTAGCGATATCTCATTACTACGCCATGGCTATTTCCTTTAGCTGATGCTGATTCCAGTAAGCCAAAATCTTTTTTAGTCAGTTTGTTAGTCCATGCAACGACTGCATGGCAAGTGCCTGCTGATAGGGCTTGTTGAGCAAGCTCCAGCGTTGATTTTATATCCGTTGACCTCAATATCATAATCTGGTCAGCAATGATTCCCGATTGTTGTTGCCATCGGTTTAGCAGGCTCTGGGGTGGATCGACCCATGCCAGCCATCTGTTCTCTTGATTTAATTGAGTCATCATCGGTAGCAACATTTGAATGTTATCTGCCTGCTCGGGGGATAATATAATTTCCGTGACATTGCCCTTTGAAGCAATGCGTTGTTTACTGCCTGCTTCTGAGTTGCCCGCTGCACGCTTGTTAGTGAGGAACTTGGCCGAACTGTCTTCTACTGCGTAGAGGGAGTGTTCCGGTTCGTAACTAGGCTGCTCATCATAGAAACTCAATTGCTTCATGACATTTGCTCCTTCCTGATAACGCCGACGCCAAGCCCCTCTATAAATAACTCTTGTTCCCTTAAGTCAATTACAATAGGTTCAAACTCTTCGTTTTCCGCAATAAGTTGAACTTCGTGCTTGTTTTTTTGAAAACGCTTAACGGTCACTTCGTCTTCGATTCTTGCAACAACAATTTGCCCGTTTCTGGCTTGTTCTGTTTTATGAACCGCCAGAAGGTCACCGTCCAGAATACCGATGTCTTTCATACTCATGCCTTTTACCTTCAAAAAGTAATCCGCACTTGGCGCAAAAAACTCAGGTTGGAGGTTGCAGTAGTCCTCAATATTCTCTTCAGCCAGTATTGGGTTACCTGCAGCGACTTGGCCGACAATAGGAATGCCGGGTTTATGCTGCTCAGGAAGTCTAATGCCTCTGCTTGCCCCTGGTACTATTTCGATAGCCCCTTTTTTGGCGAGCGCTTTAATATGCTCTTCTGCGGCATTGGCTGAGCGAAAACCCAACTCCCTGGCTATTTCAGCGCGAGTAGGTGGATAGCCTGTTTCTTCAATATTGCGTCGAATCAGGTTAAGCACTTCAGTTTGTCTATTTGTTAGTTTGATCATAACGGCCGCTTATTCATGTGTCTTTATACAGTATCTGTGAATGTATACAGTATTATTTAAAAAGTAAACATTATAGATAAAAAATTTTGGACAGCTATGTGAAATACAGTTGCTTGAAACAGGGAAGTTAAAGATGAATTTGGCTCACTCGATTAGTTGAGAGCTTTGCACGACGTTATGAGCGAATCAAAGACAAGGCAAAACATGACGAAAAAGCGCAGTTTATTGGAATAAATGAGCATTTTGAGTCATTTTTTAACGCTGTATTTGTAAGCGCAGTAGTCGTGCAAAACTCTCTAGTTATATTTTTCATTGTTCCGGTATGGTTTATTGCAATTCAATTGCTTATATTAGTGACCCATGTTCATTTGCCACAATAATAGAGTAAGGTCATTAGTGTGAGAGTTAGAAAAGGACGGTTTGGTATAAAAGCGACAGCAGCTTCTTCAGTTATTTTAATGGGCTCGCTAGTAAGTTATTCAGCTTTTGCAGATGGATTTGAGGCTGAAGTTGGGGTTGAAGGGCGGTATTTTTTTGATGAAGGATTGTTTGGTCAGGAGCAAGAAAATATCTCCGCTCGCGTTCAACCTGAATACGTTCATTCATTTGATAGCGGCGAGGACAGTGTAGAAGTTATTCTTTTCGCTCGCTGGGATCAACAGGATTCGGAGCGAACCCATGGCGATGTCCGCGAAGCAACCTGGACACATGTCGGGGATGGATGGGAGACAAAGGTTGGTGTCAGTAAGGTGTTTTGGGGGGTCACGGAGTCCCAACACCTGGTCGATATCATCAACCAGACAGACTTGGTGGAAAACCCGGATGGCGAGGACAAGTTAGGTCAACCGATGGCCTCATTTTCAATTGAGCAGGACTGGGGTACGGTTGATCTTTTTGTGTTGCCGTATCATCGAGAAAGGACGTTCCCGGGTAAGGATGGGCGATTTAGAACGCCTATCGTTATTGATGGCGACAATGCGCAATACGCGTCAGGTGCTGGCGAGCATCGAGTCGATGGGGCTATCCGCTATTCTCACTATATTGGTGATCTGGAGTTCGGGTTGTCACATTTTTCAGGGGCAAGTCGCGACCCTCTGCTCACGTTTAATGGTAATGTTCTTGATCCCAAGCTTATTCCTATCTACACGGTTATCGATCAAACCGGCCTGGATGCGCAGTATATTCTCGACTCCTGGTTGTTAAAGTTTGAGGGATATACCCGTTCAGGTTATGGAGATCGTTATGCCACCGCCGTAGCGGGTTTTGAGTATACACAGGTGGGCGTTTTCGATACCAACTACGATATCGGCTGGGTTGCTGAATATTTATTTGATGACCGAGGCGAAGCTGCGGAGACGTTTCTCGAACAGGATCTGTTTCTGGGCATTCGCTGGACGCTCAATGATGCAAACTCTACCGAATCGCTATTTGGTGTATTCTGGGATCCGGAGTCAGAAGAGAAAATATTTTCGGTAGAGGCCAATAGGCGTATCGGGCAGGACTGGAAAGTGTCGATTGAGGGCAGGGCATTCGCAGGCGGTGAGCACTATGACTTTAACCCCGGCACACCACTAACGTCGCTGGTTGTACCCTACCCAAACAGCAAAACGTACTTTTTCAAGGATGATAGCTTTATTCAGCTGGAGTTGACCCGTTACTTCTAATCTGTTGAAAATCGCGACCAGTCATTCCAGACTTAGCAGCTTCGGGATGACTGGTTAGCGCAAAAACACACAGGCTACGCCGTTATCTATTCAATAAGATCTTTATTTTTCAGCTCTGTTCTCAGTGATTCTAAACGTTCCCGGTTAACACCAAAGTCCCGGTAACCGAGGCGAGATGCCGAACGCAATTGTACGCGGTTGTTATCTTTGTCCAGCAAAAATTCCGTATCGTCTACGAATCTCATTATCGTGCTGGTGTACTCAGCATAAATATATGAATCACTTTTCTTGATAATTTCGGCACTGTCATTTTGCTCGATTAACGACTGTAGTGAGTCCCATGCCTGTTGGGTGTTGCTGCCTTTTAATACGTAAGTATCAATATAATGCGTCTCATCGCTTTTTTGTTCAAAGCTGCTTACACAGTTTGGGCTGTCCGGGCAGGGTGCGAGTTTGTTATCCATAACGCCTATATCAACGGGCCGTGTTCCGCTGCATGCTGTTAACAATGCCGTTGATAGCAGTAGTCCCAATACCCCGGCTTGTTTCTGTCCTGTACTTTTCATCATTCCTATTCCCTTCTTTTCTTTTATGGCAAATACCGTATTTATAGCAACCAGACCTGTTACTATAAATGTAGGTTGCGCACTGAGTTATTAGGAAAATAACAGGAATTAAAATAGAATACGAGACCCAGAATGAACCTAAGGATTATCTTTCTATGTCCAGAAAAAATAGAGACTCAGGCGGCTTAGTCTTTTCAACCGAGTTTGGAAAGATGTGTCCGGGGTGTGGCAAAGCGGTGTCTCAGTGTCGTTGTAACGATGATGATACAGTCGATGTGGGCGACGGTGTCGTAAGGGTCTCTAGAGAGACAAAAGGGAGAAAAGGCAAGGGGGTTACATTAGTCACAGGTGTTCCTTTGGCTGGGAAGGAGCTGAAGGAACTCGCTAAGAAGTTGAAGCAGAAGTGTGGGGTCGGGGGCTCGATCAAAGACCGTGTTATTGAGATACAAGGAGACCACCGAGATCTGTTAGTTGAAGAGCTCAAAAAGTTCGGCTGGACTGTTAAAAAAGCAGGCGGTTAGGTCGTCACTCTCCCGCCACCTTCGTTGTAGCTATTCAGGCACTATCACCATGGCGGCTCTCTTTCTGTTGAATATGCCATAAACGAGCGTACTGCCCATTAAGTTTAAGGAGTTCCTCATGGGTTCCTTGCTCTGCAATTTCCCCATGGCTCATCAGAATAATCTTATCTGCATCGACCACTGTTGATAGTCTGTGAGCGATAACCAGACTGGTGTAACCTTCAGAGACCTCTTTTATTGCTTCCAGAATGGCTTGTTCAGAGTGGCTATCAAGGGACGAAGTCGCTTCATCGAAGACCAGGATAGGAGGGTGTTTAAGAATTGTTCTGGCAATCGCCACGCGTTGTTTTTCTCCGCCTGATAACTTCAAGCCTCGTTCGCCTACCGTGGTTAGCACGCCTTTGGGGAGCTCCTCAATGAAGCTGTCGAGGTGAGCGTGGCTGATGGCTTCCAGAACCTCTTCGTCCGTCGCATTGACGTTGCCATAACGAACGTTTTCTAAAATGGTGTCGTTAAAAAGCACTGTATCCTGCGGCACAATGCCGATTGCTTTGCGTAGCGAGTGTTGCGTGATGTCGCGTACATCTCGGCCATTAAGTTTAATTGCGCCGTCGTTACAGTCATAAAACCTGAATAGCAGTTTTACCAATGTTGATTTGCCCGAGCCACTTTCGCCTACAAGTGCAACTTTTTCCCCCTCGTTCACGGTAAAGCTGATGTTTTTTATAATTGGACGTTCAGGGTGGTAGCGGAATGATACATTGCTAAATTCAAGTTTGCCCTTTTCTATGCGGAGCTCTTCTGCTTCTGGTGAGTCAACCACTTTGGGTTGCTTTTTTAATAGCTCGAACATCTGCTCAATATTGGCGAGTGACCCTTTTATTTCCCGATAGACAAAGCCGAGAAAGTTCAGAGGGATAAAAATTTGCATCATAAATGCGTTAATCAATACAAAGTCGCCAATTGTCATTGTTCCATTGGCGACTCTGACTGCTGCGAGAGCGAGCATACTGGTCGTTGCAGCGGCAATGATAAATGCCTGGCCACCATTTAGCGCAAACATGGTGAGTCGGTTTTTTCGTTTTGCCTGCTCCCACGAGGCTAAATTGGTGTCGTAGCGGTTTGACTCGTACGCTTCATTAGTAAAATACTTTACTGTTTCATAGTTGAGCAGGCTGTCGATAGCGCGGGAGTTGGATGCGGAGTCAGCGACGTTAACCTCACGTACAAATCGCGTTCGCCACTCGGTGGCGATAATTGAATAAGCGACGTATGCGACAACAGAGAGCAGAATAATCAGCGCGAAACTAATGCCATAGTTGTAAAACAGCAGCCCGACGACCAGCACCACTTCGAATAATGTCGGGAATATATTGAAGACTAGAAAACGCATCAACATATTGATGCCCGTCGTGCCGCGCTCTATATCTCGCGACAGCCCACCTGTACGGCGGTTCAGGTGGAAGTCCAAGTCAAGGTTATGCAAGTGTTTGAATGTTTGTAGCCCAATGCGTCTGATGGTGCGCTCGGTCACCCGACCAAAGAGCGTATCCCTGATTTCATTGAATACCACATTCATAAACCGCGCTAAACCATATGCGGCGACCAGGCCCAAAGGTGCAACCAGTATTGCGCCTGAACCCAGCTCCTGAGTATCAAGGGCATCTACAATATGCTTTAGAATAAACGGTATGATAATGCTGGCCACCTTGGCTAATACAAGGCAGCTCAATGCTAAAAATACTCGCTTCTTAAATTCAAGCAGGTAAGGAACCAGCATTTTGATCACATGCCATTTCATGCCTGTGCCTGGTTCTACCTCGTAGTTACGATGTCGCATTTGATGTGTACTCTGTGAAGGGTATCAGGCGGAAATCCATTTTCCTCAAGGAGTCATGGTTCACCGCCTTTGCGAGAATGACGTGCAAATAGCGTTTCAGGATGGAGATTAATTCGACTTCTTAAGGAAGCAGGTTAGCAGTACGATGCGTGTTCCGTTAACGCGCCCTTCAATGTGTTCAGGGTTTGAGGTCAGCGAGATATTTCTAACCGCTGTACCGCGCTTGGCTGTAAACCCTGCGCCTTTTACATCCAGATCTTTAATTAGCGTGACCGTGTCACCCGCTTTAAGCACCGCACCGTTGCTATCAAGAGTGGGCGTTGTGTCGTCATCACTATCGTCATTTGCGGTAGACTCGGCCCATGTTTTAACGTCTTCTTCCAGATATAGCATGTCAAGCAGATCATTTGCCCAGGTCTCACCCGCAGTGGACAGCTGCTTTAGTTGACGCCATGCCATCACCTGAACGGCAGGTACTTGACTCCACATGCTGTCATTTAAGCAGCGCCAGTGGTTAGCTTCGATGGTATCAGGTTGATCAATTTGTCCACGACAGGTTTCACAGATCATTACACACTTATCTGCATTGTCCTTATCTGCGTAGCCCTTATCTGCATTGCCGGTTGAGTCTGGTGGGACTTGATACACACTCAGGTTAGCACTAGATGAACAAAGCTCGCATTTTGAATCGCCGCGCTGCAACAGGATTGATTCTGTACTCATAATCTAATAGACCTCAAAAATTTGTGGCCATTATGCCTCTTTTAAGGCTGAAAATCACTGATCGGCTAACCTTCGTTCAAGAGAATTAACAGGTTAACTCTGCGGTTAATACCTCGGTTGGTTTCAGTGTTATTTGATACCAGTGGTCGAGTATCTGCGTAATTGGCCGTGCTCATCAGAGATTTTGGCATACCCTGTGAGCTTAGGTAGTGCAAAACGCTGTTTGCTCTTGCCGCAGATAACTCCCAGTTAGAAGGGTAAAGCGACGTGCTAATAGGCGTATTGTCGGTATGTCCCTCTATCACCAACGGTCTACCTAACTCTTTTAATACAGGGATAAGCTGCTGAATGGCTAACTTGCCTTTTGGTTTAATGACCGCTTTTGACGAGTCGAACAGCAGTGCTTCATCGAGCCGGACGCTAATGCGACTGCCGTTACTGACAACGTTGATTCTATAATCCGAGCTCAGCGTTTTCAGCACCGAGTCTAATGGTGATGGTTTGTTTTTGTCTTCTTGCGGTTGATGTGCGGTTGGAATATCTTCCATGCCTGATACCGGGAACTCGGCTGAATCCGGTAGCGTGACGCTATTGGGGGGCTGAACAAGCAAAATAACCAGTAACGCAATGATCAGTAGAAATACATCAAGATAACTGAGTAACCAGGCGTCGCCTTCTACACGCCTTTGAAAAGGAGAATTGCTGTCCAAGGTTAGCAATAGTTCTGGTAACGGAGCTTTAGTGTTAGTGGGTGTTGAGTTGAGATGATATCGTTGAGCCACGGTCGCTCTCCTGATGTAAGTCGCTTGTTTTGCGCACGTAGATTGCGAGACTAGTTATTAAGCAGTAACTCTACTTCGCGAGACAGCAGGCTTCGGTTGGGGTTGCTTTTGTGAGTCGGGGCCAGGGTGTCCATCGTTTGTTGAATAAAGCCGGGGCTTTTGCGCTTCTCTATCATCATAATTCCTTCACCTACAACTCTCATCCACTCGACTAGCAGGTCAGCCCTGCGTTCGAGTTTTATAGCGACAGGTTTGAAGAACAGGTTCGCGAACACCAGGCCATAAAACGTGGTGACAAGCGCGACAGCGAGATGGTTTGCGATGCTGGTACTCGCTTGCTCATTGATTAGAAACATCATGTTGACCAAGCCCAATAGGGTACCAACCATGCCAAACGCAGGTGCAAACATGGCTAGTGAATGAAACATTTTGGCGGCACCATATTCCGTATTGCGGAGCTGTTCTATTTTCCAGTTGAGTGTTGCGGCAATATCGGCTGAATGATGCCCATCTATTATTTTTTGAATACCGGTTTTAACAAAGTGGTTATCTAAAGTGGATAGCTGCTTTTCGATTTCACGTAAGTCATGTCTGGCCCATAAATAAGCAATATGTGTGAGCGTTTTGATCGTTTTAGGTTTATCTATTGGTGTGTCGTTGAACAGTAATTTAACTGCGTTAATTGCAGACTGGATATCGGATTTGGAGTAACTAACAAACAGTGATGTGAGTACGCCACCAATGATAATTGTTAACCCTGGCAGGTTTAAAAATAACCCCGGGTTTTTTGTTGATAACATGATGGTTGCAATAACTGCCGTTAAACCTGCAACAATGGCCAATGCCGGTAGATGTAACATGCCGTTCTCCCGCGGGTTATCTGTGACTCAAAAAGAATTAAGGCTTCTTGTATGTAATAATTGATCAATAAGTGAACAGCAAATAGTATGCCTTGAGTGTCTGAGCGAATGGAGGAAGTGAGCCAAGGTACTGAAAGAAAAAAGTAAATGGCAATATGCAGAACAGGTTGGGTCTGTTCTTAAGCTGCTAAGTGCTATGTTAGCGGGATACCAAGCGGCACTGTTTTGCCTGTAAGATTACGATAGATATAAGTGGATTAAACACATGTGTTTAGCTAAGGAGAGTGGGCACGTTTAGCGAGTACAAAGCGGGAATGGGATTAATAAGGTGGCCAGATACTGGCCACCTTGCGGCGCAATACTGGTTAGCAGCAGCCTCCACCGGAGTCGCCAGAAACTTCCCATAGGTCAAAGGGGAGTGACGTACCGCAACCATCGAATATGCCGTAGTGGGTATCCCAATTACCGATAAACTCAAAATGGTCTTTAAAACGAGTATCGTGAAGCATTCGCCAGGTGTTGCCGCAAACAGGAAATACTTTTCCTTTCTGTATTTCATGGTGTTTATCAAGCCAAAAGACTTGAGGGTGGTGCGGGATAGTTCCTTTGTAAATGACCGCTTGGCCGTAGTCTTCACAGTGAGATTCCAGCTCAGGCAGTTTGAACAGGCGGTAGGTCGCTGAGAAAAAGTTGATGTGGCCGATTTTGTCTTCAACGTCTTCATTGTCAATCGTGATAACGCTGTCTTCTACCAGGCGTGGGTCATTAAACCCGGCACTTTTGGCCAGATTGATAAAGTCATTCCAATAGAGCGCGCCGCTTAAACACTCTCCATATAATACCGGGTCGTTAACGAGCGCTTGAGGAACGCGCCTGTCGGCGTACACGTCAGAGAAATAAAGCTCACCACCGGGCTTAAGTAGTCGGTATGCTTCGCGCATGACGGCTTCTTTGTCGGGTGATAAGTTAATAACGCAATTAGAAACAATGATGTCAAAACTATTGTCGGGCAAGTTAAGCTCGTTTAAGCGTTCGATATAGCCTAGTCGAAATTCAGTGTTAGGTTTTTCGTAGCCGAATTTTTCAGCGTGGTAATCGACATACTTTTGAGCAACATTCAGTTGCTCTTCCGTCATATCGACACCCAGTACCGAGCCGTTTTCACCTACCCATTGGGACAATACGTAGCAGTCTCGACCTGAGCCACTGCCAAGATCCAGGATACGAGTACCCTCTAATAGAGGAGGGGCAATGAGACCACATCCGTAATAACGAGCCATGACTTCATCATGCACCTGGGATAAGGCGTTTTTAACGTGGCGTGGCATATTGTTGTCTGTGCAGCATGCGTTGGTTTTTAAATCATCGCTGTGTTGCAGCACCTTACCATAATAGTCTTTTACGTCGTCGTGCATGAATACTCCTGATTTGGCGAATACATGGTTAACCTGTTCAGGTCTCGCGTTAACGAACAAGACCAGTATTCGCATTGGGATAGCGTTGGATAAAACGATTGTTCAATGATAATGCAGATTAAAGACCGGACAAAGTGAAATTGGTTCCCGTTATTCAAAATTTCCGGTCTAAACTTTTTTTGGCCGCAGGCTAATCGTTGCTTGCCAATTGACGTTTAACTTTTGCTGCTATTGAAGGTTTAATTTTGTTGTTGTCTAACAACCACTGAATGCAGCCCTTAAGAGCGTCTTCTGCATTTCTTGGCTTAACGCCGAGAGTATCGATAGTATCCTGAAACTCATAGTAGGCATAACGCTCTGCCACTTCGTAAACTAAGTCATAGGTAAAGGGCGGTGTAACCCCGGTCAGTTTGCATAGAGACTCAACGACCTTGGCGGTTAGAAGCGTTACTTTGCGACTCATTCCCAGATGCAGAGGTTTAACGCCGGTCAGCTTTTTAATGAGTTGCCCGGCCGCTTTAACTTCCATATTCTCGCCGCCCGCTATATAGCGGTGGGTATTTTCGCCTTTGGTTAATGCGGCTACGTGAATATCTGCTACATCGCGTACATCAACAAAATTTAGACCGCCCACATAGGTTTGACCCTTACCGTTAACCCAATCCATTATCATTTGGTTTGATGGTGTAATTCTGTAGTCATACGGGCCAAGTACTATTGCAGGGCAGATGACAACGAGATGAATTCCATATTGCTTGGCGAGTGCCTGTGCAGCCTGCTCGCTTTTGGTTTTTGCTATATAGTAGGGGTTGTGTGGGTCATCGTTCCAATCGTTGCCGGTACGTTTGGCATTAGGGTCGTATGAAAAGCCGATTGAGGCAACTGAACTGGTGTATACAATACGCGTAATGCCTGCCTTATTGGCCGCAGCGAAAACATTTTTTGCACCTTCAATGGCTGGCTCAACAATTTCATCGGCTGTTTTAGCAATCGTCTTATAGACGGCTGCGAGGTGAATAATCGCATCACAGCCAATTGCTGCTTGCTGCAGGCTGTCTGCATTCATCACGTCGCCATAGAAAAGTTCGATATCGAGCCCATCAATGCCCTGGGTGTCGGAGGCCTGTCGTATAAACCCTCTAACTTGATGCCCTTGTTTAAGCAAGGCGCGTACGACATTAGCGCCAATGTGCCCGTTGGCACCCGTAACCAGAACCTTCATGATACATTCCTTATCTGAAACCGTATTGAATTGTTTGAGACCTCTGCAAGACTGCTGCGCTTTTTTATCATTTTTTGCCTTGTCTTTGTTTCGCTCAGAACCTTGTCTTTGTTTCGCTCAGAACCTTGTCTTTGTTTCGCTCAGAACGTAGTGCAAAGGCCTCTTATTATTTTAATGGGGCAATATAAAATCATATAATGACCCTTGGCCATTTATATTTCAAGGCCAAAGATAACGATCTATAGATGGGTAAGTTTAGGTTAGCTTTGCTAGAATCAGAAGAATATAAAATAGAGACTTTTGCACGACTACTGTGCTTGCAAATACGGCGTTAAAAAATGACTCAAAATGCTCATTTATGAATAATAAACTCCGCTTTTTCGTCATTTTTTGCCTTGTCTGTGCTTCGCTCGCAACGTCGTGCAAAAGCCTCTAATAATACGTGAGCAATATTGCCGACAGCATAATGCTGTGTGAAACAATAGACCACTTAGGTTGGAATAGATGTATGAATTCGTTTAAAGCCAATAGTAACGCCGCTGACATTGGGCTGGGGCCGTCTTACTCAGGCAAGCTTCAACATGGCGAATTTCTGTTCAACGAATTTACCCGCTTATTTGATCAATATGACCAGCTTGCCCAAATTCATCAACAATATGGTAATGAGCAAAAACTCCGCATTCTCTGCTATCAACTGTCTGATTACCCCTCTTTGGTAGAAACCTTTAGGGCTCTATGCAGCAATGACGAGGCGTTGCTTGATAAGTCGCTCTTTTGCAGTTGGTTTTCCTTTTTGCTGGCGGATCAGTTAAAACTGTCGGTAGTGGATACCAAAGATTTATTTATCGCAGGCTTGGCTCAGGAGCTTGCAAAGGCAGGCCAGGCGCAGTTAGGTGATTCGCCCGCTGGTGAGGTGGGGGGTGAAAATAATGAAACTAATACGTTGGGGCAGGTCACTACAGCCGATGAGGTGAGACGGTTTTTAGATAGTATTCCCAGGCTATCTGAACAGTTAAAGGTTATTGTAGGCTCCCACCACGAGCGCCTTGATGGAACGGGTTTTCCAAGTGGTAAAGTAGAGCACTTGTTTTCACTGGTAGAGAAAGTTCATGTCGTAGCGAATGAAGTAATCGAGCTTAGTGGCCGATATTCCGCCACGCTTTATGATTTTATGCCTGTGTTGCCGATTCTGAGGTTAAATGCCTCAGTCTATGACCGGAAGATCTACTGCGCGGCTTTTAAACTGCTAAGCGCTGGGCAGGAACTGCATGGTGGACAGGAATCGCATGATTACGAAGCATCAGAGCAACGCGGCACGGGACAAACGGCTAGGAGCAATTCAGATAGCTACGTTCATCGTAATCTCAGCATTCAATCGTTAATAGACAGGCAGAATAGTTTGCTTTTGGTGTGGCCTCATCTGCTTACCGCAGCCGCTGAAGTGTCTGTCCTGGAAGATAATCTGCCTGTTATGGCGTTAAAGCAGATTGCCAGAAGGGCCTGGATATTGGCTACCACGGCAGGAATACTCTCAGACGACCTGTTATTGTGGCTCACTCAGGTAGATAACCCAGCAGAAGTGAGATCGGAACTTGCTGAGTTAGACGTACTACTGGATGAACTGGATGGCATTATCTCTACTTATCAGCACAAACTGGAAACGTTTACGGGGCTAGCGAGAAACCAACTGGACGAGGCTAAGCACGCCATGCTGGTAAGATTATGTGGTGACTTGAAACCGCCGCAAGAAACGTTTGATCTTGAAGAATTTACAATTTTAAATATGTGCGACTAACCAACGAGCATTCCTGACTTAATGTTATTTTCAGACTCAAGAAACAGGTCGCTGCCTGTTTTTACCGTTGTTCTTCTATCTTCACTCTATTTCTCGCAGGGTTTGCCGTCAGGCTTTTTAGCCCACGCATTGCCTGCACTGCTTCGTGAATACGGTGTCTCGGTAGAGTATATTGGCCTGTTAAAATTGTTGGCGCTGCCATGGTTTTTAAAATTCCTATGGGCACCCTTTGTTGATCGTACAGAGCTAGGCAAGCAGGGGCCACACCGCGGCTGGATTTTGTTGATGCAGTCATTGCTTGTCGTATTAATGATGTTGCTATCATTCTCTTCACCCAGCGCTCTGTTTGGATCGTTAATTATCGTATTCTTTGTGATTGTTTTGATGATAAACACAACCGCGGCAACGCAGGATATAGCAACGGACGGTTTAGCCGTAAAAATGTTGCCTGAGCGTTGGCGCGGACTGGGAAATAGCATTCAGGTGTCTGGCTTTAAAATTGGCATGATCTTGAGTGGCAGCCTCTTGCTAGTGAGCGTTGATAAACTCGGTTGGGCAATGTCATTTCAACTCATGGGCCTGATCTTATTTGTGTTGCTGCTACCCGCGTTCTTATTTAAAGAGCGATCAGCCTACCCGGAATCACATGCTGAAAACCTCCCCTCGATGAGCAATGAGCGTTGGTTTGACGCCTACAAAGGCTTTTTTTCTCAACCAGGCATTGTCTATTGGTTGGCTGTATTGTTTACCTACAAAATTGCCGACTCGTTGGGCTCAGGAATGATTAAACCGCTGCTTATTGATAATGGATACAGCCTGACCGCGGTTGCTGAACTCACCTTTTGGGCCTCAATCAGCGGGTTGCTCGCTGCTGTCGCGGCAGGGTTTATCTACTATCGAATTGGGGCAAAGTGGTCGCTTATACTGTTCGGTTTGATGCAAGCGCTTGGTATTGCTGCTTATGGGCTTTTGGCTACAGGCAACGTTAGCAACGATGGGGTCTTTGTTATAGCACTCGTCGAGCAAGCCGCTGACGGCATGTCAACGGTTGCGTTATTTGCACTCATGATGGGACAGTGTAGAAAAGGGCATGAAGGCAGCGATTACACCGTGCAAGCCTGCATTCAGGTGGTGATGTCGGGTATTGTCGGTGCGCTGAGTGGTTTTGTCGCTAAACTCGCCGGTTATGAGGTGCTCTATATGTTGGCCGGGGTGTTGGGTGTACTAGCGCTGATACCGATATACGTTTATTTTTCCAATACAGTTGATGGGGCTAAAGAGAATGAGTCGTGAAATTGAGTGCCCTTGTGGGTATCAAGTCAATGGTAATTCGCTCACTTATGCCGAATGTTGTGAGCCTTTTATTAGTGGTGCAGCCAAGCCTGATCGCTGTGAGCAGTTAATGCGTTCTCGCTATACCGCATACGCGCTGGGCAAGGTAGATTACTTAATTGCGACTTGGCACCCCACTAAACAGCAGGAGCTGGACAAAGCCAGTTTGCGTCAGTCAGCAGAAAGTACAGAGTGGTTACGCTTACAGGTTATCAGTAGTCAGCAACAGGGCGAAAGAGGGACTGTAGAATTTAATGCCTACTTTAAAGAGCGGGATGCAAGTGGCAGCAGTGAAGGGAAAGAGATTCAGGGCTTGCATGAAGTCTCCCGCTTTGAAAAAGTTGGGAATCAATGGTTCTATCTGGATGGTGATGTCGAGTCGGCGGGTCAAACCAAAGTGGGTAGGAATGACCCGTGCCCCTGCGGGAGCGGCAAGAAATATAAAAAATGCTGCGGATAGCGCTTTTACGACGGTTTACCAGTTGCCAGGAAAGTGTTTATCGTCAATCACCTGTGAGACTAAGGTCTCTTCTTCTTTGGTTTTCTGCGCGCCCCATTGGTCAAAGTAGAGCAGGTCGTCGAGCGGCGTTCTATTTAACCAGCCGGCTGTTTCCAGTTCCGGCTTATCAAAAAAGTGGGAGACATACCCCACGCATAGATACGCAATTGGGACGATGTCATCCGGCATGGCTAAAGCTGCTTGCAACGCCTGTTGCTCAATAATGCTCACCCAGCCAACACCTAAACCCTCAGCCCTGGCGGCTAACCAGAAATTCTGCACCGCACAAACACTGCTATAAAGATCCATCTCTTTCATTGATGTTCGGCCAATCACAACAGGGCCGGTACGCTTTCGGTCACAGGTAATACAGATATTGACCGGTGATTCAAGAATGCCTTCCAGCTTGAGCGTGCGATAGGTTTTACTTTTCTCAGACTCAAACATGTTTGCGGCTTTTTCGTTGGCCTCTACAAATGCCTTATGAACGTTCTGTTTGACCTCATCAGAACGTACCACCACGAAGTTCCACGGCTGCATAAAACCGACAGATGGGGCATGGTGAGCGGCGTAAAGAACCCGGCTCAGTACGTCGTCGGGTATTGGATCTGGCTTGAACTGGCCTCGAACATCGCGCCGGTTGAAGATGGTTTTATAAAGACCATCCCGTTCGCCTTGGGTGAAAAATAGTTCGTCTTGGTGCTGGGTTTCTTTTGTTTCTACAGCTTCTTTCGGTTTAACAGTATCTTTCTTTTCCACAGTATTCCCCTTATCGGAAAAGTTTGAGTACGCCTGTCCAAACGTCTCTATTGGCTTAAAGGCCGGTCTTCTGACTTAGGGTCGTCTTGCTCAACGGCCTTCCCGGAAGTTATCTATCAGTATTCCAGTGGCTCACTCTGTGTTGACTTTATGTCTACCAAAAACAGAGCGTTGAACAATCACCATTACAGCGTTGGGCACGTACCGGAGTTTCACCGGTTTCCCGATTCTCCAATACCTGATTAGTGTGTTAATCAATCTAAAAAGGTATTGGCACCTAAAAGCGAGGAAGGAACTTTTGCAAAACCCTATAGTCTTGTCAATATTGAGTGCCGCGAAAACCAAAATAATTAGCTCTGGGCTGCTCAAAGGGGAGGTGAAATCATCATCGTATCGTTATAAAGTTAACGCTGATAAAAGAATAATATAAAAGGAACTACAATGATCAAGTATCTCCGTACACCTGAAAAGTGTTTTGATCGTCTGGTCGGTTACCCATTTCAACCTCACTACGTAAAAGTGGATGAAGGCATGGAAGTAGGGGGCGGTAAGTCTCAAAGCTTACAGATGCATTTTGTCGATGAAGGCGATAGAAACGCCGACCCGATACTTATGATGCATGGTGAACCCAGTTGGTCATACCTGTATCGAAATATGATCCCGATTTGTGCTGCAGCAGGTCATCGTGTAATAGCTCCAGACCTGATTGGTTTTGGCAAATCTGATAAACCGGTTGATATCTCCCTGTTTTCATATCAACAGCACATGGACTGGGTGCAGACTTTTATTGATAAGCTCGACCTGAACAATATCACGCTCGTATGTCAGGATTGGGGCTCGCTCATTGGTCTGCGGCTTGCGGCTGAAAATGCAGACCGCTTCAAAGCGATTGTTGTAGGGAATGGAATGTTGCCAACCGGTGATCAACCGGTGCCAATGGCGTTTCATGCATGGAAGACATTTGCGCTATATAGCCCCTGGTTTCCGATAAGTCGAATCATCGATATGGGCACCTTTAAAAAGCTTTCAGGAGGAGAGCGCAAGGCCTATGATGCACCGTTTCCTTCGAGCAAGCACAAAGCGGCAACCCGCGCCTTCCCTAAACTGGTGCCCGTCTCACCGAATGACCCTGCTACAGAAGCAAACCGGGCCGCATGGAAAGTGTTGGAGCAGTGGGAAAAACCGTTTCTAACAACCTTTAGCAATGGTGACCCGATTACCCGCGGCGGCGATAAATATATGCGCGACCGCATCCCAGGCAGTAAAGACCAAAATCACCAGACGTTATCAGGCGGGCACTTTTTGCAAGAAGACTCCCCTCAGCAGTTTGCGGGCGCCGTAAATGAGTTGTTAGCGTCGATCTAATAGCTTAACCGGGGTTAGTGCTGCGTTCACCTGAGTGTGAATCTACGTTCAGGTGATCCTCTTTTTAAGCGGTTCTGTTAGAATGCCCATCTAATTCGGCCATGCCTGTCACAGCCTTAACTTTACGCCTTATATCAGGAGTTCTCTGTTGTCGCATTATGATGTTGTTGTAATTGGAGCGGGTGCTGCTGGCCTAATGTGTGCCATAACGGCAGGCAATAGAGGACGTAAGGTTCTCGTGGTTGACCACGCAAACAAAGCCGGTAAGAAAATACTCATGTCGGGAGGAGGGCGTTGTAACTTCATCAACATGTACTCAGAACCGGAGAACTTCCTCTCACATAATCCTCACTTCTGTAAATCTGCATTGGTGCGATACACCCAATGGGACTTTATCGCATTGGTTGATAAACATGGCATCCCCTATCACGAAAAAAAGTTAGGCCAGTTATTTTGCGATAACAAGTCGAGCGATATTCTAGAGATGCTGTTGCGAGAGAGTGACGAGGCCGATGTAACGATACGGCTCAATACGTCGGTAGAGGGTATCGAAAAAACGGAACAAGGTTTTGAACTAAAAACCAATACATCAGACGTCACCTGTGAGTCCCTCGTGATTGCAACCGGCGCATTATCGATACCCACCATGGGAGCCACTGGTTTTGGCTATGATATCGCCCGACAATTTGGCCATACCATACATGACACCCGTGCCGGGTTGGTTCCATTTGTTATTACCAATCAACTCAAACCCCTTTGTGAAGCCTTATCTGGCAGCTCGGTCGATACCACTGTTAGCTGTAATGGCCAGACCTTTAGAGAAAATATACTGTTTACCCACCGGGGGATTAGCGGCCCGGCCATCCTTCAAATATCCTCATATTGGCGAGAAGGGGATGAAGTAGAGATAAACTTGCTGCCAGACCGTGAAGCGCAAAGCTGGCTTACCGAAGAACAATCGGCACGCCCCAATGCTGAGCTACGCACCGTATTGTCTGATGTATTCACAAAGAAAATGGCAACGCTTTTTTGTGAAAACTGGTTTGCATCAAAACCGATGAAACAATATACCGCGCCAGAGCTTGAGAAAATCGCCACCCAACTGAGTGAATGGAAAATTACCCCCTCAGGGACAGAAGGGTATAGAACCGCAGAAGTCACTATTGGTGGAGTTGATACCAATGAACTCTCATCCAAAACCATGATGTCTAATAAGGTTGATGGCTTGTATTTTATTGGGGAAGTGGTTGATGTGACGGGGTGGTTAGGGGGCTTTAATTTTCAGTGGGCATGGAGCTCGGGGCATGCAGCGGGGGAGAGGGTTTAGCTAAGGTGTTTAATGAAGCAGCCATACTAAAATACGCTTAATTGAACCAGTCATCCGGGTCTGATTTATACCCTGAATCAACGAGTCTTTCTAGGTAAGTAAACCCGCTATTTACTTTTACTTCATCGAAAACCTGTTTAAATGCTGGTCTTTCTAAGTGAGCCTTTATCCCTAAACACCATGACTCCCATGTGTGCCTAGATATGCGGCCTTTTGCTCTCAAGTAGACCTGCTCGTTCGACAGGTCAAGGTAGTTAAAAACTAGCTCTCTTACCTTTGCTTTGTCTTCTTCAGCAGGCTCTTTACCTATCAATACATCGACAGGCAAATCCATTGAAAGGGATCTGTACTGCTGATCCATGGAGTCTTCAAATTCAGCCTGAGCTTGTTTTTTTGACAACCTTATTTGCCATGCGCCGAATAAGACGCCAATGGCTGTGGCTACTGAAGCAACCGCGGTAGAAATTGAACTGATAGCATTCCAATCAATCGTCATATCAACTCTTTAATCCTTTCCCCTCTTCCTATTTTACTCTATTGGCTCTAAAGCTTTTACGAGCGTTTGAATCTCTTTGGTAATACTAATTAGCTCTTTTAATAACTGAGGATTCACATCTAAATGCCCCTCATATTCGGCAAGATTGCGCACATTGTGACATTTGTCTAAAACTCGCCACTTAGCCTTATCCAGCCCTAAGGAGTGCTGTAAACACTGAAACACCAAGTACCGACTATCTGATCGATAGCCATGCCAACGCAATGCCGCCAGAGAAAACGCATGAGCCGCGCCATAAGATAAAGAGAACTGACTGTCTTCACTTAGTCCATCAATCAACGCATCTTTTAGTTTTGTATCTCCGGCACGCAACATCCCGGCAAACTCTTTTGCATCGGGTGGTTCACGTTTGAGTTGATTTATTTTTACAAGGTTTTCCAATTCTTTCATATCGCATCCTGCGCTTTTTGTTCACGGTTCATCTAATAAATCTAATAAATCTATTTTTGGTTGAGCCATCACCTTAGTTAAAAAACTCTGGTTATCAGCCAAGCGTTCATCAAACTCATCTGGAGAATAAATTGTCGGGTTAATGGGGCGTTGTAATTGAGCTTCAGCCTCCTCGAGTAATTGCATAATCTCGCTGTAGCTTAAATCTTCCCCTACAAGCATCACATCTATATCACTATCAGCATGATCTTCACCTTTGGCAACCGAACCATAGACAAAAGCCTTGCTTAACGCTGGTAATAATGGTTCCAATGTAGTTTGCAAAACATTTGCTACTCCGAAGGTTTTTTTCACAATACCTACCAGCTCATCAAAAATAGGTGATGCCTTATTCGCTTGATAGTGGTTTTGGTTACCCTGTTTTCTTACCACTAGCAAACCTGCTTCTGTAAACTTATTCAGCTCGCGACTAATTACACCTCGACCCATATCCGCTAAACGCACCACTTCATTAAGATAAAAGTCTTTCTCTGGCAAACCAAAAAATAATGCCAATAGCTTTTGCTGCGCCTTAGTAAAAAGTGCATCTCCGATATTTGTCTTCATTTATTTCAATTCAGTCTGAAAAGCCCCAATCTGGGTATTATAAGCCCCAGATTGGGGCTTGTCGATTTTTTCAGTTCAAAACTATTAATTGAAAATGTACGCTCCGAAAATCAGTGATTTGGTATCGGAGTCAATTACGGTACCGTCTTAACACTTAAAATTTTTATTAACTTTACTGCGCTCATAACTCGGTGTAATCAGTTCTGCGATAGCCATATGTGTTGTCACTGGGAGTCAGCGGTGTCTTGTATCCATTCAATCACGGTAGCGTTCTGAACGAGAAGGTTTGTAATGTTTAGTCACTGACACTTCAATCTAGCAGTTATTTTTATTCGCTATGCCTTGTGCTGCATCAATGCAGCACAAGGCATAGCGAATCGACAATAATTAATGCATATTCTGTAAGCGTCCATTGATGTTTAGCCTTCCAGGGCTTTTTATTATCATGCAAAATGTAATGAAGGCCCAGCTTATGACTCTTAGCCCAGAAGGAGAATATCAAATGAATAGCACCTTTCAGAGAAATCGTGCCCTTCCTTCACTTGTTATCGCTCTTTTATTTGCAGTATTAGCTGGCTGCGGCTCTTCCAAGCTGGAGCCTATTCCAAAAAACGGCACTATTCTGGCATTTGGTGACAGCCTGACCGTGGGTGTTGGAACGACCGAAGCTAATAGTTACCCTTCAGTACTCGCAGAACTGACCGGGCTAACGGTGATTAACTCAGGCGTTTCTGGTGAAACCACTGACAATGGGTTAATACGGCTAAGAGAGGTTTTAGACAATACAAACCCTGACCTGTTAATTCTGCTGGAAGGTGGCAACGATATTCTTCGAAATCGGAATATGAGTGAAACAAAGGCGAACCTGGCAGCAATGATTGAACTCGCGCAAAGCCGAGATATACCTGTCGTATTGATTGGTGTGCCGCAAAAGGCGCTGTTTTCCAACTCAGCACCGCTCTATGGTGAGCTTGCAGATGAATGTCAGCTCGTCTTTGATGACTCGTTAATTGCCGAACTGCAACGCAGCCCATCAATGAAATCTGACCATGTTCATTTTAATGAAGAAGGGTATCGCAAAATGGCCAGCGATATTTTTGAGTTGTTAGAAGATAATGGGGCGTTGCAGTGAGTGTTGTGCGCGAAGAGCTATGCATGAAACATCAAGAGAAGATGTAAAGCATGTGACGTTGAGGTTCAATTAAGGGCATATATGGACGAAAGCAAAAGAAATATTTTATTCATCTGTAGTAAAAACCAGTGGCGAAGCCCTACCGCCGAAACTATCTGGCGCAAGCATCCATCGTTAAATGTGCGGTCGGCTGGAACGAGTCAAAAGGCGAGAAAAACAGTTAACGCAAAAGATATTGCCTGGGCCGATGTTATCTTTGTTATGGAAGAGAAGCACAAAAACCGGCTTAAAGCTGACTTTTCCCGAATGCTGTCACACAAGACGATCTATGTTCTCGATATACCGGATGAATACCAGTATATGGATTCAAACCTGATTGATGAGCTGGAATCCACCGTAGCGCCGCTGTTAGATGTCTAAGCAAAATAGTTAAAGGACTAAACAAACAATATGCCATTCAACACCCTCAATTTTCGTTACCGTTGGCGCCCGTATCAACAGCGTGTACTTGATGCCATTGACAAGCACTTAGATGATGATCGTTTACATATTGTGGCGGCACCCGGAGCGGGAAAAACAACGTTAGGTCTTGAGGTGTTTAAGCGGCTCGGCAAATCCACGTTGGTATTATCGCCGACTAGAGTGATTCGAGATCAGTGGATTGATCGACTAGCTGACTTTTGTGAGTCAGGCGAAGCAGCCAGTTTGCCCTGGGTGAGCAAATCAATTCATGAGCCTAAAACGCTAACATCCATTACTTATCAGGCTCTGCACGCTCAACTCAGTGAAGAGCTGGCTGTGATAGATGATGAAGCCGAGTCTTTGGCGCTTGATGAAGGCGTCAGTGATAGTGAGTTAAATTCATTTATATCCACTCTGAAGAACAATAGCATCAGCGTCATCATATTAGACGAAGCGCATCACTTACGGGCAGAGTGGTGGCGAGCGTTAGACAACGTCTGTAAGGCACTTCCCGATATCGTTCTGGTCTCATTGACTGCAACGCCGCCATACGATGCGCAAGGTCATGAATGGAGTCGTTATGAGCAGCTATGTGGCCCAATTGATGAAGAGATATCGATCCCTGAGTTGGTTAAAGCCGGTACACTTTGCGCCCATCAGGATTATATTTGGGCAGTAGATGTCAGCTCGACCGAAAAAGAGAAAGTTAAGGAGTATGACCAGAGAGTGTTCACCCTGTGTGCTACCTTGATGGAGCAACAGGAGTTTGAAAATATCGTACTGGCACATCCGTGGTTAAGTAAGGAGTGCATTGAGCAAGAGGTGATAAAGGCACCGGAAATTGCCATCGCAATACTCACCTTCATTAAGGAAAAAAAGCTTCAATTGCCGCAACCGTTGCTTGTGATGCTAGACCTTACAGAAGGTGATATTCCACAGCTGAGCCGACATTGGTGGCAAGTACTGGTCGAGTCGGTACTTTTCTCAAAAACATTTGAGCATAGTGATGCCCATCAAGAGTCTGTGAGTCAACTTAAAAAACAGCTTCGTTCTTCCGAGTTGCTTCATAAACGAGAGTTGTCTTTGCAGCGTTCCAGAAGGTTAGGGCGTTCACTATCGCAAAGTGTCTCGAAGGTGAAAGCGTGTATCAGCCTGCATCACCTTGAATATGAGCAACGCGGTGATGCGCTCTGCCAGGTGGTATTGACCGATTATATTCGAGACGAAGCGCTGGTAACCGGTATTGATACTGGTGAAATTAATTTGGGTGCCTGGCCGATTTTTAAAGGTATCACTTCATCATCGCCTATTGCTGATCAAATTGCGTTGTTAACCGGGAGACTAAGTATTGTCCATACTCGACTGTTGGAAGACCTGCTCGCATTGGTTGATAGAGACCGGTTCAAGACCGAGCCAATGGGAAGTGAGGGCCAATATCAGAAAGTAACAGGCCCATTAAACCAGTTAACAACGGCGATGACATGTTTTCTCATGCGAGGGCAAATCAAAACGTTGGTAGGCACTCGTTCGCTATTGGGTGAAGGTTGGGATGCCCCAGCAATTAATTCACTGGTGCTGGCCAGCTCGGTGGGTTCGTTTATGCTGACTAATCAGATGCGCGGTAGAGCAATACGCATCGATAAAAATAAACCAGAAAAAATAAGTTCGATCTGGCATCTGGTTGCGATTGATAACTCGTCTTGGTACTCCGGTTGGAGCGACTACTATGACTTACGAAATCGGTTTGAAACATTTGTGGGGTTATCGGAAAAGAAGCCGACCATCGAAAGTGGCTTTGATAGGGTGAATGCAACGGGCTTTGACGTGACCAGGAGGGGTAATAGTAACTCTGCTTTCACAGGAAGTTCCCTTACTAAAATCAACCCTATAACTACAAACAACGAAATGATGCGCAAACGCTATAGCAGAATAGGAACTATTCAAGCACGTTGGAACGAAGCCCTGACACTGGATGCATCAGCCAGAGTTGTGCCATCGGTTGAGACACCAACAATACCCAGCATCAGGCATTACCATTTAAAACACACGCTAAAGTATTTGCTGTTACAGCTGTGGGCCGCAGTCAGCATTGTCATTATGTTTGGACTTCAAGCGATGCCGGCGGGGGCAGAAAACGTATTCATGATTATGACGATGGCTTTAATCGGCATGATGATTTATAAGCTGCCTCAGACGATATCTGCTGTAAAGATATTGATGAAACACTTGCCAGTTGAAGGCTCGTTGAAGCAAATAGCGCTGGCGTTGTGTGAGTCGCTTTGCCAGGCAGGGTTAATCGAGACGTCAATTTGGCGGATGAAGGTCAATATCACAGAAAGCGGAGATGGCCGGTTTTATGTTTCATTAATGGGGAGTACATTCTATGAGTCGTCGTTGTTCTCAGACTGTCTGGCGGAAATACTTGCTCCGATAGAAAACCCTCGATACCTCGTCGTCCGAGAGGGAAAGCTCTTTGGTATGGCTCGTAACGACTATCATGCAGTCCCTCTTAAGCTGGCGGTTAAAAAGAAATTTGCACAGATATTTTATCAGTCATGGTGCAAGTATGTGGGGCCAACAGAAATGATTTATACACGCAGTGCTGAAGGGCGAAAAGAACTGGTGAAGGCAAGAATGAAAGCCTTTTCGTCGACATTTAGCCGTAAGATCAAACGCCAGGATCGATGGCAATAAACGCTGATGACAGAAGGGCGCAAAGTGCTAAGTTGTAAACACTTAACTAAGTATAAAACCTATCTACACTTAGCGTTTGAAACGCTCTACCATGAAGGGACGGCAAGGCTGAGTATTCAGATTTAAAACTATTTAAAGCTGTTCAACTCAGTCGTTTGCATGCAATGTCCATATCTAGTGCTGAATACACTAAACTGAATGAACAGCTACAAAATAAAACTATGTTAAAAAGTTAGCGTAATTTAATGAGTGATTTAGAAAATATGACGCCCGATGGTCGTACCGAGGGCTCGAGTAGAATGAAAAAACTGACAGATAGTGGTTTGGTCAATATCGACAAGCTGAGGGATCGTCGTTTTTGTATCGGTATAACGGGTCTAAGCCAAAGTGGTAAATCAACCTTTATTACCAGCTTAATAAACCAATTGTTGCAGCATAAAAATGCGCACTTACCCGGCTTTTTACCTGTACTAAATGAGCGGCTATTAAATGTAAAAGTCCACCCCTTGGAAGACCATACTTTAACGCCGTTTCCTTATGAAGACGCCTATAAGAAGCTAACCAGCCCAGAACCCCAATGGCCGGAGTCAACAAAAAATACCAGCGGTTGCTTGCTGGAGCTAAGGCTCACGCGAAAAGCCAGAAAGCTCAACCCGTTTAGGCGAGAGCACTTTTCGCTGTTTCTGGAAATACGCGACTACCCTGGGGAATGGCTCTTGGATTTACCCCTGCGCGAGATGAGTTATTCCCGTTGGTGTGCCCAGTGCAGTGCGCAATATAACCAGCGTCCCCGCTCAGAATTACTAGGCAGCTTACTGGATGAACTTAAGCAACTTGACCCGTTAGCAGAAGTTGATGAGTCGGAGTTGGAAAGGCTGAATAAACGCTTTATCGGCTTTCTCAATAACTGCAAATATAACGGCAAAAGCCTTAGCTTAATTCAGCCAGGCCGTTTCTTGATCCCCGGCGATGTGGTTGACCCCAGCATCTTGTGTTTTGTTCCGCTATTAAAGTGCAGCAGTTACACAGAAGGGCAGTTGAAGGCTGCAAGTGCCAATAGTTATTTTAAAGTGAGTGAACGACGCTATAAAAGATACACCAAGGAGTTGGTAGAACCCTTTTATAAAACGTTTTTTAGCCGCATAGACCGCCAGCTTATATTGGTCGATGTAGTTAACGCTCTGAATGCGGGGCCAGAATACGTTGACGATATGCGTCAGGCGCTTGCCAATATTACCGACAGTTTTGCTTATGGCCAGCGTAATCGTTTTTTTCAGCTGTTTAGCTCAAAGATCGATAAAGTGGTGTTTGCCGCTACCAAGATTGACCAAGTAGTATCAGAAGACCATGAAGCAGTTCGAAAGTTGCTGTCGCTGGTGGTTAGTCAAGCCTATAAAAATGCGCAACATGAAGGCGTAAAACCACTTTTTGAGGCGACTGCGGCAGTGCGTTCTTCAAAGGAAATTGAGCATCAGGGAG
Organism: Alkalimarinus coralli; assembly: GCF_023650515.1. NCBI lineage: Bacteria > Pseudomonadati > Pseudomonadota > Gammaproteobacteria > Alteromonadales > Alteromonadaceae > Alkalimarinus > Alkalimarinus coralli. The sequence continues at coordinate 1,300,499 of NZ_CP096016.1, forward strand.
AGCACGGGATAACGGGCGTTGAGGTCGGCGGGGCGGCTATCGGATATACTCATCCATCTATTCCGTCGCGTATTCCGGAGGGCGACGAATGGCAACCGTTTTTGGATTGGAAAATACCGGCATTAAAGCCACCGAAAGGTCTGTCATACCAGAATGCGGATGCCATACCTCATATTCGTCTTGATACTGTATTAAATGCCTTGATCGGGGATAAATGCTTATGAGTACCCAGGAACAGAACCATAATGCGCCTGTAAGAAAGAGTGGTCGACTGTTTGAAGAGTCTGCTGATTCAAGTGAGCAGGTCGTCAAACAACGCCAGGGCAAGATATTCATCCCTAATGAACAAGAAGCGTTGAATGATGTGCCAGAAGCCATTACTGATGGCGAGCGGTTACCTCATGTTTCAGAGTATTCAGGCTTATCAATAGAAGCTATTCCCCTGAAAGGTGTAAAGTCTTTTGTGTATGGCATTGGCTTGCTGATGCTCGTTTTAATGGGCTTTGAAGTGTACTCTGTTTTTAACCGCGCAATGGACATTCATTGGTCAGTTGCTGTTGCCTTCTCGCTTATGATCACACTGGTGTTATCTCTTGGCGGGCGCTTATTGTGGCGCTATATGCGGGATCATGAGAGCTTGGCTATGCTGGAAGAGATTCAGCAGGTATCGCTTCGTTTAAGTGAGGTGAACGATGTAGGGCATGCAGGTAAGTATGTGAAACAGCTACAGGCATTTTACGACAATAAACCTCAATTTGTTTATCTTCAACAATCGATAGAGAAACTCCCGGATTACAGTAATGACCGAGAAGTGGTTGACCACCTTAACAGGGTATTTTTAGCGCCGCTTGATCAAGAAGCGTTGAGAAGAATATCCAATTTTAGCCTGCAAACTGGTGCTGTGGTGGCAGCTAGCCCTTGGGCCACGCTCGATATGCTGCTTTCATTATGGCGCAGCATTAAAATGATAGATGAAATCGCGCAGGTTTATGGTATACGGCCTTCGCTTGCTAATCGCTATCGGTTGTTGAAGCTGGTAATACACCAGCTAGCGTTTATCGGGGTCAGTGAGGTGTTGATTGACCAAGTGATGGATGAATTCGGTTCATCGACGCTGGTAGGCATGGCGGGGGCCAGGATAGGCCAGGGATTGGGGGCGGGTATCTATACAGCCAGAATAGGTATTGCGGCAATGAAAGTTAGTCGACCAATAGCATTTAACAAGGAAAATATGCCTAAGGCTAAATCCGTTATTCATCCGATGGTTGAAAACTTGAAGATGATGGTTAAACGATTTAGAAACTAAGGGGCACTGACCGGAATGGCACTTACTTAAGCTTGTCATCCTAGTGAACGGGGGGATCGATAGGGTTGTAGACTCTGTTCCAAATGGATTCCCGCCTTCGCGGGAATGACTTTTAAGACTAGGGAGTGACAGTAGTGGGTCATTATGTCTTAAGTAAGTGCCGTTCGGCACTAACCGGTATTTTGCCATTTAGGTGAGGTGATGAGTTATTGAGGTTTACAGACTGCACTGACCTTAGCTATTCTTCATATCAATATGTCACATAGAGCGAGTACAAACGAGCGAGTTGTTTTAGTGCTCAATTAACGTTGTATTAGCGCTCAATTATAATAATAAGGCTGCAATCGGCAAGGTTCTTTCTGTTCCGCGCAAATAGGCGGACAGAATGGGCGGTTAGCGGCGATGTTGGAAAATTAGAATAATGAGTTTGGACCAAGCAAAAGTAGTTAGTAAGGTGGTTAGGGGTTTAGTTAACCACCTTGCGAAAAAACGTCTGTCTCGTGATGTTATTTTGCGCCAACTGAATATAAGCGAATCAGACTTAAATAACCCCGATTATTTCTTTCCTCTTACTGTTTATAACAGTCTATACCGGTTTGGCGAACAGGAGACGGGAGACCGTTACCTCGGCCTTGCCTTCGGAGCAGACTCAGACCCTGATGTAGGTAGTGAATTTGGGTTAATCGCCAGCACCTGCGATACCGTGGCCGATGTGCTTAAGTATCAGCTACGGTTTTCTGTATTAGTTCGTAACTTTGACCAGTTTGAACTCATTACAGAAGGTGACGATCTGCTCATCCGCTGGAGTAGTGAAGCAGAAGCCAGCTTTCATCTTGTAGAAGAAATATTTGCACGCCGCAGCTACTTTATTCACAAATATGTTCTAAGTTCCGACCAAGAGATATTTAAGGAGGTTCATTTTAGTCATGGCCTTAATGGTCGTGATAAAGAGCATGTTGAGTCGCTGCTAGGCTGTTCGGCCAAATTTGACCAGCCTTTTGACCAAATTATCTGCAACAAGGCATCTTTATCCTATTCTTTAAAGTCCCCTGATCGAGACTTACGCCATTTTTATGAGAGGCTAGCACAGAAAAAACTGGTCGCCCAATCTCACGCAAGCATTGTCGACAAGGTAAGCCGATTATTAAAAAATGCACTACCTGATGTGTTATCACTCGACCATTTGAGCAAAGATCTTTCAGTTAGCCCTAGAACACTGCAGCGGCAGTTGCAAAAAAACGGCTATACCTTAAAAGAACTGTACACCGAGGTAAAAAGAACCGTGGCATTGGAGTCGCTTCGCGCAGGCCACTCTTTGATGGCGATTTCAATTAAACTGGGTTTTTCTGAACAAAGTGCATTTCAGCGAGCATTTAAACGTTGGCAGGGCTGTACCCCAAAGGAGTTTCAGCAGTTGTATCAAAATGACTCTGGTACTGACTGCAAGTGACTTAAATACTGAGGAATTGGTATAATTTTTTTCATATAAATAAAGATAATATATAGCAAATTGTGAGTGTATGGCGTGCAGTGTCAATAACTCCAGGTTTTGGTCAATACGCGAGCGCTCGCTAATACTAAAATAAGAATCTATCAAATAATCTACTAATAACAGAAATAAAAGGACTTGAAATGAACAACGGTAACAAGCTCTATCCCACTCCATTGGAAAAAGTTGCGCACTGGGTTAAAACAACACCCAATAGCGTATTTCTCCGTCAGCCGATTAACGGCCAGTACAAAGAGTTTACCTGGAAAGAAGTCGATAACCAGGCACGCCGAATTGCATCTGCGCTGTTGGGGCTAGGCTTAGAGAAGGGTGATCGTGTTGCGATTTTGGCAAAGAACTCAGCCGAGTGGTTTATTACCGATTACGCGATTCAAATGGCGAGTTTGATTAGTGTGCCGCTTTACCCAATGCAGTCGCCAGACTCCATCGAATACGTCATTAATCACAGTGAATCAAAAGCGATTATCATCGGTAAACTTGACGGTGCCAAGGAAATGGAGCCTGGTATACCACAAGGGGTTATCAAAATTGGTATGCCTTACGAGATTGATATGACGCTAGACCACAAGTGGAATGACTTGTTGGCAAAATATGAGCCTAGTCAGGAAAACCCTGTTCATGGAATGGACGATCTGATGACGCTTATTTATACCTCAGGCACAACAGGTAACCCAAAAGGTGTGATGCATACCTATGGTACATTTAGTTTTGGTGCTCAAAATGCGGTTGAAACGCTTCCCGTCGGCTCTCACGACAGGTTCTTGTCGTTCTTGCCGCTATCACATATTGCAGAGCGTTTTATGGTGTTGGGTTGCGCCACATATTCAGGTGCCCAGGTCTCATTTGTAGAGTCTCTTGATACGTTTGCTGAAAACCTGCAAGCAACGCTGCCGACAGTTTTCTTTGCTGTACCTCGACTATGGAAGAAATTCCAGCAGCAGATTACCGCCAAAATGCCTCAGGAAAAACTCGACAAGCTGCTACGAATACCACTATTGAACCGCGTTGTTAAAGGGAAGATTAAAAAGGCACTGGGCCTTAACAAAGCACGCATGGTCGTGTCTGGTGCATCACCGATCGCCAAAAGTCTGCTGGAATGGTATGCCAAAATCGGCATCGATATTAACGAAGGCTACGGCATGACCGAAAACCTGGCCTATGGCCCTGCGATCAATATGCCGGGTGCCGTTAAGTTAGGTACAGTTGGCTCGGTTTCTGCTTTGCCACACAGTGAGGTTCGTATTACTGAAGATGGCGAGATTACGGTTCGCTCACCATCTCTAATGAAAGGTTACTATCTGGAACCAGAGAAAACAGCCGAAACGATCAGAGATGGATGGTTGCATACAGGTGATCGAGGTGAAATTGATAGTGACGGATACCTAAAAATAACGGGCCGAGTCAAAGACGTCTTTAAAACCTCAAAAGGGAAGTTTGTACAGCCCAACAATATCGAGGGGCTATTGATGAGGAATACCAATATTGAGCAAATTTGTGTAACAGGTTCAGGCCACTCTCAGCCTATCGTATTGGTTGAACTGACTGAAGACGCAAAATCAAGGTTGCCAGAAGGCGCTAAAGAAATAGAAGACGATATTATGAGCACGGTGGTTGAGGTCAATAAAGAGCTTGAACACCATGAAGTCATTGACCGAATTTTTGTGGTTGATGATGTATGGACGCCAGAGAATGGAATGTTAACCCCAACAATGAAAATAAAACGAAACGAAGTAGAGAAAAAGTACTCTCCGCTTTGCGACAAGTACCGGGAATCCAAAACCCGTTTCGTGTGGGAATCAGAAGAAGCCTGATACGTTCTTTTAACGATCTCTTCAGCGCAACACCGCTGTGTTGCGCTACGACAGCAAGGTAAACGGACTATACAATGAAAAAAGTAATCAATGTTAGCTTAGGTTCCTCAGAACAGGATTATGAGTTTAAAATTCGCTTTCTCGACGAGGATTTTACGGTTCAACGAATCGGAACCAATGGAGACGAAACCGAAGCATGGGAGCAGCTCCAGCGACTACAAAGCAAATGTGATGTAATGGGCGTAGGGATGGTGCCTGATGAATACAATGTCGGTGAGTACAAGTTTGAGAACTCAGGAACCAAGAAACTAACGCGTGTTGTTACTCGTGTGCCCGTTACAACAGGGGCAAAAGTCAGGCGGATTCTTCAAAACCAGGCGATACGCTATACCCAAAAGAAACTGGGAAATTACTTCAACAACAACAAAGTGCTGTTCCTGTCAGGAATGGCTAACTATGAAATGGCCACACTGATGGCCGAATATACGCCAAACTTAAAGTTTGCAGACCCTATTATCCAGGCCGGCATCCCTAAGATGCTTAAGTCTATTAACGCGCTTGAGTTATATGCAAGAGGACGTTACAACCTCAATAAGCTCTCTCCATTTGATACTGAACAAAGTCACCTGCCATCGCTACCACAGGTTAAAAAACACCTCATCAAAAAAGCGATGAAAGACTCTCATGTCGTTGTGGGAACCTGTTCAAGCCTTAAGAAATATGGTGACAAAGAGTGCCTGGTTGATAAAACAATCATCACATCATTTGTGACCGATGACGACTTTGAATTCTTCAAAGAAGCCAAAGTAAATCTGGTTATTGATGTGACGCCAAATATGTTTGATCAGGTGATTGGCGCGAATGTTCTCGAAGCGATGATTCTCGGTGCATCAGACATGGATGCAGAAGAACTGTCGACGGCAGACCTTGAAGACATTATTAAAGAACTCAACATAGAACCACGGTTATTGCACCCAACAGGCACATTCAAGAATATACGACGATTCGCGTTTGTTATTCACCCGCTATCGCAAGAGTACATTCGTAATGTGACCCCGATTCCTAAACGGTTTGCGCATACGCCACTGATGAATGCGGTGGAGAAAGCAACCGCGTTAGCACCTCCATTTATTTACTCTTCGGTTAAAGGTATTAAATCACCCTGTGGGGCAGAAGCTGAAGGCTGGTTGATTACCGTGGGCGGCACGCCAAAAGAGATGCTTTCTCACAGCCCGGAGTTTACCTACAAGCGCCTGCTTGCAGCTGCCAAAATGGCTGAAAAACTAGGGGCTCAGATTATAGGTCTGGGAGCCTTTACCAAGGTTGTCGGTGATGCAGGTATTACGGTTGCAAGACGTGCAACTATTCCGGTTACTACCGGTAATAGCTACAGTGCGTCCGGTGCATTGTGGGCTGCGGCAGATGCCATGAAACGGTTAAAGCTTGTTGAAACCGAAGAAGGTAAGCGTATACCAGCGAAATCGATGGTTATCGGTGCCACTGGGTCGATCGGTTCTGTATCTGCGCGACTGCTTGCGATGGCGTTTGATGAGGTTTATCTTGGTGGTCGTAATGCGAAAACCCTCAACAAGCTGAGAGACTCCATTCTCAAAGATACGCCGGATGCCAAGGTATTTATTACCACTGATCCGGACGAGCAGTTGGGTGATATGGATGTCGTGGTCACGTCAACATCCGGAGCGGGTAAGAAGATACTTGATATCATGAAAGTTAAGCCGGGTTGTATTATCACCGACGTAGCTCGTCCGCTTGATTTGCCGGCAGAGCAGGTGGCAAAACGCCCAGACGTGCTAGTCATTGAGTCAGGTGAAATTCTTGTCCCTGGTACGTTGGATATGAAGAGTATTCAGTTACCTGAGAATGTTGTATTCGCGTGTATGGCGGAAACGATAGTACTGGCACTTGAAGGTCGTTTTGAAGTCTTTACCATTGGCCGAAATACTGAATGGGAAAAGGTTAAAGAAATCTACAAGCTTGGGCTTAAACACGGTATGAAGCTAGCAGCAATCTCAGGCGTGAACGGCGCCTATACCGATGAAGATCTGGCCCGCGTGCGTGAGTTGGCGCTAGAAGCCAGAAAGACCTGGAAGTCTAAATAGTCGAAGCGACTTAGCCGAGCTGGCTTAGAAATAGTGCGCTGAGAATAAGTAGGCCAAGGATAAATAGGCTGATGTAAGTAGATAGAGAAGGGGGCAATGAGATGGCAATAAGCCTATCTTGTAGCCCCTTTTTTGTGCCCGAATGACTGCGTGGCAGATTGTTTAATAAAAGACCTAGGAGATTCCGTGTACATATCAGACATTTCGGAGCGTACAGGGCTGTCCATTCATACCTTGAGATACTATGAGAAAGAAGGGCTGCTAAATAATATCTCTAGAAACGGTTCAGGGCGAAGAGTCTATACAGGCAATGACCTTGACTGGGTTATCTGGATTCAGAGGTTAAAATCGACGGGAATGAGCCTCGACAAAATCAAACAGTTCTCTGACCTGAGGTCATTGGGTGATACAAGCATATCAGCCAGGAAGAATATGCTGATAGATCATGCGCAACAGCTAAAGGCAGATATCCAAAGGCTCACAAATGAGTTAGATATAGTCGAGTATAAGATTGAGGCCTATAAAGAAAAAGAACGCTTGACCTAGAGTTTACTCTAGCTTGTAACATCATTGTCCCTTATTAAATTTAAAGGACATAAAAGATGTTTAAAAAAGGCTACTACATTACTGCTGAGTTAAGAGTAAAAAACACGGATAAAATCTCTGAAGCAAAAGCTGCATTGACAAAACTATGTGAAGAAACACTCAAGGAGCCAGGTTGCAGTTTGTTTACGCTGCATCAATGCAGTGAGAACAAAGACCGTTTCCTGCTGTGGGAGAGGTTTGAAGATGAAGCCGCTTTCAAGCAGCATTTTATTGAACAGCACACAAAAGACTATGTTGAGTTAGACCTTACTGAGATTGTGCAATATTTCCAGTCGGATATTGTCTGTACAACGTCAACACAGTAACGCAGATCGTTGATAACTGGCCAGTACTCATCGATAAATGAGTGCTGGCTGATAACCAGCTCCTGGTTTGACTTTAAATTCTCCTCTTAAGTGACTAAATTAGTGGTGGGTTGGGACTCGCAGAGCAGAATGAGTATAATGCGTCGCTCTTCGATGTTAGTGAAGTGCCTTCGTGTGCACTTCTGCCAACCTTTATTAGTGTAAATTTATTACTTAAGGAGAATATTAGCTATGAAAGCATTGGTGTATGGGCTGTTTGTGTTGATAGGACTAATCGGTTCAACATCGGTTTTGGCAGATAGCAAGCCGTCAGGAAAAGTTATTGCAGGTTGGGTTGAGTTAATCGCCTTTGGTAAAGAGCCTGCTTTAGTCAAAGCGAAACTGGACACCGGTGCAAAAACATCATCAATTCATGCTATTAATGTAAAGAAGTTTAAGCGGGATGGCGAGAACTGGGTCGCCTTCACGCTGGTGTTAGAAGATAAACATGGAAAGGTTCATCAAATTGATATGGACGCGCCACGCTCCCGTCGCGTTAAAATCAAAAACCACGATGGTGTGCATGACAAGCGCATGGTGGTAGAGCTCCCGTTTTGCTTTGATGGCAAGAACCATATTGCGGAGTTTACACTCGCCGACCGTTCCGAATACATATACTCTGTCTTGCTTGGTAGAGAGTTCCTGGAAGGCGTCGCGGTTGTTGATTCGGGTGCCACATTTCTTACACAGCCACAGTGTAAATAAAACATAATAAACAGGTGCACCCGAATGAATAAAGTTGTTGTTAGGGTCTGGGCTTTGCTGCTAGCGATCCTTGGTTTAGGCATTGCTGCCTATAAAATTTATTATATGGGGCTACCCATAACGCCACAGCAAAGCGCAGAAGTGTGGACTGTGCAAGCAAGGTTGGTGTTTCAGGGACAAGGAGGGCCAGCAAAAGTGGGCTTTCATGTACCTGATGTAACACCGGGGTTTATTAAACTTGACGAAGACTTTATATCAAGCCGTTTTGGTCTAGTCATTGATAAGTCTCAGGATAACCGGCGCGCAGACTGGTCTGTGCGAAGGGCGAAAGGAGAACAAGCTCTTTATTATCGTGTGATTGTATCGAGGAGCGAGCAGGAGCAGGGTTGGAACTCCGTCCCTCGCTACCCAACACCGCCCCAATATGAAGAACCTTACGCCTCAGCCATTCATGCAATTCTTGATGATGTGCGTAAAGAATCCGCAGACGTGGGAAGCTACACTCGCGAGCTACTGCAGCAGTTGAATGCTAAGCAGCCGAATGAGAACGTTAAGCTTATAAGAGATAGAGCGGGAAAGGGTGACAGCTGGGTAGAACAAATTATTGAGATACTTAAGGGTGTTCGGATTCCGTCACGGGTTTTGTGGGGGCTGAGGGTCTCTGATGCCAGCAATAGTGCAGTGCTAGAGCCGTTGTTACAGGTTCATAATGGACAGAAGTGGTTAACGTATGATCCTGAATCCGGCGCGATGGGTATCCCTTCTAACTTTTTAGCCTGGAAGATCGGCAACCAGCCCTTGTTTGAACTCGAAGGTGGGAAGAAAGCCAAGCTTGAGTTTTCAATAACCAAAACCTACGAAGAACTAATAGATATCGCAAGGCAGGGCGCGGTACAGATGGATTCCGTGTTTGCGGATTTTTCATTGCTGACACTGCCGGTCCAGAACCAAAATGTATACCGATTGCTTTTGATGGTGCCGCTGGGGGCGCTTCTGGTTGTATTCTTGCGGACATTTGTAGGATTAAAGACCTTTGGCACCTTTATGCCTATATTGATTGCTCTCGCATTTCGTGAAACTCAATTATATTGGGGGCTCTTTTTATTCACCGTTATTGTCTCTCTAGGCTTGATGATTCGCTTTTACCTGGAGCGAATGATGCTGTTGCTCATACCCAGGTTGGCATCAATATTAGTCATTGTGGTTATTCTAATGGTGTTGATCAGTTTGATCTCGACCAAGTTTGGTGCTGAACGGGTTCTGTCACTGACGTTATTTCCAATGGTTATTCTTGCCATGACAATTGAGAGAATGTCTATTGTCTGGGAAGAGAACGGCGCAAAAGAAGCGATGCTGCAAGGCTTGGGAAGCATGTTTGTAGCCTGTCTTGGATATATCGTGATGACTAACGAGCAGTTAATGTACGCGATGTTTGTTTTCCCAGAATTGTTACTTGTTGTGTTGTCGCTTTGTTTGTTAATGGGTCGTTATACTGGTTATCGCTTATCTGAACTGAGACGTTTTCGGGCTATTGTTGCAGAGGACAAATGATGGGAATGTTGAGCATGCCACGCTGGTTTGTCTCACCCAGCAAACTGCGCCAAAAAGGCATCATGGGGATGAACAAGCGAAACGCTGACTTTATTATGCGTTACAACCCTCGACGCCTGTATCCATTGGTTGATAATAAACTGTTGACTAAGCGGCTCGCTCTTAAAAACCAGATAGCAGTACCAGAGCTATATGGCGTTGTTGAAATCCAGCACCAACTGAGAGATCTGGAAAAAATGTTGGCGCCGTATAGTCAATTTGTGATCAAACCTGTTCATGGAAGCGGTGGAAACGGGATTATGGTCGTGACAGGCAGAATGGGGAACGGTTTTCGTAAGGCTGGTGGAGAACCGATCACTTTGGAATCCCTAGAGCACCATGTGTCCAATATTCTTAGCGGAATGTATAGCTTGGGGGGGATTCCTGATAAGGCTATTATTGAATACTGTGTTCAATTTGATCCTTTTTTTGAGCACATTATTTTTCGAGGCGTGCCGGATATCAGGGTTATCGTTTTCAGGGGGGTGCCTGTGTCGGCGATGATACGGCTTCCAACCAGAGAGTCGGATGGCAAGGCAAACTTACATCAGGGGGCGATGGGCATTGGCGTTGATATTGCCAGTGGGGTCAGCTGCTCTGGCGTGCATCATGACAAAACACTGACTCACCATCCTGATACCGGACACTCTGTTGAATCGATTGAGATACCCCATTGGAGGCAGATACTGAATATTGCGGTGCACTGTGCTGACACGGTAGGGCTAGGTTACCTTGGTGTTGATATTGTGATGGATCGTAATTTGGGGCCTCTGATGCTCGAGTTGAATGCGCGGCCGGGCCTTAATGTACAGTTGGCAAATCAGGCGGGGCTGTTAAAGAAACTTGAAAAAGTAGAAAATATTAAGCAGCTTCCCAAAAGTATTGAGGAACGTCTGGCGTTAGCAGAAGGGTTATAGCGATGAAGGGTTATTATTCGTTTATAAAAAAGTTGTTATTTCGGCAGAATATAGTGCAACTGAGCAGCCCGTCAGGAGTGGCTTGGGTTGCTTTGTTATTTTTCTGGCTGGGGCAGCCGTTGCTTGCTGCTGACAATGAGATTAGCGAGAACCTGAGCCCTGAGATGGCTAAGCAGGAAGAAGAGCTACCGGCTAGCTATGTTGCCCCTAATGTAGATCTTAAAGAGGTTGCACCTCTTCCCAAAGTGGTTGAAAAGGTTAAAAAAACCAGCCCCAAAAAGAAAGTGCTAATCGATGATGAGTCTAAAAACACTCAAAAGCAGTCAGTTGCTTCTGATCAAGGTTCAGAAAAGGTAGAGCAGAGCCTGCAAGGTAAAACCGAGGGGTTGCCCCCAGGAGCTCAGGATGGTTCGGAAGCACTGGTTGGAAGTGAAGAGAACTCTTACGGTACGGTGAAAAGTGATTTGCCGGATGCGGAGCTGTCTTCCGAAATTAACGTCCCGTCTGATAGAAAAACAGAGTCCGCTAAACAGGACGCTGATGATGCCAAACAGCAAGCTAAAGATCTGATTTTGCTTGGAGCGAAGGTTCCTCCTGGAACTTCAACGCGGCTGGCATGGTCGCCTGAAGTGGCCATTACCGGGTTGACCTTACCAGTACCTGTTCTTGTTGTTAATGGCAAAAATCCTGGTAATACGCTCTGCCTGACTGCTGCAATTCATGGCGATGAACTAAATGGGATCGAGGTTGTCAGGCGAGTGATGTATGACATCAACCCAGATAAGTTAAGTGGTAGTATTATCGGTGTACCAATTGTTAACCTGCAAGGCTTTCAACGGGGTTCCAGGTATTTGGTTGATCGTCGAGATTTGAACCGCCACTTTCCAGGTGATGAAGAGGGGAGTCTGGCGTCCCGTATTGCGTATTCGCTGTACCATGAAGTTATTGCTCACTGTGATGCGCTAGTTGACCTACATACAGGCTCGCTCAGGAGAACAAACTTACCCCAACTTCGTGCAGATATGAGTAACCCGCTGGTCGTGAAGTTCACTGAAAATTTTGATGAAATGGTTGTTGTTCATGGTGCCGGAAGCCCGGGGATGCTCCGCCATGCAGCCGTAGAGGCGGGGATACCCGCAGTGACACTGGAAATAGGCGAATCATTAAGGCTTCAAGAAGGACAAGTTGAAAGTGGCGTCAAAAGTATTAATAGTCTTTTGGATCGTCAAGGTATGTACTCACGATTTTTCAGTTGGGGTGACCCGGAACCTATTTACTATCAGTCGGTATGGATAAGGGCTGAACGAGGCGGCATTCTGTTCAGTAAGATAGGGCTCGGAGATACTGTTGAGAAGGGAGAGGTTCTTGGTGAAGTGACTGACCCTATTACCAATAGCGTCTCTGTTATATCAGCCCCGTTTACGGGGCGCGTTATCGGTATGGCCGTTAATCAAGTGGTTATGCCGGGTTTTGCAGCCTATCATCTGGGGATTAAAGCGTCTGAGAAAGATATATCCAGAAGGGCGGCTGAAGAGAAACCAAATAAACTGGATGAAGAAGCGGATAAAACGGTAGAGTAACAGGTGTGGTGTGTCTCGCTTTGACATTATTACCGCATTACCACTGTCTAACTGGGATAAGGATTTCGGGAGGTATATAAAGTGATTTTCAAACATATTAGCAGTATCGCAAACTCAATTTTTTATCCAGTGGCCTTGGAAGTGCAAAAAGCACAACAGGCTTCGCTTGAAAAGTTACGCAATGCGTTTGCCAAAGCTGAAGAAGATGTTGCTGTCGATGTGGACTCCATGAGTGCAGAGCAGAGACTTTTGGCTGCAGACCAAGAGCTTGAACGGGCTCAGGAACAGATGCTGTCTGCTGTTACCAGCCTATTCAAATCATTACTTTATCTGTCACCATCTGTTGGGCTTTTGCTCGATAAATCCACCGCTTATGGTCGTGTCTCGCCAAATGATAGGGGCGAATTTATTAATAAGCGGTTTGCTCGCAACGGAAAGGTTGAAAAGGAAGTTCGTGGTGAAGTGGTAGGGTAGAGCTAGTTAGTGGGGCTCTTGGTTGCAGGATGCGGAAGCCTTACCTCAGTTTAGCTCTTCCGCATTTCTTAGACGCTCTTGTCGTGCATTCTCTTCGGCAAGCGCTGCTTTTATTTCCTGAACGACAGCGTCAACATCTGCTAAAGAGTCATCCTCTTCAAAATTACCTGTCAGCTTGGTATCAGGCGTTAGTTTCCCATCTTCGTATAATGCCCACATCTCTTTTGCGTATCGAGATTGCTTCAAATCAGGTGCAAATTGACCATAGTATGTGGTCATGTTTTCAATATCTCGTTCCAACATGGAATATGCGTTGTTGTTTGCTGCGGCGTTGACTGCTTGAGGCAGGTCGATTATCACAGGGCCATAGTCATCTACCAGTACGTTAAACTCTGACAGGTCACCATGTATCAATCCAGAACATAGCATTAGCATGACGTAATGCATAATTGTTGCGTGGTCTTCTCTGGCTTGTTCAGCTGACATCTCAACATCGTTTAAACGCGGTGCGACGTCTCCATCATCGTCTGTGACGAGTTCCATCAATAGAACGCCATCAAAACAGCCATAAGGCTGAGGAACGCGAACGCCAGCGCTGGCGAGACGATAAAGTGCATCGACTTCAGCGTTTTGCCAAATTTCTTCCTGTTGTTTGCGACCAAATGAAGAGTTCTTTTCCATCGCGCGAGCGCGTCTGCTGTTTCGTACTTTTCGTCCTTCCTGGTACTGAACAGCCTTTTTAAAACTGCGCTTGGCGGCTTCTTTATAGACTTTGGCGCAACGAATTTCTGATCCGCAACGCACAACATACACTGTGGCTTCTTTGCCACTCATCAGTTGACGGATGACTTCATCCACCAACCCGTCTTCGACAAGGGGTTGAATTCTCTTTGGTGTTTTCATAGCGCTCTTATACAGTAAATTGGCGTTGGATGGAATACTGGGGTAGCGCTTGGCGTGAGTCCTCTTACTTGCAGTACCTATTACTATATAATTCGTAATGACGTTAATATATTGAAATAAAAGCAAATCACTGACCAGCCATAGTGATCGCTTATATGCTGATCACTGTTGACTATATGCTGAATCCCTATATAATACTCATCAGCTTGAAAGAACGTCTTATATTTATGCACACCATTTCGATGTCTCGTATTAGTAGCTCGTCCTGATTTCATAAGTAATAGCATTACATTTCAGCCAGATCGACATTTGTTCAATTAAGAGTAAATGTCTAAATTACAAATTGAATTATTAGGATATTAATATGTCTACTACTACTGGTACAGTTAAGTGGTTCAACGAATCTAAAGGTTTTGGTTTTATCGAGCAAGAGTCTGGTCCAGACGTATTTGCTCACTTCAGCGCTATCAACAGCTCTGGTTTCAAAACTTTGACTGAAGGTCAGAAAGTTGAGTTCACTGTAACTCAAGGTCAGAAAGGACCTCAAGCAGAAAACATCGTAGCGCTTTAATTTAAAGTGCTATAAGGCGTTGTTCATAAAAGAACAATGACCTAGCTTAAACTTTAACGAGTTAAGCGCGAAAAAAAGGTGAGACTTAAGGTCTTGCCTTTTTTTTTGGAACAAATTTGTAGTTGATTAGTCCCTGTAACTGGAGTGGTTATGACTCTTCGCGAATGGCTTGCTGCCGAGCCTTTTACACTGAGCATGTCGTCGGGTTTCTTTAGTTTTTTTGCCCATGCTGGAATGTTGTCAGTACTGGAAAGTGAAGATCTTTTGCCTGCTAAGGTGACTGGGTCAAGTGCTGGTGCTCTAGTGGGGGGCTGTTGGGCTTCAGGTTGTTCTGTGGAGGAGCTTAAAAGTAGGCTTTTCAGTTTAACCAAGGAAGATTTTTGGGATCCCGGTTTAGGCTTTGGATTGTTGAAGGGGCGAAAGTTTAGAGAAATCGTCTCTGATGTATGTAAGGTTGATAAGTTGGAGCAGTGTCGGGTGCCCGCTGCTTTCTCTGCGTTTGATTTAGCAAGTTTGGATACTCATGTTTTAACGGTTGGGGCCATTCAGAATGTAATATCAGCATCTTGCGCTTTTCCGCTGCTATTTCAGCCAGTATGTGTTGATAACCGATATTACCTTGACGGCGGCATCAAAGATCGAGCGGGGTTAAAGGGCGTCGGTGAGCAGGAGAGAGTTTTTTATCATCATATAGTATCTCGCTCACCTTGGCGCCGAAAAAACAGTGCAGCTTTAACCATACCAAGCAGGAATAACATGAAGTCATTAGCAATTAATGGCATTCCCAGGGTCGGCCCGAATGATCTGGAGCAGGGCAAAGCGGCTTTTAAGTTCGCAAGAGAGCAAACACGACAAGCGCTGGATAAGGATTAAGCCTGGAAAGTTATTGAGGTGGGTAGTAAGAAAGAAAGGTCTACAATGCTATCCAGCAGGCCGAAACTTGATACCTAATTGAATGAATATTCCTGTAAGATTTGTTAAAAATTATTAATTTATGTGAGCTGGTTGGCAGTGAAATTATATTTCTAACGTGGTGATTTTATGAAGGCTAGCCCTAATAATGCCAGATTAAACAATCTATTAAGATAATATGTTAATGCTAAATCTATTTTTGATGGCTGACAAAATGTATCTGAAAGCGTCTAGGTAATTACTTATATTCATAAGATGTATATTGGATATATTTTCTATATATTTTATTTATTGCTACTTATTCTTTAGAATCCCCACCTGAAATTAGAACACCGGTAGGCCAGGCGCTTAAAAGTTGTTTTATAGCCCAGTTTGATTAGTGCTGCTTAGTTGTACTTTTGATAAGTACCGACATAGTTGACTAAGGGTTGTTAAGTGATTTGTAGACGACTGGATACATTTACACTCAAATGAAGGATTGATCTATGTCAGCTTATCAAGACGAAATCAAATCAGTTGCTGCAGTAGTTGAAGCTGCTGGCGACTCTTGGGCAGCAATTAGCCCAGAATCTGTTGCTCGTATGCGTGCTCAGAACAAATTCAAAACTGGTCTAGACGTAGCGAAGTACACTGCAAACATTATGCGTGCAGACATGGAAGCTTTCGATGCTGATAAGACTAAGTACACTCAGTCTTTGGGTTGCTGGCACGGTTTCGTAGGTCAGCAGAAGCTGATCTCTATTAAGAAGCACTTCGGTTCTACTGAGCGTAAGTACCTATACCTTTCAGGTTGGATGGTTGCAGCTCTTCGTTCAGACTTCGGTCCTCTTCCTGACCAGTCTATGCACGAGAAGACGTCTGTTGCATCTTTGGTTGCTGAGCTATACACATTCTTGCGTCAAGCTGATGCACGTGAACTTGGCGGTTTGTTCCGTGAGTTAGACAAGGCTCGTGAAGCTGGCGATTCTGCTCTTGAAGCTGAAATCCAAGACAAGATCGACAACCACGAAACTCATGTTGTGCCAATTGTTGCAGATATCGATGCTGGCTTCGGTAACGCAGAAGCGACTTACCTGATGGCTAAGCAGATGATCGAAGCAGGTGCTTGTGCACTTCAGATCGAAAACCAGGTTGCTGATGAGAAGCAGTGTGGTCACCAGGACGGTAAAGTGACTGTTCCTCATGCTGATTTCCACTCTAAGCTACGTGCACTACGTTACGCTTTCCTTGAGCTGGGTGTTGACAACGGTATTATCGTTGCTCGTACTGACTCTGAAGGTGCTGGCCTAACTAAAGAAATCGCTGTTGTTAAAGAGCCTGGTGACCAGGGCGACGTTTACAACTCATTCCTTGATGTTGAAGAAGTTACTCCAGAAGAAACTGCACCTGGTGATGTACTAATCAGCCGTGATGGTAAGCTTGTTCGTCCTAAGCGTCTTCCATCTGGTTTGTATCAGTTCCGTGAAGGCACTGGCCATGAGCGTTGCGTATTTGACTGTATCGAAGCTATCAACGCTGGTGCAGACCTGCTGTGGATTGAAACTGCAGTACCGACTGTTCACGAAATCAAGGGTATGATGGACGAAGTTCGCAAGGTTCACCCTAACGCGAAACTTGTTTATAACAACTCTCCATCTTTCAACTGGACATTGAACTTCCGTCAGCAAACTTATGATGCATGGGTTGAAGAAGGTAAAGACGTGTCTGCATACGACCGCGCTAACCTTATGTCTGCTGAATACGATGATTCTGAGTTGTCTGCAGCAGCTGATGCTCGCATCCGTACTTTCCAGGCAGATACTTCGCGTGAAGCGAACGTATTCCACCACTTGATCACTCTGCCTACTTATCACACGACTGCACTGTCTGTTGATAACCTGGCTAAAGAGTACTTCGGTGAGCAGGGTATGCTTGGTTACGTTGCTGGCGTACAGCGTAAAGAGATCCGTCAGGGTATCGCATGTGTTAAGCACCAGAACATGTCAGGTTCTGACATTGGTGACGACCACAAAGAATACTTTGCTGGTGAAAACGCGCTTAAAGCGGGTGGCGCTAAAAACACATCTAACCAATTCTCTTAATACTCGTTATAAAAGAATTGAGTTATCCGGTTAGCGTTATTTAACCGGAAGTGTTTATAAAAAGGCCGAATACATTGTGTGTTCGGCCTTTTTTGTTGTCTACGATCTGCATCTATTGTCTATAGCTGGCATAAATAGATGAAAGGTCGATGCGGTAGCAAAACTGATACTAAAGTATATTAAATATATATGGGGTTTTGATTTACTATTTATTTTGTGAATGTTAGGGTGGTAGGCTATAGCGTTTTTAAAATGTTACATCATTTAAAATATCTTTCAGCAGTGGTCGGTAATGGATATCAGTCGGGTAGATCTTAATCTATTAATTCATCTTGATGTGTTACTGCGCGAGCAGAATGTGACCAAGGCTGCGAGTCATTTGGGCATCACACAGCCTGCGATGAGCAACGGATTAAAGCGCCTTCGAGTGCTATTTGAAGACCCGCTGTTAGTGCGTACGACGGATGGCATGGCACCGACTGAGCTGGCATTAGAGCTAAAGCCTGCGGTACGGGAAATTCTCTTTAATATCGAAAAAGTTATTCAGCCAGATCGAGGTTTTGATCTGGATAGCAGTCGAGTATTTCGCATTATGGCCAGTGACTACGCTGAGTCCACGCTTATACCCTCTGTGCTAAGTGTCGTCCGTCAACGCGCACCCAATGTCACTCTTGATGTGTTAACGCCGAGTGATGTTTCGTTCGAAGATGTAGAGCAGGGGCGGGTTGATATGGCAATTAATCGCTTCGACACATTGCCTCAATCATTTCACCAAAAAACAATTTGGACCGATACGTTCTCCTGCCTAATGAATGTTGATAATGATATTGCAGATAACTTTACCCTTGAGAATTACCTTGCTGCGAGCCATATATGGGTCAGTAAAACAGGTTTTGGTGTCGGGGTGGGGATGAACCCTAAAGACGTTCAGCGGCTGGGTTGGGTGGATGAAGCGCTAAATGAAATTGGTGCCAAACGTAATATTAGTGTATTTACCCGCCATTACCAGGTTGCTATGCTGCTCGCTCAACAGCATGATCTTATAGCAACGCTTCCGAGCAAGGCTGCACGGCTCAAGAGCGAAAGCTCCAAGCTGGTTTCCAAGGAGCCACCCTTTTCAATTCCTGCTTTTGACCTTAAAATGGCATGGAGCCCTCTGCTTCATCATAATGCGGGTCACCAGTGGTTGCGCAGGTTGATTGTTGATGTAGCGAACAACGAACACTGACATAACAGCCCAGGGTAAGTAATATAACCCGTTTAACGGCTGAATTTTGTCTCTAGAATAACCGATGAATTCGTGCGCTCCACACCTTCCAGATTGCTAATTCTATCCAATATCTGACTGAGCTCCTGAGTTGACTCTGTCTTCAATATTGCGATTAAGTCAAAATCCCCGCTAATTGCATGCAAAGCTGAGAGTTCGGGCATCTCTTTGAGAGCATTGTTGGTTTTTACCGTCAGTTTTTGCATCACCTTTATTAATACATGAGCAGAAACGAGGCGGTTCTGATACTCATCCCCATATACTACGGTATACCCTTTAATTATCCCTTCTTGCTCTAGCTTCTTGATTCGGCTTTGTATTGTTGAACGCGATAGATCGAGTTTTCGTGCCAGGTCAGATGTACTCATCCTGGCATTTGTTTTCAATAATGATAGTAGTCGTTGGTCAACTGGTTTCATATTTATTCGTCATATTGATGTTTTTCGTCGTTAATATGTCTAATTGTAGTGCTAATTCGAAAAAACAGCTTATTAAATACGGTCACAGCGTTCGATAAACTAGGCGGCAATAAACTTGAACAATGAGCTCTTGAACGTAACGCCTATGATGATTATTAGACCAATTAGACAAGACGACTACCCGTCGCTGCATAAAATAGCGATTGAGTCCGGTCACGGGTTTACCTCGTTGCCAGTAGACGAAGGGTTACTTAAGGCTAAAATCAGGCGCTCTGAACGCGCATTTTTGTCGCCCAGTTCCTCAATGGATAACAATGGCTATCTTTTTGTAATGGCTGATGCAGAAACCGATGAAGTTGTGGGTACCAGTGGAATTGAGTCGTCAGTTGGTCTTCGAGACCCGTTTTACCACTATCACCAGGGCAAGGTTACTCATTATTCCAACGAGCTAAATGTCTATAACACGGTAGATATTCTTACTTTGGGTAACGACTACACTGGCGCAACTGAAATCTGTACGCTTTTTTTAAGTCAAAAAGCGCGCCAGGGATTTAATGGGCGTTTGCTATCCAGGTTTCGCTACTTGTTTATCGCTCAAAACAGAGCCAGGTTTGCGGATACCGTAGTCGCTGAAATGCGCGGTGTGTCTGATGAGCAGGGGCGTTCTCCTTTTTGGTCATGGCTACAGGAGCATTTTTTTTCGATGGAATTCCCTGATGCCGTTCACCGAGTCGGCATGGGACAAAAGTCATTTATCGCGGAGTTAATGCCGAAGTATCCAATTTACGCCAGTTTATTAAGTCCTGAAGCTCAAGCTGTCATTGGTAAGGTTCACGAACAAACCAAGCCTGCGCTAAAGCTGCTTGTGCGAGAGGGTTTTTCGTTCCGAGGATATGTCGATATTTTTGATGCTGGGCCTACTGTTGAAGCAAAGACTGAAGATATCGTGACGGTAACGCAGCGCAAAGAGTTTAACGTCCGAATAGGTCACGCTGACTCAGGTAGCCCTTATATCCTCTCCAATCTTGAAGTTGAGTCCTATCGAGCCACGGTATCAAGCCTGTTAGTTGATAACAAAACCGGCTATGCCGTTATAGACCAGCCGACTGCATCGGCCTTAAAGATAAACGAAGGCGATATTGTCAGTGCTGTGCCCGTTTAGTGCTGAGTCTGAAAAATATATACCTTTAAGCCGGAGAGTATTCGGCTAAAGTCCAATATTTTAAATAGCTGAGAGTAAATCTATGAGTCAAAAAGTGAATGATTTTTTTGAGAAGTTGTGGGCTAACTACCTGGAGATTACCCCTTCAGCACAAAAAATTCACAGCGTGCTGGGTTCAGGTAAAGATATCATTAATGATCATGTGGCTTTTCGTACGTTTAACTTGCCCAATATTAACCTGGGAATTTTGGCAGCCTTTTTTGAAGAAATGGGGTACCAAGAAAAGGGGCAATATACGTTTGACGCGAAAAAGCTGAAAGCGAAACATTTTGAGCACCCGAATAAACGCCTGCCCAAGGTGTTTATTAGTGAGCTATGTCTTGAGCAATGCTCTGATAAATTGAATGGCATTGTAAAAACGTTGGTTTCGCAGATGGACTCTAACGTTATTTGCGATAGCAGCTTCCTATACTCTGGAACACACTGGAAGGTGAGTTATCAGGATTACCTGGATCTGCTTAATGAAAGTGAGTACGCCGCCTGGTTAGCCGCGTTTGGCTTTAGGGCGAACCACTTCACTGTGAGTGTAAATGATCTTGAAGATTACTCGACCCTGGCCGAGGTCAACGGCGTACTAAAAGAAAACCAGTTTTTGCTCAATACTTCGGGTGGCGAAATAAAAGGCTCGCCTGAGGTTATGCTGGAGCAATCTGCAACCCTGGCAGACATGCACGAGATGGTGTTTTCTGATCAGGAAAAGAAAATACCCGGTTGCTTTTATGAATTTGCGTACCGTTACCCCCAAAAGTGCGGCGAATTATATCAAGGGTTTGTGGCCGCATCGGCTGATAAGATCTTTGAGAGTACCCATAGTCGTTAGACATACAGTTTAGCCGCCTCATATCGGCAAGAGGCGGCTCAGGTTGAGGCCAGCTTAGTGCCGTCTGGAGACCTCAATGACACCGTCATTGTCCAGTTCCTGTTTCATTTTTTCGAACTCGGTGACAATCTCCCCGATGGGGTCTTGAGTTGCCAGTGTGGCAATGACAATAGCGATGCTGCTGAACAGGAATCCGGGCACTATTTCGTATAAGTCAAAAATTCCGCCGCTGAGTTGTTTCCAGGCAACGACGGTAACGCCACCTACTAAAATACCTGCCAGCGCGCCATTTCGATTCATTCTTTTCCAGTATAAGGATAACAACAGTGCAGGGCCGAATGCGGCACCAAATCCAGCCCATGCATAAGAAACCAGACCCAGTACTGTATTGTCAGGTGTTAAGGCCAAAGCGAGTGCGACGACGGATATTAGCACGACAGCCAAACGACCTACCGTCACAACCTGTTTGGGTGATGCATTCTTATTGATCAGTACTTTGTAAAAATCCTCTGCCAACGCTGATGATGAGACCAGAAGCTGCGAGTCGGCTGTACTCATTACCGCAGCCAGAATTGCGGCCAGCAGGATACCCGCCACAACCGGATGAAATAGCGCATTAACCAGCAACATGAAAATTTTCTCGGAATCCGAAATTTGGCCACCCATTGTACTATTTACATAAAGCAAACCGGCAAAACCAACAAACAGCGCACCTATCTGACTCAAGCCAGACCATGTTACAGATATTCGGCGTGCGGTAGGGATGTCCTTATTTGATCTAATCGCAGCGAAACGTGCCAAAATGTGAGGTTGCCCAAAATAACCTAACCCCCACGCAACGAGTGAAATAATCGAGATGGCCGATAGGGCTTCACCTTTGTTATCAGTAAACATGTTGAGAAAGTGCGGGTTACTCGCTTCCATTCCATCAAACACCGCACTGAATCCGCCATTGCTTTGCATTGCGATAATGGGGACGATCAGCAATGCTGCGGCCATTAAAAGGCCTTGCACCAGATCTGTCCAGGACACGGCTAGAAAACCGCCAAATAGCGTATATGAGATCACACATAGGGTGCCAATGATAACGGCCCATGTATAGTCCAAACCGAATACGGTCTCGAACAGTTTGCCTCCTGCAACGAGGCCTGAGCTGGTATAGAAAAGAAAAAACAACAAGATAAAAAACGCAGAGACAAGCTGTAGCAATTTGCTGTTGTCGCGAAAGCGGTTGGCAAAAAACTCAGGTAACGTCAGCGAATCATTGGATATGATGCTATAGACCCTTAGCCGCCTGGCTGTCACCAACCAGTTCAACCAGAATCCTGTCAGCAACCCTCCGGCTAACCAAAAAGCTTCAAAGCCCGATGCCAGCGCATAGCCTGGTAACCCCAATAAGAGCCAGCCGCTCATATCGGAAGCCCCGGCACTCAGCGCGGCGGGCCACGGGCCTAGTGAACGTCCACCAAGAAAGTAGTCTGAAGAGTTCGTGGTTCGCTGGTAGGCAACATAACCAATCGCCAGCATCATTAACAGATACAGGATGAAGGTCGCCGTGACGACTATTGAGTTTTCTATCATATTAAACCTCTCTTACTTTTATATTTGTTTTAATGATCGGTAACTTGTTCACTTTCCAATGACAAAAGTGTCGCGTTTCCGCCAACCGCCGTCGTATTGATGGTTCGGGTTCGTTCTGTGGCGAAACGCATTAGGTAACGGGGGCCACCGGCTTTCGGTCCGGTGCCTGAAAGGCCCTGTCCTCCAAATGGTTGCACACCGACACTTGCGCCAATTTGGTTCCTATTGATATAGACGTTTCCTACATGTACTTTGCTATCAATATAGCTGGCAGTGGTCTCATTTCGAGTATGAATGCCTAATGTGAGTCCATAGCCTGAGTTGTTTATCTGCTCAATCACCTGATTCAACTCACTGGCTTTGTATGTAATGACATGTAGGACTGGGCCAAAGTTTTCTTTTTCCAACTGCGCCATGTTGTCAATCTTGAATGCTATAGGCGCAATAAAACATTCGCTGCTTAATGTTGCGGGCATGCTTGTCTCATAGATAAGGGTCGCGGAGTTTCGCATTTTATCGATGTGATCGCGCAACATTTTTTGGGCATTCTCGTCTATCACCGGGCCAATGTCGGTTTCGTGCAGAGACGGGTCGCCAAGTTTGAGTTCTGCCATTGCCCCTTTTAACAAGGTCAACATGCGTGGTGCGACATCTTCCTGCAGGTATAAAACCCGTAGTGCAGAACAACGTTGGCCTGCGCTTTTGAATGCCGACTGCACCACATCCTTAATGACCTGTTCGGGGAGTGCAGTACTGTCAACGATCATCGCATTTTGGCCACCGGTCTCGGCGATTAATGGTGCAATAGCGCCTGTACGTGCCGCCAAACTGCGGTTAATCCTGAGCGCCGTGTTGGTGGAGCCGGTAAATGCTACGCCCGCAATACGTTCATCTTGTGTGATGGCATTACCTACTACAGAGCCTTCGCCGGCAAGCAGGTGGAGAGCGTCCTGCGGAACGCCTGCTTTATGCATTAGTTCTACCGCTCGGCTTGCAATCAGCGTCGTCTGTTCTGCAGGTTTTGCAACAACGGTATTGCCTGCTACCAGTGCGGCGGCGACTTGACCGATAAATATGGCTAGCGGGAAATTCCATGGGCTAATGCATGCAAATACGCCACGGCCTTCCAGATATAGTTCGTTGGATTCTCCTGTTGGGCCTGGCATAACCAGTGGTGCTGAAAATTGAGAGCGAGCCTGGCAGGCATAATAACGACAGAAATCGACCGCTTCGCGTATCTCATCAATGCTGTCTTGAATAATCTTGCCAGCTTCGCGGTGGCACAAGGCAATGAGTTCTGGTGTGTTAGATTCCATTAGATCAGCCATTTTCTCCAGGCAATGCGCTCGCGCCTCTACGGGGACTTTATTCCACTTCTCAAACGCAGAGTGGGCCGCGTCAATCGCCTTTGTGACGCCCGTTTTATCTGTCCAGTAGACTTCGCCGACCAGGCTGCTTTGCTTATATGGGCTTCTGACTTTAACTGATTTATTATCCGTTACGAGTGCTCCACCAATGATTGCGCCCCCTTGCCATTGCTGGGTCATGAAAGCGTTTATCTGGTCGCTAAAAGGCTTGCACTGACTATTTATGTCGATGTTAATTCCTGCAGAGTTTTTACGATCAGCGCCGAAGATATCAGCCGGAAGAGGGATTTTTTCATTCCTCAAAGGCGCTTGTTGTTGCAACACGTCGGCGGGGTGGTGAACCAGGCTGGAGATGGGCGTGTTGGCATCAACCAAACGGTGCACAAATGAAGAGTTGGCACCATTTTCCAGTAGTCGGCGAACCAGGTAGGGGAGAAGGTCAACATGCGCACCTACAGGTGCGTAAATGCGAACATTGTTAGAGCCATTAAACTTGGAATCTTTGTTTAATACGATGTTGTACAACGCGTCACCCATTCCGTGCAGACGCTGAAACTCATAATCGTCGTGTGTTGCCAGGTTTTTTATGCTTGCGACAGTATGGGCGTTGTGAGTCGCAAATTGAGGATAAATTCGACCTTTAGCAGCATCACTGAATAAAAAACGGGCACAGGCAAGATAGGATACGTCGGTTGCTTCTTTTCGGGTAAATACGGGGTATTCAGAAAGGCCTTCTTGCTGGCATAACTTGATTTCGCTATCCCAATAGGCCCCTTTTACCAGCCTAAGCGGTATGAGATCCCCTTGCTCTCGAGCCAATGCGGCAAGCCAGGTTAATACGGGCAGTGCGCGTTTAGAGTATGCCTGCACGACCAGGCCAAAGTTCCCCCAGCCCCTGACTTCGTCAGACTGGTATAGCTTTTCAAACAAGTCGAGCGAGAGTTCAAGCCGGTCCATCTCTTCCGCATCAATGGTGATACCCACATCTAGCTTCCGAGCCTCCCTTACAAGCGTTAGTACACTCTGATAAAGCTCTGTCATGACGCGATGCTTTTGGCCTTCTTCATAACGAGGATGCAGGGCCGATAGCTTTATTGAAACCGAGGGTAACAGAATCTTACTTCTATTCTCTTTATCAGTATGGCTTGCGTTATGTTTACCAACGCAAGCGATTGCCGTTAGGTAATCTTGAAGGTATTTGTCGGCATCCGCGCGGGTGAGGGCCGCTTCACCCAACATATCAAAGGAGTAGGTATATCCACTGTTGATATTTTTACGCGCATTTTTAAATGCCTCGTCGATATTTCGCCCTAATACAAAGTGTTTGCCCATTACGGCCATCGCTTGATGCATGGCTTTTCTAATAACTGATTCACCCAAGCGCTTGACTAAGCGGTTTATTACGTTTGATGGCGTTCCATCCAATTTCTTATCTAAAATAACCACTTTTCCTGTTAGCATCAGCCCCCAGGTTGCCGCGTTTACCAGTACGGATTCGCTCTTTTTAAGATGCTTTTTCCAGTCTGCAATACCTAGTCTGTCGCAAATCAATGCTTCGGCTGTTTCGGCATCGGGTATTCGCATTAATGCTTCGGCAAGGCACATCAATAGAATACCTTCTTGGGTATCCAGGCTGTACTCCAGCAGCAAAGAATCGATCATATGAATAGAGCCATCTTGATCGCGCACTTGCTCAATTAAGGTTGTTGCGTCCTCTTTTATCGATTGGTTCTGTACGCTGTGTGTTTTGGCAAGCTCCAATAGCTGTTCCAGATAGCGATTTTCGTCGACACAGTAATTGGGTGAGATAGCGTGTTTGAGTTCAGCGGGAGATTGTTGAGTGAACTGGTCGTTAAGTGCATCTGTAGCGTTGAACATCGTTAGCTCCTATCTCGACTCAAGCCTGCTAATGCTATTGCGAAAATGGCAGGGGGGTGTCTTAATTTGAACGAATAGTGAACCCATTACTTCTGTTATGACTGTGGTAATGCTGCTTCTTATTCGAGTTAGATTTTTTAAATCTAACGTTTGATGTTTCTTTTGTATTACAGAAAATGACTATTTTTTTATAGAAATGTACCAAAATTGACAAATTTTACGGGTGTTCATTAGAGCCTACCCGAGCGCAGTTTTACTGACGCCGGAACTGTCCAGGCGTGATGTTTAGGTATTTTCGGAAGCTATTACTCATTGCTGCCTGGCTCGAAAAACCGCACTGTTGTGCGATTTCACATAGAGAGGTTGAGCTATCGTGCAAAAGTTGCTGTGCTTTGTTTAAGCGCTTCTGGAGAACATATTGGTGAGGTGAGATGTCTTGACTCTCTCTGAATAGGCGTTGGAAGTGGCTGGGGCTAAGGTGCGATAACTGGGCTAATTGATGAATGCTAATGCGAGACTCTAGCTGGTTCTCAATGAACGCGTCCAGGTAAGCCAAATCCAGCTTCTTTGTTGTTTTGCGTTGAGGTGGTTTTTGCTGGCGGTGGTGTATGCCATGTAGAAAACTGGCGGCGATGTGCCCGGCAAGCAGCGTATCTTCAGGATACGTTTCTATTTCCCTAGCGCCATATTGAATGAGCTGCTGCAACCGGTTGTCCAGTTTTAGGTAGCCCGCTTGATCAAATAATGCTTCTACGATGTCTGGAGAGATAAAACCATTCTGCCCCATCGGAAGGTTCAACACCAATATGCGGTTTTCTTCAATGCCGCAATAGTAATGATTATAGGTCGATGGAACGATACACGCTTGCCAGGCATCAACTGTATTTCTTTGCCCTTCAACTTCAAATTTAGTTGATCCGCTGACGCCCACAATTAGCTGATTAAACCGGTGGTTATGTCGATTGCTTTGCTTTGGTAATTGTAAAATCTCTGCGTCGATCATCTAAATTGTCATATCTTAGAGTGGGTGGTTAAAATGTGATCACTCTAATGTTAGTCTGTTCGTAATACTTACACAAACTCCTTTTAATCACGGGTGACTGAGCATCGACCTTCGATGCCATTATGGTGCGTTGAGATCATAAACAAATAGTCAAATATATAGGGTGCGAGCACACCCTATAGTTCTGGGTCGTATATGTTTGTAGTTTATGGTTTAGATTATGGTTTAGATTATGTCGTCGTGCGCTTTTGTGCGAGCAGTTCGGTTCCCATATCGGGCGACATGATGACTTTTTCTAACTCTTCAAACTCTTCATAAATAAAACGCCCAAGTCTGTTAAGTTCTGGTAGGTAATCTGACGCAGCAATAATGCCAAAATCCAGCTTGCCATTGTAAGAGAACATCGTCACGTTTAGACGGTGCCCAGGCCCCAAGGTACTCACCGGATACCAGCCTAATAACTCAGCGCCTTCAAGATATAGGGCGTTTTTGGGGCCTGGTACATTTGACACAATGGTATGCGAAAGAGGGGGAACTAGCCCGATAATCTTGGCCGAGTCGGCGAGCTGAGCCAACCCATTGGTAACCAGCGAGTAGGCTTGAATGCTGACTGCCGGTGAGTCGTCAATCTGGTGTCGAATGGCCTGCAATGACACACCTATTTCCCGCAACCTGATGACAGGGTCATCGGTCTTCGGTGCCAGTTTTGTGGTGACCAGGCCAATTTGGTTACCACCCACTTTGGCATCTTCTTTACGGAGGCTGACAGGCATAGTGATGGTTAATGTTCCATCTAACGGGTTACCGATGTATTCGAGGTAACGGTGCAAGGCTCCATCGAGGCACGTCAGCGCGATGTGGTTCAATGTATTGCGGGTGATCTTTCTAAGGTGGTTCACTCGATCCAGAGGCAGAGATGCCGTAGTGAAGGCCCGTTTGGATGTTACGCTCCCCGTTAGAGGTGAAGAGGCTGCCGTGAACGGCAATGAGACTGCATTTTTCGTGAGGCCCATCGCTTCCAGGCAAAGCTGTGTTGATATTCGGGATAAACCGTATGCCGCTCTAACGTTGCCTTTCGCGATACTGGAAACCTTATTCATGAATGTTGGTTTCGGGCGGGATGACTTTCTATTGTATGGGTTATCTTTCATCGCCCAGAAAGGAGGACGGCCCGTTTGTGATGCTTTTGCACTAAGGCTTCGCTCCATTATCTTCCCGGCAGAGATGCCATCCAGCACGCTGTGGTGAAAGCTAAAATAGATAGCGAACCTGTCTTTGGAAAGCCCATCAATAAAGAAACAGCGCCAAAGTGGTTTTGAACGATCAAGGTTGGGTTCGTGGAGCCCTGAAATCAGAGAATAAAGTTCTTCCCGGCTGCCTTTTTCCAGTTGCACATATTCCAAATGCTCGCGTGCCGTGAATGTCTTATCCTCTTCCCAGTAGGGCGATAGGGGGTTGTCGGTATTTATCTTAAGGTTGTAGGGCGCGCAGGCATCATCTTCTTTCGACCAGGTGTCGACGAGGTTCTTCACGAAATCACCAGCCGCTTTTTCGGGTTTTTGATAGATCTGCAAACCGGCTATGTGTTTAGGGCTGTTTTGGGTTTCTGTAATTAAAAAGCCATTATCGACAACTGAAAGGTAGCGCCTTTTATCCATTCTCTGAGTTTCCTGATCTGCTTATTTATCGAGGATGCTGACTGCGTTTACACAAGTTATTGGCCAGTCTAGGCTGAACATCATTTGGGCTTGCCTACGCTCGTGCGAGTACAAATTGAGTTCTGTCTATCCAAGATAGTTGGAATTATCGTAATCGTCAGTATTTTAAAGCGATTAGATATTGAGGTATTGACCAAAAGAAATGGTTATTGACACTGCGCGCCAATGCTTCGAAATTATCTATGGCATGCTTAATGTTTTAGTGAGTTGTTTTAGCAATACAACGGTACAGCAGCGGTAATACAACGACATTACAATGGAAATCCAACGCTTGTTACATCGCAGGAATTTTTACATTGCTCCAACCTAAGGCACATAACGCAGATTGGAAGTCGTTGTGAAGGGGGGCTTGTAGGTGAAGCGTTTCATGGGTGACGGGGTGTGTCAGGGTTATTGCAATAGCTGCGAGAAGGAGACGCTGGCTATCATGGTGCTCGGTAAATGCTCTATTCAGATTACCTTTTCCATGCTTGGCATCCCCAATGATAGGGTGACTGATGTGTTTGAGGTGTTTTCTTATCTGGTGAGTTCGCCCTGTTCTTGGATAAGCCGCAATGAGAGAGTAGCGTGTGCAAGGGTATCGGCCGATTGAGTATGGCTGCTCGGAAATCGCTAACCGCCTAAATAGTGTGAGTGCGTCTTGGGGCTCCTTCTTCTCGATCCGTTTTTTTTGATGCTTGAACATTGCCGTTTCTTTTAGTGGATGCCGAATAATGCCCCCTAGCGGCGTATATCCCCTTACCACGGCAAGATAGGCCTTTTTTATTGAATTGAGCGCAAACTGGTCGCTGACATATTTGGCAATGTCGGGCGTTAATGCGAATAGCAGTAAGCCCGAAGTTGGTTTGTCTAGCCGATGTACCGGGTAGACCCACTGCCCAATCTGATTCCTGACGATTTTCATTGCATAGCGCGTTTCATGTTTGTCTATCGGACTTTTGTGAACGAGCAATCCAGAAGGCTTGTTTACTGCAATAAGATATTGATCTCTATATATAATCTCTAGCTTTTCTTGCTCAGTTGTCACATCTTCGCCATATAAGTTGGTTTAATTGATCAGAATTTGCTGAATAGGGCTGATAAACTTCACTTTAAATAATAGAATGGTAACAGTTTGTGCTGACTCATACGTTGTTTTTTTGGTTCAGTCGCGTTGTAACTATTTGGAAAATAACGATAGACCTTCAAACACCCCATAAAAACATTAGTATTTGAGAGTAAGTTAAACTGGTATGGCGGAGCAGGAAAGCAAGAAAATAGTTGAGGTGAATTTGCCGGTTCTCAAACAACGCACCGACAGTGTGTTGAGGGGGGCAGGTGGATTTGCGGTAAGTACTGTAAAGTTACCTAAAGCATTCTGGCCTGTGGCGCAGCTGCTGATTCGTGAGAACCCTATTACTCGTGAAGAGCTGGCGGAGGATTTGGATCGCTTATTTGAGGTGTTATACCAACACCCTTTGTCTGAGCACTCGCGTTCATTTACGACCTATCTTAGAAAATACAAACTGCTTCCCAACGAGGAGTCGACAGAAAACCTGATTCGTTTTCTGGTCAAGCAGGTTGTAGCACGTAGCCCTGTTGAAATACCTGATGTTATTGTCGAGGAGTTCTGGTCTTTTTTTCAGGAGCTGATCAGTGCGCCAGAGCTAAAAGGTTTAGTCGAGCTGAACCTTGATATTGTTCGGTTGGTATTGCGAACGTACGAGCCCTTGCTGGTCGAACTGATTAACAAGGTTAAACAGATTCGCAAGGTTAACCAGATTGCTGTCACCGATATGATGCAGAAGTCTCAGGTATTAAGAGGTGACCTTCGTATACTGCGACGCCAGATAAAAGCGATTCGTTATATCAAACCATTTTTACAAACTGACCCTAAGGACTTTTCTGCCCAGGCTGAAATTGTTTCTAAAATGGTGCGAGAGTTTGGGCCTCTATTCATTAAAATGGCTCAGGTCGCAGCGGCTAATGCAGATCTCTTGCCTGAAGAAATTGCCTCCGAGCTACGTGTTTTCCAGGAAGATGTTGATCCTATGCTGCCTGAAGACGTGATGCAGGCATTTATGGAGGTCTTTGGTAAACCACCCCAGGAGATCTACTTCAATTTCGATATAGACAAGCCGCTTAAATCGGGCTCAATTGGTTCGGTATATCTGGCTAAAAAGCCCATGACCAAAAACGGTGTCGAGGTATTAGTGCCAGTCATCGTAAAGGTTGCCAGACACAACCTTGAGCGTGAATTTCAAATGGGCTCGCTGGCAATCGAACTTATGCTCATGAGTAGTCAGTATTGGGCTCCTCACTCCAAGTTATTGCCGTTTTTGTCGGCAATGTCAGAGCAGATTAAGGAGTTTACAAAGGGATTTGAGCAAGAGCTTAATTTTGAAGATGAAGCGATGATACAGCGTCGCTTTGTTGATCGCTCGAAAAAATCAAATGTATGGCATGTGCCGCAGCTATATTTCTCATCAGGTCGAATACTGGAAATGGAGTTTCTTGATGATGCAATGGCGATTAAACAGGCCATTGAGTCTCATGAAGAAAGGAGCAGAACCCGCTTTCAACGTAAAATCGCTGAAAATTTCCTGTTCACGATTTTAGAGCACCTGATCATCCATCAGGAGTTTCATGGCGATCTTCACCCCGGCAATATTATGGTTGATGCTGACGCCCAACTTTATCTTATTGACTGGGGAAATGCCGTTGACATGAATGGCCGGTGGGCGTTGATCTGGAACTATTTGACCGCTGTTTTAGCGGGTGATACTGACCGCCTGGCAAAAGTGCTTATAGAGATGAGTACCGACCCGGAAGGCAACGAACAGAGGTTTGATGAAATCAGGCAGGCGCTTGATGAAACATTAGCTAAAAAGCAAATTACGCCGCTTGATAAAAAAATACTAAGAACGCTGTATCGTGAAGGGCAGGAGGGGTTACATCGACGCTTACAAGCAGCGCTGCAACTGATGTCAAATACTTATCAGCTAGGGTTAGTCGTGCAAAGCGACTATTTACACTTGTCTCGTTCTATTGTGGCAATGGCCGGAACCTACCTGAATATGTATAACGGGGTGTCAAAACTGACTATGACTGCGGATTTGATTAAAGACCTGTCTCTATTCCCTGTTAACCTAATCAAAGACCGCCTCTCTCTTAAGAGTGAAGAGGTTCGTCGTATTTTGACGGTAGGCGAATGAACGACGCACAACATGGCTCTCATTTCTCATTAGCCGCCCTAAACTCAGAAAATAACAGCGACTCATTTAAGCTTATTGAAATAAATGACGATTTTGTTGTTATCGACAAAATGCCAGGGATTTCTTTTCATACCGAGAATGACGTCCCTGGTATTGTGGCGCGAGTTAAATCTTCCCTCTCTCTAGAGGTTCTTTACCCTGTTCACAGGCTCGATAAAATAACATCAGGCTTGTTGATATTGGCCAGAACCGAGCAGGCAAACAGGGCGCTTTCCCAAGCCTTTCGGGCGCGTGAAGTTGAGAAATACTACCTCGCAATATCTGATCGTAAACCGAATAAGAAGCAGGGGATGATTAAAGGGGACATGGTTCGTTCTCGCCGCAGCATGTGGAAGTTGGCCAAAACGTTAGATAATCCGGCTATTACCCAGTTTTTTTCTACCTCTATAGAGCCCGGTAAACGGCTTTTTTTGCTGCGACCTAAAACAGGTAAAACACATCAGATACGCGTGGCACTCAACAGTATTGGTGCGCCAATATTGGGCGACCCTTTATATAATACCGAATCGGCTAAAAACGCATCCAGAGGATATTTGCATGCATTTGCAATAAGGTTCTCTTTGAATGAAAGGGCGTATTGCTTTAAATGCGAGCCAACTGAAGGGGATTTGTTCCAAACCAACGCGTTCAAAGAGGCATTACTACAATACTCTGAGCCATGGTCGCTTAAGTGGCCCTTACGGTAGTTTGCGTGCAATGACAATGACAGTGACAGGTGCTTAGCGGTGCCTTGTGACCACATGAGAGCGGTATTTGCCAGATTGTTGTGCTGCGATGATCTGCTGGTATTTGCCGGATGCGCGCAGCGCTTGCAGCCCTTCATTAAATACCTTCAGTAATCGAACACTGTCAGGGTGTTTTTTGGACAGCATTAAGCTG
The DNA here is from genome assembly GCF_023650515.1 of Alkalimarinus coralli. Taxonomy (NCBI): domain Bacteria; kingdom Pseudomonadati; phylum Pseudomonadota; class Gammaproteobacteria; order Alteromonadales; family Alteromonadaceae; genus Alkalimarinus; species Alkalimarinus coralli. The sequence goes on from NZ_CP096016.1 coordinate 1,333,337, forward strand.
TATGATGTTTCGTCATAGGCCACGGGGTGATAGGTAATTTTAGTGATATCATCTACCGAAAATTGTTTATTGAGTATCAGGTAGCCGGCCTCTTTATCAGAAGGAAAGATATCGATACGGCCTGATAAAAGCTTACGGAAATTTACGCTGTCACTTGCAACCCGTTCAATCGTGACCTTTTTAGCGTGTTCAAAGCGGTACTCATAGCCGAGTGTGCCGCCTATTTTGTATTGAGCAAGGTCCTCGAACGAATTCCAGCTTATTGGCTTTTCCTTAAGGTGAAACAGCACCGACTTCCCGATAATGACCGGGTCTGAAAACAGAAAGTCTTTGATTCTATCCTCTGTTACGCTCCAGACGATTGAACCATTGGCGGCTCCATTTTTCGCTTCTGTAATAGCCCGTTTCCATGGGCGGAACAGGTATTTAACATTGATGGATTTCAACTTGAACGCGTCAGACACGATATGAGAAACGTAACCATTATGGTCAATGGACTGAGATAGGTAAGGAGGCCACTCTCCATTAGTAATGGTAATTGTTTCATTAGCATTTGAGTAAAAGGGGCTTATTGCTATATAAAGTAGCAATATCTTGGCACATAAATAGTGCGCTGCTGGGGTGGATATACTCATTAAAACGACAACCGTACTGCTATTCTGAGACCTTTGCTTCGCTCGTAACGTCGTGCAAAGGTCTCATTCTATTAACCCTGGCTCTTTAAGTTATGTTTGTAATATGCCTTCTCAACTTAACGCGCGCACACCAATAGCATTAAAACATGAGATAGTTGGCAAATTGATTTTCTCGGTTTTAAAGAGTCACAGGTACATCAACGGTTAGATTATCATTAATATGTACGCTTGTGCACGATAAGTTTCTCTAAAGTCACTACTGGTTCTTATTAAAGTCACTACTGGTTCTTATTAAAGTCACTACTGGTTCTTAGTAGTGCTATAAGAGGTGTATCGTGCCGGCTCACAGGGCTTTGGTTTTCTTTTCTCCGCACCGGCTGCACTGGTAGGCGGTGACTAACTTTCCCTGCTTTACATCGAACTGCTTATCTTTAATAACGACCCATTTGTGAAAGCCGCTTTTGCAAAGCGTTTTCCCCTTGTGTTTTTCTTTGGGGGAGGGGCGCTTGAATTGAATGACATTAGACATAACGAATACTTGTGGAGCGATAGTTGGTAACTCAGTTGACTTATTATGAACTCAAGAATCACTGGAGGCTACTCTTAACCCGCATGATATGGTAAAAATGATCACTTAGTGAAGCGACTCAATAATAAAACGCGTGATGCACAATCAGCAAAGAAGATGAGCTACTCCCCCTTATGTTAAACAGACAGTCCAAGGTCTTATTTTTGGTCTTGTTAGCCGTCAGTATTTTGCTGCATCTCCTTGCGTGGTGGTGGGTTGATATAACGGCGCTCTTCGACCCTGACCCGATTGATGACTCGACGACGGTTCACATAACGTTACAACAGCCTCCTGCTCAGCCGACACCACCAGAACAGCCTCAACCTGAAGTGCAAAAAAATAAACCGAAGGAAAAGCAAGTCAACGAAGAAACAGTAGAGGAGGAAAGGCATCTTCCTATGCACAATGCTGATACGTTTGCATCATCTAATAATACTGATCGCAGTGCCACTGAATTAAAACCTGACGAGCTTGTTGATAAGGATGAAATAGATGTTACGGGAGAAAAAACAAAAGACAATAAGAAGGAGGAGCTTAAAGCGGATAAAACCGAGCGGGCTAAAGCACAGACAGTCGTTTCAAATGATAACAACTTAGAGAAAAAGCCTGAAAACACAGACGAAAAACCAGATATAGACGAAACAAACAGCGAGCAAAAAAGCAGGCAAGTATTCAGTGAAAAGCAGTCAGATAAGGTTAAAATGCAAAACCTCTATTTGGCGCGAATGATGAAACAAATAACTGAAAACCTTGTACAACCTCGAAAACCGGTCAGGCCTGGGCGTGGAACAATTCATATTGTTTTGGGAAGTGATGGCTATCTTATGGATGCAAAAATTTCGAAAAGCAGCGGTGATTTTGTACTCGACCTATCGGTAATGGAAGCAATTAAACGGGTTCACCGTTTCGAAGTGCCCGCGTCGAGAAAAGTTGCAGAAAAATATTACCAACGACTCGTTATTCGATACGATGAAACTATATTTGACCAATAGTTCGTGCCATTGGCATATCCCTTATTCTTCGTATCGTTGGTTGAGAAGAATGACCAAAACTAAGTTATAATTCCTTCTTTTTTACTTCGAGACCCTCTCATGCAAAACACCTCCCAGGTCGTGGCCAGAAACCTGCACTTATTTGATAAATCATCTTTGCTGATTGTCGGTATGCCTGATGATGACTTGCTATCTCAGATCGAGTATACACAAGCATTTACATGGGACTATTCCGTTTATTCAACGCTCACTCGAGGCGGTTATAAGAATGTGTCATGGGGGGCTGAGTTAGATTCAGATGCAGTGTTTAAGCAAGTTTTGCTGTTTATGCCTAAGTCAAAGTCTGAGCTTGACCTGCTATTTGCGATGGTATCGTCAAGAATGGACGTGGGAGCCGAGCTGTTTCTTGTTGGTGCCAAGAAAGAGGGTATAAATAGTGCTGCCAAGAAGCTGGTATCAGTCGGGGAGCACCCGGAAAAAATAGATATGGCCAGACATTGCCAACTCTGGAGTGTCATTAAGTCCGTTGAGAGCGCACCGTTTAATCTTGACGACTGGTTAGAGGAGTACGAAATTAGTGCGGGCGACGATAAACTAACAGCAGTTTCTATACCGGGTGTTTTCAGCCATGGCCGTTTAGATGATGCCACTGCGTTGTTACTGGACAATTTGGGCAGAATACCTTCTGGCAGGGTGTTAGATTTTGGCTGTGGTTGTGGTGTGCTGGGTGCAATGATTGCAAAACGAAACCCGGAAGCCATGGTTGAAATGGTCGATATTAACGCGTTGTCACTTTACTGTGCCGAGAAGACTCTGTCTCGCAATCAACTAAAAGGACAGGTTTATCCCTCAAACGGATTGCAAGATGTGACAGGCCGTTTTAATGGCGTATTTACAAATCCGCCTTTCCATAGCGGTGTAAAAACAAATTACAGTATTACCGAGACCTTTATTAAGACGCTTCCAGAGCATATGACTAAAAACGCTCCATTGAGGTTAGTGGCTAATAGCTTCCTCAAATACTCTGCGCTTATAGATGCCGCGCTAGAGCGTTTTGACATTGTTACAGAAAACACCAAGTTTCGCGTCTACAAAGCATTTAGGTGATCTTTGCTTTAGTCGGGTAAATATATTAGAGAGCTTTGCACGACGTAATGTGCTTTCAGGCCCCGTAATATTGAGGTACGGGGCTTCCTTTTTTCATATGATTCGTCGATGTCTGATATTCACGGTAATGAGAGTTTACCCAGCAGGAGGGCAGGTGTTCTCCAGATAAAAAGCGCAAATCAGACTTTAAATAGTTCTCAGGGTCGGCCAAATCTTCACCCCACTGGGGCTGGCCTTCGACTTCATGATGAAAAGGGTTTATCAATGCCTGTATATCAATAATATCAACCAACTTACCGTTTGAATCTAGTTTGAGTAACATTGCACCACCTCGAATAAGGTATTTCGGTTCTAATTGACCTGGTTAAATTATAGTCAACTGTTTCCCTTTCTTCTAATGAGTTTGAAAATGAACAAATATGAACACACTCAGGATCGTAATTTTGACGGTTTAGCTGAACACTTTAAGAAAAAAATATACGGTTCGTCGAAAGGTGAAATTAGGCTTCAGTTGCTGTGGGAAGACCTTGAAGAGAACCTTCTCAATCGGCTTGCCGAGAATGATAGCCTGTCAGTGCTCGATGTTGGAGGGGGGATTGGCCAAATTTCGGCAAGGTTGGCAAACAAGGGGCATAAGGTCACCGTTACGGATGTATCCAAGGATATGCTTGATTTGGCAAAAGCGCATTTCGTTGCTGAGGGGGTTGCACCAAGTCACTATCAGCTGAAAAATATTTCACTCAATCAACTGCCTGAGCATATTCAGGCTCCATCCGAGCTTGTTTTATTTCACGCTGTATTGGAATGGCTTGCTGACCCGGAATCAGGCCTTACCAACGTTATAGAGCAGGTTGAAACGGGAGGATATCTATCCTTAATGTTTTATAACAAACACTCCGTGATTATGAAAAACCTGTTAAAAGGCAACTTTAGAAAAGTTGTCTCAAATGACTTTATTGGCGAAAGAGGTGGGCTGACGCCTATAAGCCCGTTAGACCCGGTTGACGTCTATCGCTGGCTTGACGTGGCGGGCTTCGATATTGTGAGCAAAACCGGCATTAGAGTGGTAAACGACTACCTGAGCCGCGACTTACAGAAGAGCAGAAGTTACGAAGATATCCTGCATATGGAAAAGCTCCTGTGTCGTCAGGAGCCTTATCTGTCGTTGGGCCGCTACATCCATGTTATCGCGAGAAAACGGCCCATATAACTGTTTTAGAGACGAGCCCACACTTCGACACGACCGTTCTTGAACACACCTTTATCGCCACTGGTTGTTGCCAATGGCATGTATTGGCCATACCCGGTATAGGCTCTGATTGTTTTCCCGCGTCGTTTGATGGCTGTTTTCACGGAAAGCGCTCTGAGCTCAGATATTAGTTGGGCTCGAAGTTCGTTTGATTGCTTATCCGAGTAGCCAATCAACATAATGTCCTCGTTGGGGATGTTATTGCTATCCATAAAGTAGATAAGCCTGTCGAGATCCCGTTCAGCTTTATTATCGAGCTTTGTTCTTCCTTCCGAAAAGCGGAAGTTTACCGATAGCCTCTGATAGCCCTCGACAAGCTGCTTAAATGAAGAAGGTATCGTTGCATCGTCTTCGGGGATAGATGTCGTAATATTCTGAGACACAAACCCCGTTTCTGTAACCACTTGTTGTCCATCGTAGGTTTCGGAAAATTTGATGAACTCCTTTGCAAAAGGGTTGGTCATGTCGGACTTTGTATACATGTAGAGCCTTCTGGCCAATGGATAGTCTTCAGTGGCTATATTGAGCTTTGTTGGCATCAATGCTCTAGATTCACCATCAGAAATAGCAATAATATTGGTGTTGTTGGTCGATGCGATACCGGTGAAACCAATACCAGAAGGGTCATTACTAACGCTTCTGGCAAGTTCATCATTGGACTCGAATCTTTGGGCTGCTGAGTGCAGAGGGAGGCCTTTCCCGAGTACTAGTTGCTTAAATGTATCCCATGTACCTGACTTATCATCGCGGGCGTAAAGTGTAATGGTTTGATCTGGGCCGCCTAATTGATTCCAGTTTCGGATTTTTCCTGAAAAGACCTTGGCGATTGTTTGCTTGGTCAGTTGTTTGATTGGGTTACTAGCATGCGTAATAACTGCTAGCCCGTCTATTCCAACGATATGTTCATTCCGAACACTTGTCATGTCACCAAACTGTTTTAGCTTATTGATCTCTTTGGCTTTAATCGCTCTGGATGCGGCTGCTATTTGCCCTGAACCATTCAGTAGCGATTTGAAACCAGTACTGGAGCCATGCGCAGCAATTCTGACTTTAGCCTTCCGGCTACTGTTTAGAATGGTCCCCTCAACCACTGTTTCATTAACAATGTCTGTTGTACTAATTAGGATATTGCATACGCCTTTGTTTTTCAGATACGCGGATACCATATTTGGAGCCAGTACTGCACCAATAGTGTTAGAGCCGTGTATTTCAAAAAGGTACTCCCTATCTGGAAGCTCATTGGCGAATGATGTAAGAGAGTCAGTGTTTTGGTTTGCGGTTAAGTGGCTGGAAAACAACAGTGGTATCAGAAGTAATATGATAAATCGCTGGGGTCTTAAGTTCACTAACATCTACGAATACTCCACGTAATAGAAAACAAAGGCAGGAAATGATGTTTTGTTGACATGAATCCCTGCGATTGACGTCAAATAATTGATTAGTCCGCAGGCGAGAGCATCGTAGAGAAAAAGTATTACAAGAATATTACATGAAAATAAGGGGCTGATTTAATGGGCTAAATTGTCATTAAGAGAGTTTTGCACGACTACTGCGCTTACAAATACAGCGTTAAAAAATGACTCAAAATGCTCATTTATAGACCATAAACTGCGCTTTTTCGTCATGTTTTGCCTTGTCTTTGATTCGCTCATAACATCGTGCAAAGCTCTCATTAACTTATTCTATGACTCATAACTTTTGAGTTTCTCAATGGTCTGGAGCCTGGCTTCACGGCGAACTGCTGCTTGTTGAAAACGACGTTCCTGAATAGCTGACTCTGTGATTAACGAAGGAACCTTTGCAGGTTTGTTGTTTTCATCAAGCGCTACGAAGGTGAAGTAGGCGGATAATATGTGCTTATTGTCACCCGTATAACTATTTTCAGCTTCTACTTTTACTCCGACCTCCATTGATGATCCCCAGGCCCTGTTAATGGACACCTTGAAAATTAAGGTGTCATTTTCTTTTGCTGGAGCCATAAAGTGAATAGAGTCGACTGACGCTGTAACACAAACGTATCCGCTATGCCGCTCAGCAACGACCAGCGACAGGCGGTCACACTTAGCCATAATCATGCCCCCAAAAGCCGTACCATGTGCATTTAAGTCGTTTGGAAATACTTTATATACATGTCCTTCTATAGAAGAATCTGAGACAGATTTAGTGGTTATTTGAGACATAACTATTCCTGAATGATGATTGCGATAGGGCATAGGTTAAAGAATCGACTAATATAGTTATTGATATAGGTAAAAAGTCGAGCCTGAAATTGCTCTATGTGGCGGTTAACCTGTATAAATTCTACAGGTAGTTTAAATGTAGCACCATAAAGGAAAAAGAATGTTTAAACAGATCTCACCACAAAAGTTTCAACTCCCCACAATTGAAACCGCGCTCCCTGGGCGCGCGAAAGAGATGGTGGTCGACCCCGTTCATTTTGTTACGGGGAATACCGTAAAAGCACCTTTTCCTCAGCATTGTGAGCGCGCAATGTTTGGCATGGGGTGTTTTTGGGGAGCAGAAAAAAAGTTTTGGAGCATTGAAGGTGTTTATTCCACCGCAGTGGGGTATTCAGGAGGCTTAACCCCAAACCCAACCTATGAAGAGACCTGTAGTGGCCTTACCGGCCATAATGAAGTGGTGTTGGTGGTATATGACCCGCGTATAGTTAGCTACCACGATTTGCTAAAGGTGTTTTGGGAGTCTCATGACCCAACACAAGGGATGAGACAAGGTAACGATATGGGAACCCAATATCGTTCAGGTATCTACACGATGAACGAAGAGCAGGAATCGCTAGCCAAAAAGTCAGCCCAAGCTTATCAACATAACCTAAACGGTGCAGGGAAAGGCGAAATTACAACAGAGATTGTTCCTGCGAGTGATTTTTATTATGCAGAAACGTACCACCAGCAATACCTGGCGAAGAACCCGCAGGGCTATTGTGGGCTAGGGGGAACAGGCATTTGTTATGCTGATTGATAGAGGCAAAAAAAAAGCCCCTGGGGTTAGGGGCGAATATTCTCTAGCGCATACTACTATCGCTAGTGAGGGGTAATACCTGAAGGGGTATATCTAATAGCTGAGTGATCTAACTAGCTAAGGATCCGTCCTAAAACACCGTGATTGTACCTCGTTGTCATCCTCGCGAAGGCGGGGATCCAGTGTTTTTGCGTACTTTCAAGTTATAGATTCCCGCCTTCGCGGGAATGACATTTGTTTCTTGATGTACACGTGCTTAGTTAGTTACTTTTGCCTTTAACTCGTTTGCTTTCTCTAGTAACTCTTTAACTTTGCTATCTACAGTTGACAAGTAGCTATCGATTGCAGGCTTTACATCAGTATTAAACTTGTTCTCAGCTTGAAGCTTTGCATAAGAACCCATCATCGCTGCATTCCAGGAAAGCTGTTTTCGAGCATCGTAAGTTGCCGTGTCAAGATTAAGAATCAAACGCTTAAGTGTAGGGTTGTGCTCGCGAATTTCTGCAATAATTTCTGCTGCACTCTTGTTATCTGTGTCTGTTGATCCAAGTTGACTCAGAACTTTTTTACCTTCTTTCGTCGCTTTGTCCAGTTGAGGTTTCAATTGTGACTGAACTTTCTCGCTGACTGATTGAATCTGCTTGATTTGACTTTTAAACGTTTCCTGAATCATTTAACGCCTCAGAATAATAGGAAGTAATTTAATTACCGGTTAATGGTCTATGGAGTGGATGTTAGGGAAATAAATTAGAATATTCATCCTAATTTAATATTTAAGAGGGCAGGTAATTAAGTGAGTACTACTTGCAATAAATGATGCTGCGATATGGTGCTATGCACTATGAGTGATTCAATAGTGGTGCATTTATAATCCTTTTACCTTTTATGCATGATTGTGGTGCGAGTGGTTTTAAGCTTGCAATTAGTTGGTGCATGGAGGTTGCTGTATTTATCCATATTTTAAGGCGAGTTTACATAACATATTGATATAAAAGACTATACCTGACTTTGGACTAAAACCTGATATGTATCTCAATTAAGTGCATGGGCAACGATAAATGTACTGATAAAAATCATAAACAGGTTTGGGTCTCTAGGAGAGATAGGAATGAAAAAATTAACTGCTTCAATTTCGGGCATAGCGGCAGCCGCAGCGCTATCGTTTTCTGCTTCACACGTAATCGCAGCTGATGACACTATCAAAGTAGGTATTCTGCATTCGTTGTCTGGCACCATGGCAATTAGTGAGACAACACTGAAAGATACAATGCTGATGCTTATTGAAGAGCAAAATGCCAAAGGCGGTCTATTAGGTAAAAAGTTGGAACCTGTTGTAGTTGACCCAGCATCAAACTGGCCACTGTTTGCAGAGAAGGGACGAGAGTTGATTGACAAGGAAGATGTGTCTGCAATTTTTGGTTGCTGGACGTCAGTTTCCAGAAAGTCTGTATTACCGGTCGTAGAAGAGCTGGATAGCCTTTTGTTCTATCCTGTGCAGTACGAAGGTGAAGAATCCTCGAAAAATGTATTTTATACCGGTGCCGCGCCAAACCAACAGGCTATTCCGGCGGTTGATTATTTGATGAACGACCTTGGTGTTAAGCGTTGGGTATTGGCTGGAACTGACTATGTTTACCCTCGCACCACAAACAAGATCCTGGAAGCGTATTTGAAGGCGAAGGGCGTTAAGCAAGAAGACATCATGATTAACTACACGCCGTTCGGTCACTCTGACTGGCAGAGTATTGTGTCTGATGTGAAGAAGTTTGGTTCGGCTGGCAAGAAGACGGCTGTCGTATCAACCATCAATGGCGATGCTAATGTTCCATTCTATAAAGAGTTGGGTAACCAGGGGATTTCTTCTGAAGATATTCCAGTTGTTGCGTTCTCTGTAGGCGAAGAAGAGCTATCAGGTATCGATACCAAACCACTTGTTGGCCACTTGGCGGCGTGGAACTATTTCATGAGTGTCGAAGATGAGTCCAATGAAGAGTTCATCGATAGCTGGCAGTCATATATCAAGAACCAGGATCGTGTGACCAATGACCCAATGGAGGCGCACTATATTGGGTTCAATATGTGGGTTCAGGCTGTTGAGAAAGCAGGAACCACCGAGCCTTCAATGGTTCAGGATGCCATTATCGGTGTAGCGGTTCCAAACCTGACGGGGGGCATTTCAACCATGCTTCCGAACCATCACGTAACCAAGCCAGTACTTATTGGTGAAATACAGGATGATGGTCAGTTTCAAGTTGTTTGGCAGACTACAGGTAACGTAGCAGGTGATGCATGGTCTGATTTCTTGCCAGGCTCAAAAGACATTATTTCTGACTGGAGAGCACCACTTTCTTGCGGTAACTATAACGTCAAAACAGCGAAATGTTCAGGGCAAAACTTTTAATCGTTAAGAGACGATAGACATATCAGCAACGTAGGCCACTGATTTCAAGCAAAGTATATTAGCTTGCTTGAGTCTGTGGCCTAGACCATTTTCGTCCTCAAAAGCCTGAAATAATAACGGGCTGAGTGATTGATTAGGAAACTAGACATGTTTTGTTTTAGAAAGCGCGACTTGGCAAGAGGGAAGCAACTGTTAACAGCGTGCACCATAATGTTGTTGTTCGCGGCACTTTTAAGCCCGACCATTGCGTCATCGGATACTTTTTTTGATCAGGCCATGGTCAAATTGCAAGGTAAGAACTTTAAAAGCGTCACCCAAGGCGTTGAGTTGCTGGCGCAAAGCCGTGATGAACGTGCGGAGGAAATACTTCAAATATTGCTAGCGGGAGACCTTTACCGCCATAAAAAAGAGAAGCGACTTGTAACCATTCAGGAAAAACTGGGTAAGGGTTATATCGTTGCAGACGTGCTGGATAGCGGTAAAACATACGAAGTTACCAGTAAACGTAAAATAAAACGTGTTGCAATAAATAATAAGTTGCGAATCAGGATAAAGGCGGCCATTTCACAAATACAATTGACAGACCCTGACCCTGCGAAGCGAGGAGCAGCAGTTATTAGCTTGTATGATGTGGTCGATGATGAGCAAATCGTCTTGTTTGAAAGAATGTATGAGCAAGAGAAAAACAATAAGGTTCGCTCACTTATCGCGTCGGGTATTGCGTTAGGGAAACTAAAAACCGGGTCAGTCGTTGAAAAAATTGCTGCGGTTAAAACCCTCGAAGACAGCTTGGAGCCTGCGGTTCGAAACGCCCTCCAGGCGGCAGTTGATACCGAGGAGGACAAAAGTGTCATCGCCGCGACCCATAAAGCATTGGCGAAAATTGACCAAAAAATTGATAACTATGCATTAATGGAGACGCTGTTTTTCGGCTTAAGTCTCGGGTCAGTATTGGTACTTGCTGCAATCGGTTTGGCTATTACCTTTGGCGTTATGGGGGTCATCAACATGGCTCATGGTGAGCTCATCATGCTGGGGGCTTATACCACGTATGTTATCCAACTAATCATGCCAAATAATATTGGCGCGTCGCTGTTTGTGGCTATCCCCGCTGCATTCCTGGTTTCTGGCCTGGCAGGCATCGCGATTGAAAGAGGGGTTATCAAGCACCTATATGGTCGACCGTTGGAAACACTGCTTGCGACATTTGGTATTAGCCTGATTCTACAACAGGCTGTGCGCTCAGTGTTTTCGCCTTTAAACCGAAGTGTCGAAACGCCAGACTGGATGAGTGGGGCGTTAGAGATCAACCCTGTTTTTTCGATTACATACAACAGACTTTACATCATTATTTTCTGTTTAATCGTATTTGCGATGCTGTTTTTCGTACTTAAGAAAACGACATTGGGCCTTAAGGTTAGAGCTGTTTCCCAGAATAGGGCGATGGCACGAGCAATGGGGGTAAGGTCTGAATGGGTCGATGCGCTTACCTTTGGTCTTGGCTCGGGTGTCGCAGGCGTTGCCGGTGTAGCGCTAAGTCAGTTAACCAATGTAGGGCCTAACTTAGGGCAAGCTTACATTATCGACTCCTTTATGGTGGTGGTGTTCGGTGGCGTTGGAAACCTTTGGGGGACATTGGTTGCCGGTATGTCGCTCGGTGTAGCTAACAAGTTGCTGGAGCCGGTTTCAGGTGCTGTTCTGGCAAAGATTTTGGTTCTAATTTTTATAATTCTTTTTATTCAGAAAAAACCTCGTGGGCTTTTTCCTCAAAAAGGCCGTGGAGCGGAGGGGTAAATTATGCATTCTGAAAAACAGCTATTTGATAAAAAATCTCAAATATTTCTCCTGGTTTTAGCCGCTGTTACGGTGGCAGTGTTAGCGCTTAACCTTTTTGTTCCTGAAGGGAGCGCGTTACACATATCGACGTATACGGTCACCCTGTTAGGTAAATACCTGACGTTTGCTCTACTGGCAATTGCAGTCGACCTTGTCTGGGGCTACATGGGGATATTGAGTCTTGGGCATGGCGCTTTTTTCGCATTGGGCGGATACGCAATGGGAATGTACTTGATGCGCCAAATTGGAGATCGAGGGGTATATTGTGACCCTGTTCTGCCCGACTTTATGGTGTTTCTGGACTGGAAAGAGCTGCCCTGGTTCTGGCACGGCTTTGATATGTTCTGGTTTGCAGCACTAATGATTGTAGCAGTGCCTGGAATACTGGCATTCGTATTTGGCTGGCTGGCATTCCGTTCTCGTGTAACGGGTGTTTATCTCTCCATCATTACACAAGCGATGACTTATGCACTCATGCTTGCTTTCTATCGCAATGAAATGGGGTTTGGTGGCAATAATGGCCTGACTGACTTTAAGGATATTCTGGGCTTCAGTTTGCAATCGAATAGTACCAGGCTTTGGTTATTTGGGTTGTCCGCATTGTTTTTGGCGCTAGGGTATATCGCATGCCGCTATATCGTAACGTCCAAGCTTGGCCGGGTATGTATGGCGATTCGTGATGCTGAAGACCGTACCCGCTTTATCGGTTATCGAGTTGATAAGGTCAAACTATGGGTCTTCGTATTTTCTGCCTCTTTGGCAGGGATTGCAGGTGCCTTGTATGTTCCTCAGGTGGGGATTATCAACCCGAATGAGTTTTCACCACTTAATTCGATTGAACTGGTAGTCTGGGTCGCAATAGGTGGACGGGCTACACTGTATGGGGCCGTTATTGGTGCGATTGCCGTTAACTATGCGAAAAGTTATTTTACAGTTGCGATGCCTGAGGTGTGGTTATTTGCACTAGGAGGGCTCTTTGTACTTGGCACACTTTACCTTCCAAAAGGGATGGCAGGCTTTATGAAGCGTAAGGAGGCAGTGGCATGAGTATTTCCGTTGCATCGTATTTGGACTCAATCCGCCAGCGTGACCGAGTGTTTGACTTTATGGCTCCGCAGGCTGACAAGCGGTTAGATATAAAAAACGGCTGTATGCTTTACGTGGAAGATGTGAGTGTGAGCTTCGACGGGTTCAAGGCTATTAATAACCTTAATCTCTATATTGATGAAGGTGAACTGCGTTGTATTATCGGACCAAATGGTGCCGGTAAAACCACCATGATGGATATCATCACGGGTAAAACCAAACCCGACACAGGTTCTGCGTACTTCGGGCAGAAGATTAACTTGCTGGAAATGAGTGAACCGGAAATTGCGCAAGCGGGTATTGGGCGCAAGTTTCAGAAGCCGACTGTTTTTGAAGAGCAGTCAGTGTACGACAACCTAGAATTGGCGATGGCTGGGCCTCGCGGCGTTCTACCCACTCTGTTTTCTAAACTTAATGGCGAACAAAAAGATCATATTGAACAAGTCATGGTTCAAATCGGATTGCAGGAGCATCGTTTTGCGCGTTCTGGTGCTTTGTCCCACGGTCAGAAACAGTGGCTCGAAATTGGTATGTTGTTGATGCAGAACCCGCGTTTATTGCTGGTGGATGAGCCGGTTGCAGGAATGACTCATCAGGAAATGGATCGAACAGCCGAGCTGCTAACGTCATTGGCGGGTAAGCACTCGGTTATCGTTGTTGAACACGATATGGACTTTGTCCGCTCAATTGCTAAAAAAGTAACCGTGCTGCATCAGGGAAGCGTCTTGGCTGAAGGGTCTATGGATCAGATTCAAAGTGATGCGCGTGTTAAAGAAGTGTACCTGGGAGAGTAACTGGATGCTTAAAATAGAAAACCTGAATCAGTTTTATGGTGAAAGTCATACGCTCTGGGACCTTAATCTTCATGTAGAAGAAGGCAAATGTACTGTTCTAATGGGGCGTAATGGCGTAGGTAAAACGACGTTACTAAGCTGCATTATGGGGTTATTGCCAATCAAATCAGGGAATGCGGAATTTATGGGGCAGCGCTTGTTTGATCATTCGGCGGAAAAGCGCGCCTCAATGGGGATTGGTTATGTCCCGCAAGGCAGGCAGATATTTCCTGCCATGACGGTTGAAGAAAATCTTCAAATTGGATTATCAGCTCGTAAAGATAAACTTAAAAAAATACCGGACTTTATCTTCGAGCTTTTTCCAGTGCTTAAGGAGATGATTAATCGGCGTGGGGGTGACCTGTCGGGAGGGCAGCAACAGCAATTAGCGATTGGCCGTGCACTGGTCGTAGACCCCAAACTGCTGATTCTGGATGAACCGACAGAGGGTATTCAGCCCAATGTCGTGCAGGAAATAGGCGATATCATCCGCAGGTTAAACCAACAGACTGGGCTCACGGTTTTGTTGGTTGAACAAAAGTTACCATTTGCTCGAAAAGTGGCGGATAACTTCTGTATTATGGAGCGAGGGAAAAGTGTTGCCACCGGCAATATTTCTGAACTTTCCGAAGAACTGATTAAGGAATACCTCACAGTTTGACAATATCTCAACATGTAAACACACCAAACGTAGTTACGGCTGAAGATGATGCTGTGTTAGCTGCTGCTTCAATGATCGACAGTACGATAGAGAGCCGTACCACCGATAGTGGTCGCGCTAACTTTGGGTACGGCGAGAGCAGGCGTTGGCTGGCAGAACTGAGCTTGGAGTTTGTCGCAGGTGCAGACAAAACCCTGATGAAGGACTTTCAGTTTAAGGGGCCTCTTAGAGTTCAGCGGCCTTTTTATCCTGAAAATAAGGTGTGTCACGTATATATCCTTCATCCGCCAGGTGGGCTGGTCAGTGGTGATAACCTTAAAATCGACATAACGTGCGCGAAGAATAGCCATGTGTTAATGACGACCCCTTCGGCCGGAAAGGTTTACCAGGCAGACTCGTGCAATGTCTCGCAGTTGCAAGATGTAAAGCTATCGGTTGATGACGCAATATGCGAATGGTTCCCACAGGAGACCATTGTTTTTAACGGTGCAAATGGCCGACTGAGTACCCACATCGACCTGACAGGCAACGCCAAATTTATTGGTTGGGATATTTATTGTCTGGGCAGGACTGCAGGCAACAAACCGTTTGATAGCGGAAGCGTTGTTCAAACGCTAAGTGTCTCAAAAGACGGCTTACCCCTGCTGTTAGAACGGCAGGTTGTCAAAGGTGGCGGGGAGTCACTGACTCAGCCCTATGGCTTCGCAGGGCACTCAGTTTCCGGCACCATGATTATGTTTGGATTGGAAAACCCTCAAGCCTCAGTAGATGCGTTGCGCTCCTCACTGGAACCGTTGATTTCAACCTCTTCCATTGCCGGTTTGATCGCAGTCACTCAGCGCCTTGGCGTTGTGATTGTACGCTATCTCGGACCATGCTCAGAGGAGGCAAAAAATTTATTGATCCATTGTTGGAAGCAGGTTAGAAAAGCGCTTTTAGGGCTTGAGGCCTGTGAGCCGAGAATTTGGTCGACTTAAATTTTATTCAAAAAATGTCTGTTTATACACAAGAGAGACACGATGCAACTTTCGCCTAGAGAAAAAGACAAATTACTACTATTCACTGCCGCGTTACTGGCAGAAAGGCGCCTTGCCAAAGGCATAAAACTTAATTACCCGGAAGCCGTTGCGTTAATTTCAGGAGAAATTCTGGAAGGTGCCAGGGAAGGAAAGACGGTTGCCGAGCTAATGAGTTATGGACGAACAATACTGACTCGTGACCAGGTGATGGAAGGTATTCCGGAGATGGTAGATGAGGTGCAGGTAGAAGCCACTTTTCCTGACGGAACCAAACTCGTTACTGTCCATAACCCCATTATTTAATACTGCTGTTAAAGGAGTGTATCGAGATGATTCCAGGTGAATATGCATTGAAGGATGGAGATATTGAGCTCAATGCAGGCCGTGAGGTGATCTCACTCTCAGTCTCCAATACTGGAGACCGGCCTGTTCAAGTTGGGTCTCACTACCATTTTTCAGAGACCAACTTAGCGCTTGAGTTTGACCGGGACAAAGCAAGGGGTTATCGCCTGAATATTGCGGCAGGTACGGCTGTTCGCTTTGAACCAGGGCAGAGCCGCACGGTAGAGCTGGTTGAATTCGGCGGTAAGAAAGAAATATATGGCTTTCGTGGTGATGTTATGGGCGCGCTTTAGCCTTTCTCACGGAAATGACCTTCGGTAGCAAGGATATTAAAATGACAAAAATTTCCCGCAAAGCCTATGCAGACATGTTCGGACCCACTGTCGGTGACAAAGTCCGTCTAGCAGACACAGAGCTTTGGATAGAGGTAGAAAAAGATTACACCGTCTATGGCGATGAAGTTAAGTTTGGCGGTGGCAAGGTTATTCGCGACGGCATGGGGCAGAGCCAAATGGTCTCTTCTGATGTCGTTGATGTGCTCATTACCAACGCCTTGATTCTCGATCACTGGGGTATTGTAAAAGCAGATATAGGCATAAAAGCAGGCAGGATAGCGGCGATTGGCAAAGGGGGAAACCCGGATACCCAGGAAGGTATCACAATTGCGGTAGGCCCAGGCACTGAAGTTATAGCAGGGGAAGGGCAGATCGTAACTGCGGGTGCTGTTGATTCTCACATACACTTTATTTGCCCACAGCAGGTAGAAGAAGCGCTAATGTCGGGGGTCACAACGATGTTGGGTGGCGGTACGGGCCCGGCAACCGGGTCGAATGCCACAACCTGTACGCCTGGCCCCTGGAACATGGCTAAAATGCTTCAGGCGACTGATAACCTGCCAATGAACTTTGGTTTTTTAGGTAAAGGGAATGCGAGCCTCCCCGAGGCGCTGGAAGAGCAGTTGGAATATGGTGCATTTGGTCTCAAACTTCATGAAGATTGGGGAACAACCCCTGCGTCTATTGATAACTGTTTAACCGTAGCTGAAAAGTACGATGTTCAAGTAGCCATTCATACTGATACCTTAAATGAATCCGGTTTTGTAGAAGACACATTGGCGGCTTTTAAAGGTCGATGCATACATACCTATCATACTGAAGGCGCTGGAGGCGGACACGCGCCGGATATTATCAAAGCTTGTAGCGAGTTGAATGTCCTACCTTCATCAACCAATCCAACCAGACCTTACACGGTTAATACGGTTGATGAGCATCTGGATATGCTGATGGTTTGTCACCATTTAGATCCTAATATCCCTGAAGACGTCGCGTTTGCAGACTCTCGTATTCGTAAGGAAACGATAGCAGCTGAAGATATATTGCACGATATGGGTGTACTCTCGATGATCGCATCAGACTCACAAGCGATGGGTAGAGTCGGCGAGGTTATTTCCAGAACCTGGCAAACCGCACATAAGATGAAAACCCAACGAGGCGCGTTAGACGAAGATAAGCCAGAAGGTAATGACAACTTCCGCGCAAAACGCTATCTGGCGAAGTACACGATCAACCCCGCAATTGCTCATGGTATTTCTCATGAAGTGGGTTCTATAGAAGTGGGTAAGTTAGCTGATCTGGTGTTATGGAAGCCTGCATTCTTCGGGGTTAAACCCGCGTTGATTCTAAAAGGTGGCTTTATTGCCGGTGCACCAATGGGAGACCCTAACGCATCAATACCCACTCCGCAGCCTGTCCATTATCGTTATATGTTTGGTGGTTTCGGTACCGCACCGGCCAAAACATCATTTACGTTTGTAAGCAAAGCAGCTGAAAAAAGAGACTTGCCTAAAGAGTTAGGGTTAAGCCGAACACTGGTCGCTTGCCATAGTGTTCGTTCGGTGACCAAAGAGGACATGATTCATAATAATGCAATGCCGGTGATTGAGGTTAGCCCAGAGACCTATGAAGTCACTGCTGATGGCGTGCTATTAAGCTGCGAACCTGCTGATGTGTTACCGATGGCTCAGCGTTATTTCTTATTCTAGCGAAGGGTAATAGTTGTTTAAGTAATGTGTGCACGAATATATTTACTAACCAGTAGCCGGAGATCATGGTGTTAAAAGTAGTCGAGTATGCCGATGGCGTTGTCGGGTTGTCAGCTGATGATACGTTGACGTTGAATTATGATGACAGGAAACGAGGGCGTTTAAGAAGCGTCACGGATTCAGGGGAAGATATTGGGCTTTTTCTCGAAAGGGGTAAAGTCTTACAGCAGGGGCAAGCGTTAAAAACCGAATGCGGGAAGGTCATTATCATCATTTCTCAAGATGAGGCTGTAACGACAGCTCGTTGTGATGACTGGTTGGTCTTCTCAAAATGTTGCTATCATCTCGGAAATCGTCACGTGCCTTTGCAGGTGGGTGAGAAGTGGCTACGTTTTAAACCGGATCACGTACTTGAAGATATGGTTCGCATCCATGGTATGACCATTGAACATGAGTTGAGCCCTTTTGACCCTGAGAGTGGTGCATATAAGGGTGGCCATCACCATTAGGAAAACAATGAACGCTAAATCACTATTATCACTGTTATACCTTTCCAGCCCTGCATTGCCGATTGGCGCTTTTGCCTACTCACAAGGCCTGGAGTCCGCGATTGAAATGGAATGGGTTAAGGATGGTGACGACCTGGCAGAGTGGCTGTCGGGCGTATTATCTAACGGCCTCGCACAACAAGACTTGCCACTTTTTTACCGCATGTATTCCGCGTGGGATAAGGGGGACTTAGAGTCATTGAACCGCTGGAACCAGCACTTTAGAGCCAGTCGGGAAAGTGCTGAGCTACTGTTGGAAGATGAACAGTTAGGGCGTTCGTTAAAACGCCTGCTGATTTCGCTGGATATTTTGGATCAGGTTCAGCTTCCCGAAAATGCAGGTTTTTTTACGTTGTTTGCATTTGCGGCCAAGCACTTTTCTATTGATACCGACGAAGCGGCACTCGGGCTATGTTGGAGCTGGTTAGAGAATCAAGTGACCGTTGCTTGTAAGGCGATCCCTTTAGGGCAAACCGCAGCGCAAAAAGTAATGTTACCAATGATGGAAAAAATTGAGCGGGCGATAGCGCATGCCAAGCTTGTCAGTGATAGCGAAATTGGAGCGACATTGCCCGGTTTTGCCATAGCCAGTGCAATACATGAAACACAGTACTCACGTTTATTTAGAAGCTAATAGACATAGAGACTTTTTCACGACTATAACGCCGTGCAAAGGCCTCACATAAACGCAAATCAGTAGGATATATTCATGACGACCCAATGTTTGAGAATCGGTGTTGGTGGCCCTGTTGGCTCAGGTAAAACAGCGCTTTTACGGCAGCTATGTCTGGCTATGCGGAAGCATTACAACATGGCTGTTGTGACCAATGATATCTATACCAAAGAAGATCAGGAATTTTTGATACGCCACGACGCGCTCGAACAAGACCGTATCATGGGGGTTGAAACCGGTGGTTGCCCACATACGGCGATACGTGAAGATGCATCGATGAACTTGGCAGCCATTGACGAACTGCAGGAGCGCCATGAGGGGCTGGAGTTTGTGCTGGTTGAAAGTGGAGGGGATAACCTTTCTGCTACGTTCAGCCCTGAGCTTTCAGACCTCACTTTATATGTTATTGATGTGTGTGCAGGTGATAAAATTCCACGCAAAGGGGGGCCTGGTATTACCAAGTCAGACCTGTTGATAATCAACAAGACGGATCTTGCGCCGATGGTCAATGCGTCTCTTGATGTTATGGATAGGGATTCAAAGAAAATGCGCGGAGAGAAACCGTTTGTTTTTGCCAACCTCATTAAAGGCGAAGGGCTCAGGTCTATTATTGACTTCATCGTCGATAAAGGCATGTTGGATAAACGTATTTCAGATGATGTTAGCTTTGAAGAGCCTCAAACGGCATGATGAACTGATTCCCGCGCAAGCGGGAATGGGCTTTATTGCAAAGGCGAATTGAGTAAACGTGTAAATCTGCGACGCTATGGATAAAACAAATATAGTTAGAGCGATTGGCCCAGTTAAAGACGGAAAAATAGTATTTGGTTGGCCTGGTAAAGTTGCTACATCAGGTAAAGTTTCTACATCGGGTAAAGTCGCTACATAATGGATGCCAAATTTTCATTGACCGTTACAGACAAACAGGCAGGTATAACCCTCATCGATTGTCTTTTGCCCTGTATACCTTACCTTAGTCGGGAGAAGTGGTGCTCGCTGTTAGAATCGGGGCAGATTAAAGTCAATGGTGTGGCAATATCTGAAAATATACAGACTCAGACCGGACAAGTTATAGATTACACTGTGCCCGATTATCAGGAGGCTGCGGTTGATCCAAATTGGTCGCTACTGTGGTCAAATGACGAAATTGCAGCCATTCACAAACCCGCCAACCTTCCGGTTAACCGAACCACTCGCAACGTATATAACACACTCATTCAACTGCTGCGACGAGAGAGTCCTTGGCCAAATGCTCACTTGCTTCATCGATTAGACATTGAAACATCCGGCGTTATTTTAATTGGTCAAAACAATGAGGTGGCTCGTAAATACCAACCTGCTCTGCCGGGGCTTATAAAACGCAAAATATACCATGCCGTTGTTTACGGAACCCCTGAATGGACAGCGCTTGATTACGAGTGTGATTTAGCCACTCTTCCTGACAGCCCAATTCGATGCCAGATGCATAAGGTAAAGCGCGGCGAGGGGAAGTACAGCCGCACAGGGTTCTCGGTTCTCAGCTCTACCGAGGGGTTTTCACTGGTCAGGTGTGAGCTTATGACAGGGCGAAAGCATCAAATTCGTGCGCATCTGGCAGCTCTGGGGCACCCAATAGTGGGAGATAAAATATATAGTCTTAGTGGAGAAATGTATTTAAAGCGAATCAACCAGCCGCTTACCGGCCTAGATAACGAAAAACTTGTTACATCTCATCACCTTCTGCACGCTTATGAGCTGCATTTGCATAACCTTAGTCATCCTGCTGACCCTGAACTGGTCATCAGAGATGATAATTTCCCGCCAGAGTGGCGTGAGTTTGTTAAAAATAACTTTATTGAAGCGGAACGCTAACTGAACAGCTAAATGCTTCTCTGAACAAATAAAATACTCATTTGTTTGTACTAAGATCAATATAACTATATAAAAAGTGTGTCAAAGTGACCTTAACATCAACTCTATCTGTGGTGTGTATGATCTGTGGTGTGTATCAATAGTAAGTGGTTAAACAAACGGAGATCGATGATGAGAAAATGGTTGCTGCTTTGCATTATGTTATCAGCCGGTGGTGCGTTCGCAGAAGAGCCTATCAATATATATGGCTACGACATAAAGTCGAGTACTTATACCGATAGTAGTCAAGAATTGAGGGGAAAGCATCACGGCGGCCGGCAAGCATTTTTAGCGGAGCTTACACGCGAGTTAATGATAAAGCTTAACCTGACGCCAGATATTATTCCTATAGAAAAAACAGGCGCTTCAAGGGCAGCCAAGATGAATGGCCCACACGGGTTTCTTGGGATCCGGCGTACCAGTGATAATGCCAACGACTATCAATGGGTCGGCCCCCTTCTGGAAGAGTCATCATATTTTATTAAACGTAGAGATAGCGATATAAGGCTTGCTACGGTGGAAGACGCGAAACGTGCAGCTTCGGTATGTGTTCGTACCGCTAGCCCTCAAGTGCAGCCTCTAAAAGAACGAGGGTTCACCAATATTGATTATGCCTCA
This sequence comes from Alkalimarinus coralli, assembly GCF_023650515.1. Lineage (NCBI taxonomy): Bacteria > Pseudomonadati > Pseudomonadota > Gammaproteobacteria > Alteromonadales > Alteromonadaceae > Alkalimarinus > Alkalimarinus coralli. The sequence continues at coordinate 1,354,818 of NZ_CP096016.1, forward strand.
TCATATAAGGCATGCTGGGATCGAGTCGCAGATGGCCGTTCAGATCTCACGTTATTGAGTGCAGTGCTATTTCCAACCATAGAGAAAATAGCTGGTGTGACGGTTGATAAATTGAGTAAAACAGATGTCGTTATTGCAGATGAAGCTTTCCTGGCATTTCCAAACGGTACGCCACTTGAAACGGTTAAAAAGTGGAGAGGAGCCCTTGAGGCGATTAAAACCTCGGGCCGCTACAGTAGCTTGGTTCATCACTATTACTGCCGGCAAGACTGTTTCTAGGTAAAGAGAGCTTGAATTAAACTTAATCCAGTTATATGACAATGTTGTGTCCCAAGGGCGTTCGGAAGTGGCGTGTTGTTGAATATTATTCACTATTAAACTTCTAAAAGTGATGTTTTTTGATTGTGCTAGTGCAAATAGAATGGACTTGCTTGTTTGCAGCCAATATCAGATAGAATTACTCGAAAGGACGTCTAATATGAGTATCGTCGTTAATTTACAGTCAAAAGCCAAGCCTGAAACTACTACTAAACTCATCTCGTTTATAGAAGAAAAGCTACCCGCAGTTAGAGGCTTTAGTGGGTGTATGCAAGTATCGATTTGCCTTAATCGAGATAGTGGGGATCTGCTATTTTACGAAAAGTGGTCGTCGAAAGAAGCACACGAAAAGTACTTGTTGAATATCCAGAATAACGGTGTCATGGCCCAGTTAATGAGTTATCTTTCAGACCCTCCTACAGTTAATTATTATGAGTCACTGGATATATAAAGCCAGTATCAAGGCGATAGCGTATGTCAACGATTGAGGTCCGTTCTCGCTTTTCCTCAGGATTATGGATAGCCAAAGAGTAGGCGATGAAACACGAGCCTTTTTAGTTGTTATACCTTATCGGCAATTGGCTATTGCTATAGGTTACTCAGACATTCTGGGTCTTTGGCCGCAGGAAATGATATGTATACTGCGGGAAACGGCTAATCCCTGCCTGCTTTGCGCAGCCACTGCAATAGTGCATCGTAGATGACGATCTTTTCAGCCTAAAGATTGAGTGAGAATGATTGCAGATTCAGTGAAAAATTTTTCTTTAGCTGAAACGATTAGGCAATCAACCTCACTCGTTTACCCTAAGCCATATCCAGTACGCGGCTTACAAGCTTTTCAATGCCCACGGCTGCTTCTGATATTCGTTCTGCGAGCATGTAAGCAGGGGTTGAGACGACTTTGTTTTCCTCATCAATGACGACGTTTTCTACCTCGCAATTAATGTGTTTGGCCCCCATGGTCTCAATAGCCGCTGCGGTGTCGGCATCATTCCCCACGGTGCACTTTGCGCCTTCTTCGTATATACCCGCGATGAGTGTTGGCGCAATACAGATATAGCCCGCTGGTTTAGAGGCTCTGGCAAATGCTTGAGCAATTGTTTTGACTTGTAGATTAATGACCATTGATGAGCCGTTAACGGCATAATCGCTAAGGTTTTTCGCAGCGCCAAACCCTCCGGGGAAGATAATGGCGTCGTAGTCTTTTACATCAAGCGCTGAAAGGTCTTTAATTTCTCCTCTCGCCAGCCTTGCTGCTTCTACTAAGGTATTGCGTGTTTCGCCATACTCGACCTCACCTGTTAAGTGGTTGACAACGTGCAATTGAGGGATGTCAGGCGCAAAACACTGATACTGAGCATCGTTGCTATCAAGTGCCAGTAATGTAATGACTGTTTCATATATTTCTGAACCGTCGTATACGCCACACCCAGAGAGAACTACCGCTACTTTTTTCATTAAACAGCTCCATTGAAGATATAAAGTGGTTTACAGACAACTATGCAGATTGATGTTTTTTAACCGTCGTTGTTGATAAAGCATAACGTGTTGTCGTTCTTTTCTAAAGGGGGGCTATGAAGGTGCGTACTGAAAGCGTTGCTGCTGTGTGCCCTGTCTATAAGCGTGTGCTTGGTCTATAAGTGTGTGCTTGGTCTATAAGTGTGTACCTTGTCTATAAGTGTGTACAATGGGCGCTGATTTTAGTTGATTAGTCATAGGCGCTTTAGAACTTGATGAACGAGATTGAACTTCAAACACCACTAGGGGTACTTACACTTAAACGTTTTCCGGTTAGAAGCGGAGACCGCCTGAGAGCGTGGGATGCGGCCGATGAGCTATTGATCAATCATCTTGATGAGCAACAACTGTTAACTCACAAAGATTGCGTGCTAGTGTTTGATGATCAGTTTGGCGCGCTTACCAGTTATATTTGCCTGGCTTTAGCTAAGTCGAATAAGCCAGTCGTCGTTGACGTGATGACAGACTCATTTATCTCACAGCAGGCGATTATTGAAAACCTCACCGTCAACGGGTTCGACAGCACAAACAGCCATATTCGCTTTATTGATAATACCGCCATTCCCGACAAGCATTATGACTTGGTGGTTTACAAACTGCCAAGAAATCACGGTTACCTGGCTGACGTCATGCAGCGTTTGCGCACGTGCCTTAGTGAAAAAACAGCGGTTATTGGCGGGGCGATGGTGAAGTATTTGCCCAAGAATGCGCTTTCTCTAATGGAAAATACAATAGGGAGCACAAAGACATCGCTCGCCGCTAAAAAAGCCCGGCTTATATTCTCTTCGTTCGACCCAACGTTACAGCCTGATAACCCGTATCCCTCTTCCTACAGTCTTGAAGAGATTGATGTTGAGCTTGTAAATCACTCAAATGTGTTTTCACGTGAAAGTCTGGATATTGGTACAAGGCTTTTGTTGGCAGTGATGCCTGAGTCAGATGATGACTTAATAATTGTTGACCTGGCTTGCGGAAATGGCGTGATGGGCGTATCAGCGGCTCAGCTAAACCCCAATGCGGATCTTATATTTTGCGATGAGTCTAATATGGCTGTGGCGTCTGCTCAGGAGAACTTTAAAGGGCATTTTCCTGATCGATCGGCAACGTTTAACCATGCTGACTGTCTGGCTGGCGTTGACCCAAACAGTGTTGATCTGGTGCTATGTAACCCACCGTTTCACCAGCAAAATACGGTTAGTGAACATGTCGGGTGGCAGATGTTTAAAGAGTCACTAGGGTGCTTGAAGCCAGGTGGCGAACTTTGGATTGTGGGCAACCGCCACCTGGGGTACCACGTAAAGCTGAAAAAGCTATTCGGTAATGCAACACTGGTTGATTCAAGCAGTAAATTTGTCGTCATTAAAGCGGTAAAGAGGTAAAGAGGTAAAGAGGTAAAGAGGTAAAGAGGTAAAGAGATAAAACACTAGTGGAGGTAGTTCAGGGCCAAGTGTTTTAGCCCCGAACTGCTTTACCGACTTAATAGTGAATGGCTTGTTAAAGGGCTACTGTGTGATTTTTAACCCTAAGCGTTCCACAGTATCGACTATCGTCTGGGTTTGGTGGTCTACTTCCAGGTTAATGATAGCACCAGGGCGGGTACTGCCAAATGTCGTTATGCTGAGAGTTTCCGGTATCAGGTAAACGTTAAACTCGTCTTCTGTTACTTCACCCACCGTTAAGCTACAGCCATTAACAGCAACAAAACCTTTTTCCAGGATATATTTGATCCACTCTTCGGGTACTTTGAATTTAATAATGCAGTTGTTTTCTGTTTTTTCGACCGACGAGACGACTACCGTTGTATGGATATGCCCAGAGAGCAGGTGCCCACCAATCTCATCTCCGAACTTTGCCGCCCTTTCAAAGTTTACCAGACTGCCAATTTCGAGCTGGCTCAGATTAGTCACTCTTAGCGTCTCTATCATGACATCAAAGTAAACTATGGTATCTGTATACTCTGATACTGTAAGACAAGTGCCATTGATCGCGATGCTTGCACCGTGTGCTACCTTTTCCAGAGATGATGCCGGGAACTCAATACCTAATCTCGAAAGGTCTTTTTTTTGATCGATCGACTTAACAATAGCGGTGCCTTGAACAATACCTGTGAACATATACGGTTTATCTCTTTTAGAGTCATAAATACGGATCAACTGAGTATGGATATATCTAGCGGTAACCCGGTATGACGTTATTAAACAAATTGTTGCTATGTAAAAAGCGAAAGGGATTATATCATACGCATCTTTTTAGCGAATCGAGCCTTTGTGTAGGGAGTAAGCCTGCATATGGTTCAAAATTGATTGATAGTAAAATAGGCGCCCTTAACACCGGCGCTTGTAAAGCAGGTAGTGCGTGAGAATTTTTTTAGCCCCAATGGATGGCCTTACAGATGATATTATGCGGCAGATTCTTACGCGTGTCGGCGGTATTGATGTTTGTGTCACCGAGTTTGTCCGAATAACCAATACCTTATTACCCAAAAAAGTATTCTATCGTGCCTGCCCGGAGCTTCATCACGGCGGAAAAACTCAATCGGGCACTCCTGTTCGGGTTCAATTATTGGGTAGCGACCCAGTCTGCCTGGCTGAAAATGCTGAGTTAGTCTCCACGCTAGGGGCTCCCGCCATTGACCTGAACTTTGGCTGCCCGGCTAAAACAGTTAACCGCAGTAATGGCGGAGCCGTGCTACTGACAGACCCTGAAAACCTCTACAAAATCGTTAAAACGGTACGAAACGGGCTAACAGCTACCACACCTTTAAGCGCAAAGATGCGCCTTGGTTACGAAGACAAAAGTCTCGCGCTGGAGTGTGCAAAAGCTATTGAAGAAGCGGGGGCTAGCGAGCTTGTTGTTCATGCAAGAACCAAGGTGGAGGGGTACAGGCCTCCAGCGTACTGGGACTGGATTGCAAAAATTAAAGAGGTAGTTCAGCTACCGGTTGTGGCTAATGGCGAAATTTGGAATACAGAGGATTACCTCCGCTGCAAGGAGCAGAGTCAGTGTAGTGACATAATGATAGGGCGGGGTTTAATCAGTAATCCGGGGTTGGCGAATCAGTGCAAGGTGCTTAATGAGCGAAAAAAGAAGAGTACCATTGGCGGCGGGAGAGATCAGTTACTTAGCTGGGAAGACGTTGCTGAGCTTCTTGCTGAGTTTTTGGACATGTCTTTAGATCAGATGGACGAAAAACAATCTGTGGGTCGAGTGAAGCAGTGGTTAAGATACTTGTCGCGAGAATACGCGGATGCTGAGGAGTTTTTTACCCTGATCAGAAAAGATAAAACTCCTCAGCCGATTATTGATAAGCTGGAGCAGCAGGTAGGCGTTCTGGCGTAAGGCCGGTGCTCTGGCTTAAACCGTTAGTGCTTATGAGATTCCAGGCGAGCTATGCTAAGCGCTTTCAATACATCTGTACGAGTGATTATTCCAATTACCTGATTGTTTTCGACAACAGGGTAAAGTTTAGGACGACGACCTAACATCTCTTCTGCCAAACTTATAATATCTGAGTTTGGAGATACCGAGAGCGGGTTTTCACGCATGATGTCACGTGCTACGTGATGGTCTTGGCTATAATAGCTATCGTTCACCATCTGTTTCAGGCAGTCTTTCTCAGAGATAAAGCCAATAAGCTTTTTGTCCTGATCCAATACCGGCGCACCAAACAGCTTGCTTTTCACTAACGTTTTTACGACTTCTTCAACGCTGGTGTCTGGAGAAAAGTACTCTGTGACCGGTTTCATGTAGTCACTTACTAAAATCGCGGGTGTGGTCATTGTTGATCCTCTGCTTTAATTGCTTTTATTCTCTAATGTATAGTCAGTTTTCAGATAAAAAGAAACCGACGGAGTAACTAAATTCTGTCCCTGCCTCGCACTCACCAAGTGGAAATTGTGCAGTGGCAGTGCGCACAACTCCAAAGAAAAGCACCGGGCGCCCTTGCATCCTATCAATCCAATCGTTTAAGCGGCATGATGCTAATCAATTTAAAAAACACTTAAAGATCAGGATACTGTGAACGATATAGTAAGAAGGAACTTAAGAATAAAGTGATAGAGTGTGAATGGATAACGAAAACGCAAAAAGCGATAACGAAAACCGCGGTCAAACAGCAGAACCAGTGTCAGGGGCGGCTGCGTTTAAGCCGACGACGTCCAAGGAATTGGACGTGGCACGCAAGCGCAAAGAGCGTCAAGAGGCTGAGCACAAGCGTGTATCCGAAGAGCAGCATCAGCAGCATATACGAAAGAAACTGTTGGCGGAATGCCAAACATTGCTCAATGTAAACTACGACTGGCTCTATTTAGACGACTACCCTGATAATCGAACGGTGTCTGTTGCGAAGAGAAATCGAGACTATTGGCTCTTGCTCTGTGTCATCGAATTCATTGTTTTTGTTGCCGGTGTCTTAGAACTTGTTCCCGCTTGGGTAGGAGGGAGTGCATTCGGGTTGCTATTTATTACGTTGTGCTTTTCACTAAAGGGTTTTCGACGGTTTTTTAGCTCCGAGCCTACCTTGTCTGAGCTCCTTCATGAGCGAAAAAAACTGGAATTCAGGGCGCTTAATCATATAAAGCTCTTAGAGGGGCAGGATGGGTTGGCCTGGAAATGTCGCAAGCTAGCGAAATACAACCAAAACCTTGAACGGACACTGTTTCAGGGCGTGATGAATGTATCTGCCAAGAAACGGCTATTTGGAGTGTTGAAAGAAAAAAAGCATATCCGCCTCTACCTACAGTTAATGCTTGAAGCTGAGAAAGCCTATAAAAGACTTCAGGAAGATTATCTTAAGCACCATTTTAGTAACCTTGAAAAAGGTATTGATGATACAGTTCAAGAAATCGCTGAACGACAACCCTCGGCCCCTGAGCAGGCAGTGACCGTGTCTGTACCCGAGTCAGCCCCAGTTACCCAGCAGCCCACCAGAAAGACTTAACCTCCGTATTTTAGCACCCACACAATCCGCTATGCTCGTAATTAGTGCGAGTGCACCTATTTGGCATAAAAAGTGCTTTTATCTGGTGCATTCATTTGAAGCGCTAAGCGTAAAAGTTAATGTTTAGCTATAAAAAAGAATCATAACGTTCTGAATTATAATAATAATATTCTGATTAGCTGACTCTTTTTTGCGAAAGCTTAGTGCAAGTAAAGAGTTATAATGGTGCGAAAATAAACATACTGCACAATAGTGGTGCATTTAACCAATTACTGGGAAGAGGATATGACAAGACTATTTTTACCGTTGTTGATGGCAATATTGCCGAGTGTTGCTTTAGCTGAAGATGCACAGATCGATGGCGCCAATACAGCCTGGATATTAACCTCAACAGCATTAGTGCTGTTTATGACTTTGCCGGGTTTGGCTCTGTTCTATGGTGGCTTGGTTCGTTCTAAAAACGTGCTTTCAGTGCTAATGCAATGCTTTGCAATTGCCGGGGTATCTTCTCTGCTTTGGTTGATAATGGGGTATAGTCTGGCTTTTGGCGAAGGCAATGCGCTGATTGGTGACTTTAGTAAGGTTATGTTGTCGGGAATTGGTCGTGATACATTATCCGGCGATATTCCTGAGTCGCTTTTCATGCTTTTTCAAATGACGTTCGCGGTTATTACACCTGCGCTTATTATTGGTGGATTTGCTGAGAGAATGCGATTTTCTGCTGTGCTTCTTTTTAGTGCGATATGGTTGCTGGCGGTATATGTGCCTGTTACCCACTGGGTTTGGGGCGGAGGCTGGCTCGCCGAAATGGGGCTATACGATTTTGCCGGCGGAGTAGTTGTTCATATCACTGCGGGCGTCGCAGCATTGGTTGCGGCTATTGTACTTGGTCCACGAAAAGGTTTTCCAACCACAGCGATGCCTCCCCACAACATGACTATGACGGTTACGGGTGCAGGTATGCTATGGGTTGGCTGGTTTGGCTTCAATGGTGGTAGCGCTTTGGGTGCCAATGGTGATGCCGCGATGGCGATGCTGGTGACTCACATATCTTCAGCGACTGGCGCACTGGTATGGATGTTTATTGAATGGAAAAAGTTTGGCAAGCCTAGTGCGTTGGGTGCGGTAACAGGTATGGTTGCAGGTTTGGGTACGATTACCCCTGCGTCTGGTTTTGTTGGGCCGGGTGGTGCGTTAATCATCGGGTTTGCAGCAGGCCTTGTTTGTTTTTATGCCACTCAGTACGTTAAGCGTGTGCTTAAGATAGATGATAGCCTTGATGTATTTCCTGTGCATGGTGTAGGGGGCATCTTAGGAACATTTATGGTGGGTATTTTTGCATCGACCGAACTAGGAGTTTTTAGCGGGTTTGGTTTTGCAGAGGGTATCTCATCTATTGGCGGCCAGCTAAAAGTTCAGTTAATCGGCATTGTTTCAACTATTGTGTATACCGCAATCGTTACATACGTAATACTTAAATTAGTCAGTCTATTTGCACCGCTACGTGTTTCTGAGGAAGACGAAGTGGAGGGGCTTGATACCTCTTCCCATGAAGAAAAAGGTTATAACCTTTAAAGTTCAATAAGAGGGAGGGGAATCACCCCCTCCTTTCATGTTCAAATACTACCCGGCCTCATCTCTGTTCAGAGCCACTATTCAGAATCATTCCGCTGTATTCATTTCTTTGGATTACCCCTTCGCGTCTGGTTGCAATTACTGATCTTTGCCGCTGGTTGTAAGTGCGTGGTATTTAATTATTGAGTTATGTCATGGATTGTTAATGAAGCTTGACATAACAACCAACCAAACGTATGTTTAAAACAATTGTTTGGAATGTTTTAACTAATGTGACGGCACGTGTCGATTATGAATGTGGGCATTTCATTTCTTTCGCATAGATCAATGAATAGACGAAGTTTTCAGCATGGCTCAATCAGATACAGTAGATCGCATACTTGATGCAGCAGAAATTCTTTTCGCAGAGCGGGGGTTTTCTGAAACGTCACTACGGATGATAACCAGCAAGGCTAACGTAAATCTAGCGGCGGTCAATTACCACTTTGGGTCAAAAAACGCACTTATACAGGCGGTTTTTTCCCGCTTTCTATCTCCTTTTGCAAACAATCTTGAGAATGAGCTAAAAAGCGCTTCCGACAAACATTCAGACACCCCCATCGATATTGAAACGTTACTGGGGATTGTCACTTCCTGTATTGTTAGGGTGCCATCTCAAAGTAAAACCGGTGTTTCGGTGTTTATGCGTCTGCTCGGGTTAGCCTATACGCAATCACAAGGGCACCTTCGTAAATACCTTGAACAAGAATACAGCCGAGCATTCAGGATGTTCATGAAACATATGCGAGAGGCTACGCCACAGCTCTCTGCTGTTGATCGTTTTTGGCGTATTCAGTTTATGCTTGGCACGACTGCCTTCACCATGTCGAGTATCGAAGCCCTGTCTGACATTTTAGAAAATGAAATGCAGGTTCATAGTTCGACTGAGGAAGTGGTTAAACGCCTTGTTCCTTTCTTGGCTGCGGGTTTGCAGGCTCCTTTACCGAAATAACTCAAACCAAACCCCTTCATGTGGTGTAGCTGATCTTTCTGTCTTTAGGGTATGACACAGAATGAAAGGTCAGTTAAGCTTAGCTAATGGCTAATACTACAAGTACACTATCGATTGAAATTGATATTCCGCTTCAAACGCTTACGCTTTTAAAGTCTGCAACGCCGTGGTTGTGCTATCGTGTCTCAACGGCATTAAACGGCCCTGGGGAAAGGTCTAATAGTGGTTGCACGCCCAGAGGGCGCCACATCATAAGAGCTATGATTGGCGATGAGCGACCAGTGGGGGCGGTGTTCGTTGGACGTAGGCCTACAGGTGAGATCTACTCGCCTGCCTTGGCGGCACAATACCCGAGCAGAGACTGGATACTGAGTCGGATTATGTGGCTATCGGGCATCGAAATTGACGTTAATCGCTTAGGTGCTGTAGACACAATGCGTCGTTATATCTATATCCACGGAACTCCGGACTCAGAGCCTATGGGAGTGCCGTTATCTCATGGTTGTGTCCGTATGAGAAATATGGACATAATCGATCTTTTTGATAGAGTTCAGCCAGGCTGTCAGGTCACTATTTTTTAGCGCTCTTTGGCAACTCGCTAGACTTAAATATTCACAACTACAATTTTCAGGGAATAATAATTAATATGCAGAAGAGCACACTATCTGCAAATACCGACGGTATGAATGCGTTAGGTAATATTGGCCCGCTGATGGTTGACGTCGAAGGGAAAAGCCTTAACGACCAGGATCGCCAGTTGCTCTCTAACCCCCTTGTCGGAGGGCTCATTCTTTTCTCTCGCAACTACTCAAACAAAATGCAATTGGCTGAGTTAGTCGCTGAAATAAGGGCATGCAACCCTAATATATTGATTGCAGTGGATCACGAGGGAGGGCGGGTTCAAAGATTTAGAAAGGGGTTTAGCCGTATCCCGCCCATGCGAATGTTCGGCGAGTTATATGCGAAGAATCCGGCCAATGCGATGTCCCTTGCTAGAGAGTGTGGTTGGTTATTTGCGTCTGAGTTACGGGCATCGGACATAGACTTCAGCTTTGCGCCGGTTTTGGATCTCGATTACGGTATTTCTTCTGTGATCGGTGATCGTGCTTTTTCAGGTGACCCTGAGGTTGTCATTGAACTGGCTTCTTCGTTGATTGCCGGGATGAATGAAGCGGGTATGGCGTCGACTGGAAAGCACTTTCCTGGGCATGGCGCAATCGAGGCTGATTCACATGTTGCATTGCCGGTAGATAATCGTGCATTTAAGGAAATTGAAGCAGACGATCTAAGGCCTTTTAAGGCATTGATGTTGAATGGTTTAAATGCCGTCATGCCTGCTCACGTCATATATCCTCAGTGCGATGAAAACGCCGCAGGCTTTTCTTCATTCTGGCTAAAAAATGTCTTACGTACCCAGCTGTCTTTTGACGGCGTGATATTCAGTGATGACCTGAGTATGGAAGGGGCGAGTGTGGCGGGGGATTACGCTAGCCGAGCCAAGGCAGCTCTGGCTGCTGGCTGTGATATGGTTTTAGTGTGTAATAACCGTGACGGGGCGCTTGAAACCTTGGCGTGTCTGGAAAATTCTACCGACTATTCGCCCAATAGAGTCTCTATGAACCGGCTCGAAAAGATGAGGGGGCGAGATAAAACAGATTTCGAGTCACTCAAAAGAAGCAGTCGATGGTGTCAGGCGGTGAGCCGTCTCGATAATTAACCAATTAAAAATTGTTTAGAATTACATACGCATTGAATTTTGGGGTTTATGTATGGATTTGTCGCTTATAGATGAATGGTTTCAATCACTTAACTTTGGTGATGAAGCCTATAGAGGGATGTTTCAGATTTTTGCCGTAGTGCTATTTACGGCCATTCTAAGTTTTATCTCCAGTAAGTTTTTTTCTCAGATTGAACGTCAGTTTGAGAAAACCAAAAACTTGTGGGATGACACACTGCTCCATGCGGGGCGCAAGCCAGCGTCTTATCTTATCTGGCTGTTAGGGTTGTCGGTGGCAGCTCATACAGCAAATAAATACTCAGAAGCTGAAATTTTCTCACTGGTTGAACCGATAAGAGAAGTTGGCGTTATCCTGCTGCTCGCACTGTTTGTTGTCAGGTTTATCAGCGGCGCTGAGAAAATAGTCGTGTCGCCTGAAAAAATGAAGGAACCGATGGATGCCACTACGGTATCGGCAATGGGTAAGCTTCTTCGCGCTTCTGTATTAATTACCGCAGGGTTGATTGTTCTGCAAACGTTAGGTTACAGCATTTCTGGCGTATTGGCATTTGGCGGTATTGGCGGTATTGCGGTTGGTTTTGCCGCCAAGGATCTTCTTGCAAACTTCTTTGGTGGGTTAATGGTCTATCTGGATCGACCGTTTAAGGTGGGAGATTGGGTTCGCTCGCCAGACAAGGATATTGAAGGCACCGTCGAGCATATTGGTTGGCGCTTAACGACCATTAGAACCTTTGATAAAAGACCTCTTTACGTACCCAATGCAACGTTCACCAGTATTTCAGTGCAAAATCCGTCCAGAATGAGTCATCGTCGAATTTACGAGACGATTGGTGTGCGCTATCAGGATGGAAGCAGTGTTAACAGCATTATTGCCAGTGTTAAAGATATGCTTTTAAAGCATGACGGAATCGACAGTACACAAACGCTCATTGTTAACTTTAATGCATTTGGCGCATCTTCATTAGACTTCTTTATCTATACGTTTACTAAAACAACTAACTGGATTGAATACCATGAAGTTAAGCAGGATGTGTTGCTGAAAATTATGGCGATTATTGAAGAGCAGGGCGCTGAGTTTGCGTTCCCGACGACGACGGTTCATTTACCGGATGAAATGAAGATATCGGCCAGTTCGCCGGAGCTGGCAGGCATCGCTTCAGAGGCTCAGTAACATCCTATCTTAAGTAAAGGGTACTTAATATGACGAAAAAACTGGCCATTATTGGCGGCACAGGGTTAGCAGAGTTAGAGGGGGTGGAGGTTTTAGGTCAGAAGAAAGTGACAACGCCTTATGGTGAGCCAAGCGGCCCCATTGTAGAGGGGCAATACGATGGGAAAAAAGTTTTATTTCTTGCTCGACATGGGAACCCTCATCGAATTCCGCCTCATGAAGTTAATTATGCGGCTAATATTTATGCACTCAAGCAGGAAGGCGCAACGGCAATTATTGCTGTTAATGCGGTCGGTGGTATTGAGGGAGTGATGGGGCCTGCCCATGTGGTTATTCCTGACCAGATAATCGATTATACCCACGGTAGAAAAAGCACTTATTTTGAGGGTGAGATGGACTCGGTTAATCATATCGACTTTTCATACCCTTATAGCGAGAGTGTCAGGCAGATGTTAATAAAGGCCGCCGAGATTCACGATGTCGCGTATAGTGATTATGGCGTTTATGGCTGTACACAAGGTCCCAGGTTAGAAACTGCGGCTGAGGTTGCACGACTTGAACGAGATGGCTGCGATATTGTTGGAATGACCGGAATGCCTGAGGCGGCACTTGCTGCCGAACAAGAGATTGATTATGCGTGCTTGGCACTTGTGGTTAATTGGGCTGCAGGGAAAACCGAAAGCATTATAACGATGGAAGAGATAGAGCAGGCAATCGATGAGGGGATGGGTTACGTTAAAAAGATTTTAATAGAGGTTATTAATAGTTAGTAATTTGTTAAGGACACTACTTTTTAAAGATAGTGGTTGTTAGGCAGCGTGTTTCCGACGCTGTCTTTTTGGTTCCCAATCTCATTCCGTAGCTGTACACGGCTAAATCAATTTAGCCGCTAAGCTGTGGTAGTTTTAGGTAAGCACATCGCACGTTTTCTATAATAAACCCAGCTCTCGCCTTATACATTTTTTAATGTGTCTTATACTGTATCCAATGTGGTTCTCTTTTTCGCTTGCCCTGCCGGGCTCACCTTAAGACGGTGCTATAGTGTTGGAGTGTTTTGCAATGTCGGAAACTTCGCTCAAAAACAGGTTTGTAGTGGATTATGACTCGTTGCCAGCTCCAAAGGCGTTGCTATTTGACTGGCATGGTACGCTGGTTGATACATTGGACGCGATGTATTCAGCCATGGAAGAGATGCTGCCGAAGCTTGAAGAACTTGATCTTGTTGGCAGGTTGACTCCTGAAGCGGACTGTAAAAATGATGAGAACGCCAAGCTTATTCGGTATATTCGAATCTTTCGCCGCCTTCACCCCAAAATCCTGGCCGAACGACGTGTTTCCAGAACAGAAATATTTAATGCGGTGTTTGAGAGCGACCCGGATGCACGGCGGATAGCCCATAATGCATATAACCAATGCTACCGCTCTCATTATGGTGAGGTAAAACCCTTTCAGGAAGGGGTATTAGAGTATCTTTCTGCAATTAAGGCGCTGGGTATAAAAATTGGCGTTGCGACTAACCGGAGTCGTGAGTTTCTGGATCATGAGCTATCAATTGTCGATGGTGGGCGTTGGAAAAACCTTTTTGATACGACCGTTTGCGCAGATGATGTGCCTGAATACAAGCCCTCACCAGATGTTATTCATCAAGCGGTTGTTCGGCTCGGAGGACTCGAAGAATCATCGGTTTGGTATGTAGGTGACAGTCACACCGATATGATTACTGCATATCACGCAGGTGTAACACGCGTATTCTTCAATGGCGCGCATTGGGAAGAGCGTTGGATTGACCGAATAATTGCCCATAGAGTACACAACCCAGAATCGCCTCAATTAGTTGTGGACTCATTTGAGCAGTTGATTGATGCTCTGGAAGGCCTGCAGACTAGCTATCGCTCAAAAGGGCTTTCGCTGTTTGATGAACCTGTTAACAGGCTTAGGCCGCGGCCATATCCTCCCAGAGAGCCGCCGCCTAAGCGAATTGAGCCTGACTGGCATCCGGCGCTTGTTAAGCTTACCAAGCCCAGGTTCATATTGTTTGACTGGCATGCAACATTAGTGGATACACTGGATGCAATGTACCATGCGGTCGATGACATGATCCCTGAATTTGAGTCTTTGGGGCTTGTTGGTCGGTTAATTTCTGCTGAACAAAGTAAGTCGCCGGAAGATGCGAAGCTGGTTGAGCATGTGCTTCACTACCAGGAGTTACACCCCAAGGTAAAGGTTGACCGAAAAATATCAAGGACGGATATTTTTGAAGTGCTATTTGGCGATGATCAGGATGCTAAACAGATTGCGCATAGTGCCTTCACTCATCACTACCGTAACCACTTCGGTACAGTTCTGCCGTTTGAGCCGAATGTTAGAAACATGCTAATAGGCTTACGAGAGATTGGTTTGGGAGTTGGTGTTATTACCAACCGGGATCGAGAATTTTATATAGAGGAGCTTGAACGTGTGGAGAGCCGTGCATGGGTTGGCCTATTTGATACCGATGTATGCGGGGATGATACACCCAGGCGAAAACCTCACCCTGATCAGATCATTAAAGCGTGCGATACAATGGGGTTGCCGATATCGAAAAATATTTGGTATGTAGGTGATAGTACAACTGACATCATTGCCGCGAGTACTGCGGGTGTTACGGGGGTGTTTTTTAATGGTGCCCAATGGGATCAGTCTTGGCTTGAGAAAATATTCCCAGGCAATGAGCGCTATCCACACAAGCCCGATGTTGTAGTAAACGATTTTTCCGAATTTTGGGCAATGGTATTGACATGTATGGACTTGAAAAGAGAGCAGTGAAACTAAACTCCCACCTGTCTGCGGGAGTTTAAGTGTTATTCCGCGAGCTGGCTAGAAGTTAGCGCCTTTCGTTATAAACAAATGGAGGATCGGTTGGTTCAATAGTGACAAGTAGACCAAAGGCGGGATGATCCAGATAGTGGATTTCACCGCTTCTCATTCTTCTCGCTTCACTCATGTGAGATATGTTGTTAGCGATATAGTTTTCTGTCGGTTCTGTGTCGAACGTTTTATTGTCCTCATTGTTATCGCCGTTCTTATCGGTTTTGTTGCCATTAGTGTGAAGGCTAATATCGTTAGCGATTTTGTTAAGTTGAGTGATAGGCAGTGCAATACTGTCATCCTCTAGCAGCCAGGTTTGGAGATTTATATCAGAGCCTCGCATATAGTCAGCCATATAGAGGTCTGCAATAAGATGTAAATATCGACTCTTTCTGAACGTTAACCTGCCTTGAAGTTCATGGTGTTTGCCAAACTTTTCGCCTGCTTCTATAACAAGAGGAATGCCACCTTGTTCTTTTATCAGAGGTTGTTTCCATCCTGCGAACTCTAAAACCTTATAGTTCTTACTGCGAGACATGGCTTTGTATGATTTTGCCAGCTTAAGCTTAGACGTATCCAGCCTTTGAAGTTGGCTATTAACCATCGGTTTGCCTTTGACCAAAACATACTTCTGGCTAATCGGCGGCAGGTCTAATGTGTCGCGCTCCTTCTCTAGTTCAAATTTTTGCAGATGTTTAAATAGAATGATTTCGATTTGATACCAGGATACGGCTTCGTTGTCCTTACTGTTAGCTTGTGCGGTTGCAGCGCCAATGGTTGATAACGCCAAAGTTAAGACCAGTGTAAAACGTGTGATCGCTCGATGTAAGTTTTTAGGTTTCATTTAAGTTCTGTCAAATAGAGGGCTTAAAATTGTAATGAGGCTTTTGCAGTGCCGCAGATTTGTAGCGCTGTGAAAGCCTCACTATCATATAAATACCATGTTTAGGCGTTAGTACTCGTACTCGTAATTGTTGGTGCTTGTAATTGTTGGTACTTGTAATTATTAGTACTCTTAATTGCTGGTGCTTTTAGCTAATGTGTCCAGCAACTGGTTAATTTCTTTCAGTTTACCATCTGTATCGCTCTGGTCTATCTCAAATTTAAGTGCGCTTGCTCCATCGAGCCGGTATTTTGAGGGGGTGCTTTGTATGAGCTGAATAATCGTTAATGGGTCTACCTCGGTATCGCTTGAGAATTCAACTCTTCCTGATGTTGCTCCAGCGTCAAGTTTTACTACACCGAGGGTTTCGGCAGTAAGCTTTAGCTCGGTTTGTCTAAACAGGTTTTTAACCTGGTCGGGCAGCAGGCCAAACCGGTCAATCATCTCTACTTGTAGCTCTTTCAGCTCAGGCTTTGTCTTTGCATTGGCAATGCGCTTGTACAAAATTAAGCGGTTATGCACGTCAGGTAAGTAATCGTCGGGGATTAAGGCGGGTATTCTAAGGTTGATTTCCGCGCCGTGCTTCAGAGGTCTGTCCAAGTTAGGTGTTTTACCGTCCTTAATTGCTTCAACAGCCTGTTCAAGCATCTCCATATAAAGGGTAAACCCGATGCTTTGTATTTGGCCACTTTGTTCGTCACCGAGCAGTTCACCTGCGCCTCTGATTTCCAAATCGTGTGTTGCCAGCATAAACCCGGCCCCAAGGTCTTGTGCGGCAGAAATTGCTTCGAGTCTTTTGGTCGCATCAGGTGACACTGATTTTTGGTTGGGAGTCAACAGATAGGCGTAGGCCTGGTGGTGGGATCTTCCAACTCGGCCCCTTAATTGATGAAGTTGTGCAAGGCCAAACTTGTCAGCGCGCTCAATGATAATTGTATTGGCACTTGGAATGTCGATACCCGTTTCAATAATGGTTGAGCAAACCAGAACATTAAAACGCTTATGGTAGAAGTCTGACATTTTTTGTTCCAGCTCTCGCTCTCGCATTTGCCCGTGGGCAACACCGACTCTTGCTTCTTCTACCAGTGCCTGTATCTCTTCCGCAGCCTTATCGATTGTTTTCACTTCGTTGTGCAGAAGATAAACCTGCCCACCTCGCAACAACTCACGAAGTATCGCCTCTTTAATTGTGGCATCGTCCCGTTCTCGAACAAATGTCTTTACTGATAGTCGTCTTGCTGGAGGTGTTGCAATAATGGAAAGGTCACGAATTCCTCCCATTGCCATATTAAGTGTTCGCGGTATTGGGGTGGCGGTGAGGTTAAGTATATCGACTTCTGAACGCAAAGATTTAAGGCGCTCTTTCTGCTGAACACCAAAGCGATGTTCCTCGTCAATAATAACCAGGCCAAGATTTTTAAATTTTACATCTTTCTGAATGAGCTTGTGAGTGCCAATAATAATATCTGCATTACCGTTCTCTATAGCGGTTAGGGATTTTGCTTGTTCAGAAGCTGAGCGAAAGCGAGATAGCAGTTCCACTTGAACGGGGGTATCTGCAAAACGGTCTTTGAATGATTCGTAGTGCTGTTGAGCAAGAAGTGTGGTGGGAACAAGTACCGCAACTTGCTTGCCTGAGTTTGTTGCAATAAACGCTGCGCGCATTGCCACTTCGGTTTTGCCGAATCCCACATCTCCACAGACTAACCGATCCATTGGCTTGGGGCTTAACATGTCTTTTTCTACGGCTTCAATTGCTGCGGCTTGATCAGGTGTTTCTTCAAAAGGAAAACCAGCGCAAAAAGCATGATAGCTATCGTCCGGTTTTGAGGCAGCAAATCCTACTCTTGCTTCTCGCCTGGCGTAAACGTCCAGCAACTCGGCCGCTGTGTCTCTTATGCGTTCAGCGGCTTTCTGCTTGGCGACCGACCACTTGTCACTGCCCAGTTTATGAAGAGGGGCTAGTGACTCATCGGTTCCACTGTACCTTGAGATTAGGTGTAATGATGATACCGGGACGTATAGCTTGGAGCTCTGTGCGTACTCCAACACTAAAAACTCATTGGTTTGGCCATCAAACTCAATAGTCTGTAAGCCTTGGTAGCGGCCTACACCATTATCAATATGCACAACCGGGGCGCCAATTCTCAATTCAGAGAGGTTTTTGACGGCAATTTCTCCGGAGTCTGTCGCACGTTTACGCCGACGCCGTTGCATGACTCGCTGACCAAACAGTTCTGATTCGGAAATGACTGTGATATTACGTGATAAGTCGCTGAATCCGTCTGAGATTGGCGCGATAGTCATACATAAAGGCGCTTTACTGGATTGGAAGTCTGTCCAGTTGAGAACCTTTTGCATATTTAAATTGTGATCAGAAAAGAGCTCTTCTAGTGCTTCTTGTCTTCCAGCTGATTCAGC
Organism: Alkalimarinus coralli; assembly: GCF_023650515.1. Classification (NCBI taxonomy): domain Bacteria; kingdom Pseudomonadati; phylum Pseudomonadota; class Gammaproteobacteria; order Alteromonadales; family Alteromonadaceae; genus Alkalimarinus; species Alkalimarinus coralli. Next base: position 1,373,219 of record NZ_CP096016.1, read on the forward strand.
GCAAATTAATATTCGTGATGATGTCGTTTCTTTAAACGTACGAAGATGAAGCAGGGGGTCTGATGCTTTAGCGTTGACAGAAAGGTCGCCGAGCGGGCTGCTTGATAGATTGGTAACTGATGCGCTGTCTTCGAGCTTTTCAGCAGATAAGGTAACTCTGGGAAAGCGCTTTAACTCCGAAAACAGTTCGTTGGTTGGAACAAAGAGTGAATCGGGAGGAAGAATAGGGCGAAGTCTGTCATGCCGTCGCTCTTCGTATCGGTGTTGAATGTCACTCCAGTAGTGTGCGCTGACCTGATGAAGTTCAGGGGGGGTAAATATCAGTGTGTTGTCAGGCAGGTAGTCAAACAGGGTCGCGCTGTCATCAAAAAAAAGCGGCAGATAATACTCGATCCCTGGTGGCTTGATGCCTGATTGAACATCTTTGTAAATGGAGCACTCTTTTGTAGGTGCTGATTCAAATTGGTCGTGCCACCGCGTGCGGAAAGCTGCACGAGAAGATTTGTCCCATGGAAACTCGTTTGCGGGAAGCAGGTTAATATGATCAATCTTTTCCAAAGAGCGTTGGCTGTCGGTATCAAATGTTCTCAGTGTTTCGATTTCATCATCAAACAGCTCAATGCGTATGGGTAGTTCGCTACCCATGGGGTATATATCTAAAATAGATCCCCTTATGGCGTACTCTCCGTGCTCATAAACAGTGTCAACAAACCGATAACCGTTGGCCTCCAGATCAAGCCGGTATTTATCGATGTTGAGTGATTGACCTACGGATATCAGTAACCCGGCTCCTTGTAGAAAGGAGGTTGGGGCGAGTTTGTGAAGTAGCGTACTGATTGGAATGATCAGTACCCCTCTTTTTAGCTTAGGCAGCGTATAGAGTGTTTCTACCCTTTGTGAAACGATATCCTCATGGGGGGAAAAATTATCGTAGGGTAGCGTTTCCCAGTCCGGTAGATTAAGAACCTCAAGCTCACGATCATTGTTAAAGAACTTAAGTGCTGTTTCGTATGTGAGGGCTGTTTCAGTGTTTGGCGTAATTAACAGGCCGAGTCCCTGGTGCTTTTTTATTGCCTCAAGAGCGATCAGGGGGGAAAAACCAGGCACAACGGATCCCCATTGCCTGTGATCCGCTGAAGCTGTGGGGAGGTTTGGAATGTTAAGTGTATTTGAAGTCATGTAGTGATCGTTTTATAAGTATGAGTCTCACAAAAGAGTATAAGGTTCGGCGGTAGTAATGATTAAGGCCAGGCATCTTTTGTACGCTAATGGCCCGATATTCTAACCATGTTCGGTGTCACTGTCATGACGGTATATTGATTTAAGCCTGGTGGTCGGTGAGCGGTCTTTAATGGCTAAAGCTTAAATAACAAAGCTGTACGAGAGTACATAAAACAGAATTTGCTTATGAATGCATGAAGATGGATAATGTGCGCCTTTATTTTTGTGCAACTTGAGAGGTGCCTAACGTGGCTCAGAACATTACGGATACGTGTTTTGTTGACTGGAACGAGCGAGAAACTGTTGCTGAAGCAATGATTCCAATGATTGGACGTTTATATCGCAAGAATAACGTGGTTACATCCATCTACGGACGGGCAATTATTAACCAATCTGTAATCGGGCTTCTCAAGTCTCACCGTTTCGTAAGACAGGTAGAAGACAACGAGCTATCAGTACACGAAACCTATAAAGTTCTTGAAATACTCGATGGTCTTGAGTTGGGCCATGCGCATGTCGACATTGGTAAGCTTGCTGTTAAGTATCAAAAGCAGAGTGGTGGGCTCTCTCTTGAAGCGTTTTTACGTGAAGAGTTAGCTGATATCGTTGGTAAATACGACGCAGAAGAAACAAAGCAGCATAGCTCGCAAACAAAAGACGTTGTTTTGTATGGTTTTGGTCGAATAGGTCGATTGCTTGCCCGTATTATGATCGAAAAGGCAGGTGGTGGAGCAAACCTTCGTTTGCGTGCCATCGTTGTGCGTAAGGGTAAGGCTTCAAATGATTTGGAGAAGCGTGCAAGCTTGTTGCGTCGTGACTCCGTACATGGTTCATTTGACGGAACAATTACAGTTGATGAAGAGCGCAAAGCGATTATCGCAAACGGTAATTACATTCAAGTGATCTACTCCAACTCTCCATCTGAGGTAGATTACACCGAGTACGGTATTGATAACGCGCTGGTTATCGATAATACCGGTATTTGGAGAGACGAGGCAGGCCTTGGTCAACATCTTGAATGTAAAGGTGTTAGTAAAGTATTGTTGACGGCGCCGGGTAAAGGCGATATCAAGAATATCGTTTACGGCATTAACAATAATATGCTAACAGATGATGACAATATTGTTTCTGCCGCGTCTTGTACGACCAATGCTATAACGCCCGTACTTAAGGCGGTTAACGATCAATTTGGTGTAGTAAACGGTCATGTCGAAACTGTTCATGCTTACACAAATGATCAAAACCTGATCGATAACTATCATTCGGGTAGTCGTCGTGGCCGAAGTGCGCCGCTAAACATGGTATTGACTGAAACTGGGGCGGCTAAAGCTGTTTCCAAGGCACTTCCAGAAATGGAAGGCAAGTTGACGGGTAACGCTATTCGAGTGCCAACTCCAAACGTGTCTATGGCTATTCTTAATCTTAACCTGGAGAAAGAGACAACTCTGGAAGAGATGAATGGATATTTGAGAGAGGTTTCGCTGCACTCCGAGCTACAGAAGCAGATTATGTATGTTAACTCTCCTGAGGTTGTATCATCTGACTTCGTAGGCTCTCGCTCGGCCGGTATCGTTGATGCTCAGGCAACTATTGTGAATGGCAATCGCGTTGTTCTTTATGTTTGGTATGATAATGAGGCTGGCTATAGTGCACAGGTTATTCGTTTATCAAACCAGATTTGCGGCGTAAACTATGCGGTTTTTCCAAAGCTGGCTAAGTAACGATCTGCGGTGTCAGCTTCGCACTTGGTAGTCTTATGATGTAACTACGCGTGATGTTGCTGTCAATTTCTAAAAAAAGCTCGGTGTTCGCCGGGCTTTTTTGTTTCTTGTACTATGAGACATTCGCATGACTACTGCGCTTACAAATACAGCGTTAAAAAATGACTTAAAATGCTCATTTATTACGCATAAACTGCGCTTTTTCTTCATTTTTTGCCTTGTCTTTGTTTCGCTCGTAACGTCGTGCAAAGGTCTCACTGTGTTTATAAGGTTTTAAATTTTGGCATGTTGGCGTCTAACTTTAAAATCGATTACCTCTTTAGAGATACTTGTTTCTGGTCTCTTCTTGATCTTGTTCAAGGCAGAGCAAAAACTTGTACTTTCATCCCAAATGAATAAGTCAGTTTAACGATTAAATTGTGAAGTTGTATAGAAAAATGGCTTTATGCTCTTTATAATTGGGGCGTTTTTGGGTGCGTTAAATATATAGCAGGCCAAGTTAATCCGGTTCGGGAGCAACCAGTGGATTGTCTTGGCTTAAAAGTGTCTTAAGCATTTGTTATATGTTGGCGTAAACGTTTTAAGTTTCTGATGATTAGGCGGGGCTAATGATTAATATCAAGAAAGGCCTGGAATTACCTATATCTGGTGCCCCTGAGCAAAAGATTACCGATGGAAAAGCCGTGAGCAATGTAGCTCTAATTGGCTTTGATTACATCGGCATGAAGCCAACTATGGCTGTTCAGGTGGGAGATAAGGTTAAGCGCGGGCAGCTGCTGTTTGAAGATAAAAAAACAGCAGGTGTTCGGTACACTTCTCCGGCAGCAGGTACTGTTAAAGAAGTTAACCGTGGTGAAAGGCGAGTATTTCAATCTATCGTTATTGAGGTAGAGGGTGATGACGCAGAGGTTTTCTCAAAATACGAAGAGAACCAGTTAGCTAATATTGATCGCCAGCAGGTGGTCGATAATTTAGTACAGTCCGGTTTATGGACGGCGTTAAGAACGCGCCCATATAGTAAAGTACCTGAGATTGATAGTACTCCAAACTCTATCTTTGTAACTGCTATAGATACCAATCCTTTGGCGGCAGACCCAAAGTTGGTGATAAGAGAATGCGCAAAAGACTTTAACAACGGCCTTGCTGTTATAAAACAGTTAACCGGTGGAAAGGTATTTGTCTGCACAGATAAAGACTTCGATATAACACTTCCAAGTGACAGCGCAATCGAAGCCAAGGCTTTTTCTGGTATTCACCCTGCTGGTAATGCAGGTACCCACATACACTACCTTGATCCAGTCAGTGATCAAAAAACCGTATGGAATATTGGATACCAGGATGTTATTGCAGTTGGGCAGCTGTTTGTTACTGGTGAGTTAAACGTAAGTCGAGTTGTTTCAATTGCAGGGCCAAAAGTTAATAACCCCCGCCTTGTTAGAACTCGTTTAGGTGCCTCATTAACAGAATTGCTTGCAGGTGAGGTTGACTCCTCAACCAATAACCGTGCTATTTCAGGCTCGGTTTTCGGTGGACGTAGAGCTGAAGGGCCTGTTGACTATTTGGGACGTTACGCAAATCAGGTATCTGTGTTGGAAGAAGGAGATACCAGAGAATTTATGGGGTGGTTGTCCCCTGGTACTAACAAATTCTCTGTTATGAATATATATTTGTCCAAGTTAACGTCCGGGAAATTGTTCAATTTTACGACGACCACCAATGGTAGTGAGAGGGCAATGGTTCCCGTCGGAGCCTATGAAGAGGTGATGCCTCTTGATATCTTGCCAACGCAATTGCTACGTGCGCTCGTTGTTGGTGATACGGAGCAAGCTCAAAAACTGGGTTGTCTGGAGTTGGAAGAAGAAGATTTAGCACTTTGTTCATTTGTTTGTTCCGGCAAGTATGAATACGGCCCAATTCTTCGCGATAATTTAACACTCATCGAGAAAGAGGGCTGATCATGGGATTAAGACAAATTCTGGATAAGATGGAGCCGCACTTTCACAAAGGTGGTAAGTACGAGAAGTGGTATGCACTTTACGAAGCCGCAGATACTATTTTTTATACTCCTCCAAGTGTGACGAGTACTACATCTCACGTTCGTGATGGTATCGACCTTAAGCGAATGATGATTACGGTGTGGTTTTGTGCATTCCCTGCCATGTTCTTTGGCATGTGGAATATCGGCTACCAAGCCAACACGTACTTAGCAGAGTCTGGTGCCGTGATGGGCAACGATCTGCGATCAGTGATTATTGCAATGCTTGCAGGCAATGACGCATCAAGCATCTGGGATAATATAATTTATGGCGCGACCTATTTCGTACCAATTTACTTCGTAGCATTTGCCGTCGGTGGGTTCTGGGAAGTTCTTTTTGCGATGGTTCGCAAGCATGAAGTAAATGAAGGTTTTTTTGTTACTTCAATTCTTTTTGCCTTGATTCTTCCGCCTGATATTCCGTTGTGGCAAGTCGCCTTGGGTATTTCTTTTGGTGTTGTTATCGGCAAAGAAGTATTTGGTGGAACAGGGAAAAACTTCCTCAACCCCGCTTTAACCGGTCGAGCATTCCTGTTCTTCGCATATCCGTCTGAAATCTCCGGTGATGCCGTTTGGACTGCGGTAGACGGCTTTAGTGGTGCCACCACGTTAGGCCTCGCTGCTGTAGGTGGTATGGATGCGGTTAACGTAACCTGGATGGACTCTTTTGTTGGTACTGTTCAAGGGTCTATTGGTGAAACTTCAGTAATTGCCATTCTTCTTGGTGGTGTTGTTTTACTTGCTACCAAGATAGCATCATGGCGAATCGTTTCTGGTGTAATGCTGGGCATGGTTGCGACGTCTTTGATGTTCAATGCAATCGGTTCAGACACCAATCCAATGTTCGAAATGCCTTGGCACTGGCACTTGGTTGTTGGTGGCTTCTGCTTCGGTATGATCTTTATGGCGACTGACCCCGTGTCGGCATCCATGACCAACCAGGGTAAGTGGGCGTTTGGTGCACTTATAGGAATTATGGTTGTGTTGATTCGTGTGGTTAATCCTGCGTTCCCAGAAGGGATGATGTTAGCGATACTGTTTGCAAACTTGTTTGCTCCGTTCATCGACCACATCGTTACTCAGGCCAACATTAAGCGGAGGTTAGCACGTGTCTAGTCATAAAGAGAGTACTCAAAAAACGATTGTTGTTGCTCTGCTGCTTTGTTTAGTTTGTTCGATTGTTGTAGCGGCGTCAGTTGTCTTGTTACGCCCAATTCAAGAAAAAAACAAAGCACTGAACCTGAAAGTTAATATTCTGGCGGCAGCTGGAATATTGAAAGAAGGGGCTACGTCAGCTGAGGTAGAAAAATCTTTCGAACGTATTACTGCTAAATTAGTTGATTTGGAAACCGGGCAATACGTCTCTCCAGAGGTTGTAGGGGTTACCGAAGCGATCGATTTTGATCAGAAAAAAGCTTCAAAGAACCCTAAACTTTCGGATGCTCTAAGTGGCGAAGAAGATATTGCCAGTATCAAGCGTCGCGAAAAATATGCGAAGGTGTATTTGATTGAAGAGCAGGGGGATGTTGAGACTATCATCTTGCCAATTCATGGTTATGGCCTGTGGTCAACGCTTTATGGGTTTGTAGCTCTCAATAGTGATGCAAATACAATCGCCGGACTTGGTTTTTACCAGCATGGTGAAACGCCAGGGTTGGGCGGTGAGGTTGATAACCCAAAGTGGAAGGCGCAGTGGCCGGGTAAGAAAATCTATGATTTGGAAGCCAGTCAAGAGCCTATGATCAAACTAGTCAAAGGAAGTGTGGACACGAGTAAACCAGGTGCAGAGTATGGTGTTGATGGCCTATCCGGGGCGACACTAACCAGTCGTGGTGTTACTAACTTGTTGCATTTCTGGTTGGGCGACAACGGTTTTCAGAAATATTTGAACCGTTTAAGAGAGGGGGCTTAGAAAATGTCTGAAGTCACTATGAAAAAGGTTCTTCTGGACCCGATTGCCAATAATAACCCTATTGCACTTCAGATCTTAGGGATCTGTTCTGCACTTGCAGTTACAACAAGCTTGCAGCTATCGATCGTAATGACTGTAGCTGTATGTCTGGTAACCGCATTCTCAAGTATGTCTGTATCGATGATACGGAATCATATTCCTTCAAGTATTCGTATTATCGTTCAGATGACGATTATCGCGACGCTTGTAATCGTTGTAGACCAGCTTTTGCGAGCCTTTGCTTATGAATTGAGTAAGCAATTGTCTGTATTTGTTGGTTTGATAATCACAAACTGTATCGTAATGGGTCGTGCAGAAGCATTTGCAATGAAAAACGGGCCAGTTATGAGCTTTGTAGACGGTATCGGTAACGGTTTGGGATACGGTGCTATGCTAATTTCAGTAGCGATAATAAGAGAATTGCTGGGCTCTGGCTCATTGTTCGGTATTGAAATTATGACAACGGTTAATAATGGTGGCTGGTATCAGCCAAACGGGTTGTTGTTGCTGCCACCTAGTGCATTCTTTCTTATTGGTCTTATTATCTGGGGTTTGCGTGCGTGGAAAACTGAGCAAACTGAAGCTCCTGATTATAAAATCAAAGCTCACGTCACCAGGGAGGCCTTCTAATGTTTGAACATTATATTAGCCTGTTTATAAAGGCTGTATTTGTTGAAAATATGGCGTTGGCGTTCTTTCTTGGCATGTGTACTTTCTTGGCTTTGTCCAAGAAAATAGATGCTGCGTTAGGGCTTGGTATTGCCGTTGTTGTTGTACTTGGGATCACTGTTCCGGTTAACAACATTATTTATACAACCTTTCTGAAAGACGGTGCTTTGGCCTGGGCCGGTTATCCGGGCGTAGATCTCAGCTTTTTGGGACTGCTAACGTATATCGGTGTTATTGCTGCCTTGGTTCAGATTCTGGAGATGGTTCTTGATAAGTATTTCCCTGACTTATATAACGCTTTAGGGGTGTTCCTTCCGTTAATAACAGTTAACTGTGCCATATTAGGGGCCTCACTGTTCATGGTGGAGCGTGACTATACCTTGGGTGAAAGTGCTGTATATGGCGTGGGTGCCGGTGTTGGCTGGGCTTTGGCTATTGTCGCTTTGGCGGGTATCCGGGAAAAGCTTAAGTATAGTGATGTGCCAGAAGGCCTACGAGGGTTAGGTATTACCTTTATTACAGTAGGTCTTATGTCACTTGGTTTTATGTCATTTTCGGGAATTTCGCTGTAGAGCGCGAGTTCGAAACTGGTCTCATGATAAAGAACAAGGTTAAAACATGAATGCAGAAATTATTTTAGGCGTGGTCATGTTTACCGTCATCGTACTATCACTGGTGGCGGTGATACTGATAGCTAGAGCAAAGCTTGTCAGTACCGGGGATGTTACGATTGGCGTAAATGGTAACCCTGAACATACTATTAAAACACCGGCTGGCGGTAAGCTGCTTCAGACTCTTGCTGCTGAAGGCGTATTCCTCGCTTCGGCTTGTGGAGGCGGCGGTACTTGCGCTCAGTGTAAATGTAAGGTTTTGGAAGGCGGTGGTTCGATGCTGCCTACAGAGCAATCTCATTTCACAAAACGTGAAGAAGCTGAAGGCTGGAGACTTTCCTGTCAGGTTGCTGTTAAGCAGGACATGGAGATCGAAGTCGAAGAAGAAGTGTTTGGCGTAAAGCAGTGGGAATGTACTGTTCGCTCAAACGAGAATGTTGCAACATTTATCAAAGAGTTGGTATTGGAACTGCCTGAAGGAGAAAATGTAGACTTCCGCGCAGGTGGTTACGTACAGCTTGAGGTTCCTCCCCACGAAGTGGATTACAAGGATTTCGATATCGAAGAGGAGTACCGCGGAGATTGGGACAAATTTAACCTTTGGCAATATAAGTCAGTGGTTAAAGAACCGGTTATCCGAGCTTACTCTATGGCCAACTACCCTGAAGAAAAGGGTATCGTGAAGTTTAACATTCGTATTGCATCACCACCTCCGGGAACTAACTTCCCTCCGGGTCAGATGTCATCGTACGTATTTAACTTGAAGCCAGGCGACAAGATTACTGTTTCCGGCCCATTCGGTGAGTTCTTTGCTAAAGAAACGGAAAACGAGATGGTTTTCGTTGGTGGCGGTGCAGGTATGGCCCCGATGAGGTCTCATATCTTTGATCAGCTCAAGCGCTTGGGCTCGAAGCGTAAGATGTCATTCTGGTATGGTGCTCGTAGCTTGAGAGAGATGTTCTATCAAGATGAGTATGATATGCTGGCTAAGGAAAATGATAACTTCGATTGGCATGTTGCGCTTTCTGACCCTCAACCAGAAGATAACTGGGAAGGGTTAACAGGTTTTATACACAACGTGTTGTATGAGAACTATCTGAAAGATCACCCGGCACCAGAAGATTGTGAGTTCTACATGTGTGGACCTCCTATGATGAATGCTGCGGTAATTAAGATGCTTAAGGATTTAGGCGTCGAAGATGAAAATATACTTTTGGATGATTTCGGAGGTTAACGAATAATCCATGGTTATGTTTTCAATTAAGCCCGCCAAGATGACAGTGCTTATAAGCATTGTCGCCTTGGCGGGCTTGCTGCTTTCTGGCTGCGAAAAAAATGAACCTGCTGTTTCAACAAGTCAAACTAAGCACTCTGTTAAGCAGGTATTTGAATTTTCTGGCCCTATAATGGGAAGTAGTTATCATATAAAGGTCGTATTGACCGATGGTAAGGAGTTATCAGAGAATTTGGCAGCCGGGGTTAATGAATCGCTAGTGCGCATTGATCGCCTTATGTCGACTTACAAGCCAGATTCTGAAATTTCCCGATTCAATGCTGCGCCACAAAATATATGGTTTCCGGTCTCGCATGAGACATTTGATGTGATTGCTTTGGGGCAGGAAATCAGTGAAAAAAGTGGTGGCTATTATGATATGACTGTCGGGCCGCTGGTTAATAGCTGGGGGTTTGGCCCCACGGGAAAGCCCGTAAAAATACCTGATGAAGGTCAGTTACAAAGGGTTATGAATCGCGTAGGATTTGGCTATCTGGAGTTGAAACCCGAATCTAGCTCCATTTTGAAAAGAGCTGATATTTACCTGGATTTATCTTCAATCGCCAAAGGTTATGCTGTAGATGTGGTTGCGGATTACTTACAACAACATGGAGTAACAGATTATCTTGTTGAAGTAGGTGGTGAAATCAGAGCACAGGGTTTTAAGCCAGATGACAGTGTCTGGCGGCTTGCAATCGAAGCGCCTACAGTCGGTGAGCGCTCAATCTACAAAGTTATCGAGTTAACGAATGCGGGGCTGGCAACATCTGGCGATTATCGAAACTACTACCAAGAGGAAGGGGTTCGTTATTCTCATACTATAGACCCTTTTACCGGTAAGCCGGTGCAGCACTCGTTGACTTCCGTCAGCGTTGTAAGGCCGACATCAGCAGAGGCTGATGCAATGGCCACGATGTTTATGGTGATGGGGGCAGAAAGAGGCTACAAATTTGCTGTAGAAAACAACATTGCAGCGTTTTTTATTTTTCGCAACGGCGATGAATTTGAGAGTCAATCTACACAAGCGTTTAAGCGGTATTTGACCCAATGAGGTGTTGATTATGAATACATTTATTATAGTTTTTTTGGTTATGGGCTTAATTATTATTGCGATGTCCGTAGGTGTTCTTTTGGGTCGCAAACCTATATCCGGCTCTTGTGGGGGAATGGCCGCTCTGGGAATGGATGTAGCGTGTGACATATGTAAGGGCGACAAAAATATTTGTGATGATGAGCAAGAGAAAGCGAAAGCCAGAAAAGCGGTAAGAGATTTAAGTTACGATGCTACAAAAAGCTAAAGTGTAGCGTTGGGCACGGCATAAGTTAATTAAGAATAATATTGGAGCGCAAAGGGTAATGGCTGAATATCATTATGACGTAGTTGTCATAGGAGCAGGTCCTGCAGGAGAAGGTGCTGCAATGAATGCAGCAAAGAACGGGAAGCGAGTTGCTATAATAGAAAATAAAGAGATGGTGGGTGGAAACTGTACTCACCTTGGGACAATTCCTTCCAAAGCCTTGCGGCATGCTGTTAAGCAAATTATTACGTTTAACACAAATAGCATGTTTCGTGATATTGGCGAGCCACGCTGGTTTTCGTTTCCTCGCGTCCTTAAAAATGCTGAACGAGTGATATCGAAGCAAGTTAAACTGCGTACTCAATTCTATGCGCGTAACCGGGTTGACCTGTATACCGGAACCGCCTATTTTCTTGACCCACATAGAATAGAAATAAGAGGTAGCCAAACCTCAAATGAGATCTTGAATGCAAAAAATGTCGTTATTGCGACAGGCTCTCGTCCTTACTTGCCTTCAAATATTAACTTTCGCCATACCCGTATTTACAATAGTGACACGATTTTGAAGTTAAGCCATACACCTAGAACGCTAGCGATCTATGGTGCGGGAGTTATTGGGTCGGAATATGCGTCAATCTTCGCTGGCTTAGGCGTGAAAGTAGATCTTATTAACCCGGGTGATCGTTTACTCTCATTTTTGGACGATGAAATTTCGGATGCCTTAAGTTATCACCTTAGAAACAATGGTGTACTTGTTCGCCACAATGAAGAGTACGAGTCGGTTGAGGGTGAAGAGAATGGTGTGGTTGTTACTCTTAAGTCGGGTAAGAAACTCAAAGTTGACGCATTCTTGTGGTGTAACGGGCGAAGCGGAAATACAGACAATCTGGGGCTTGAGAATGTTGGGCTAGAGCCTAATTCGCGAGGACAGTTAACTATAGACAAACAGTATAGAACTGAGGTTGAACACATCTATGCTGTGGGAGATGTTATAGGTTGGCCTGCACTGGCAAGTGCAGCGTATGACCAAGGGCGTGCGGCATCTTCAGAGCTGGTTGGTGACAGTTTTTATCGCTACGTAGATGATGTTCCTACAGGTATCTATACCATTCCGGAAATAAGCTCAGTTGGTAAAACTGAAAGGCAGCTGACTGACGAAAAAGTACCTTATGAAGTAGGGCAGTCGTTTTTTAAAGATTTAGCGAGAGCGCAAATAACAGGTGAGCCTGTTGGAATGCTCAAAGTGTTATTCCATAGGGATACAAAGGCTATTCTTGGAATTCATTGTTTTGGGGATCAGGCTGCCGAAATCGTTCATATCGGTCAAGCAATTATGAGTCAGGAAGGAGAGGCAAATACTCTGGATTACTTTATTAACACAACGTTCAACTATCCGACTATGGCCGAAGCCTATCGTGTTGCAGCCTTGAATGGTTTAAACAGAATCTTCTAGTTGCTATCTTTAAACCAATCGCTCTGTTGCTGAGCGATTGGTTTTCCAACCGCTTCGGCGTGAGATAACCCTTTCAGTTAGAAATCAATCCATGATTTTCAAAGTACATTAGCGCACTGGTAGGGAAATCAGTAATGATGCTGTCCACCCCTTTTTCTCTCAGTAGAAGCATTTCGTGTATATTGTTAACAGTCCAGCACGACACATGAATATCTAGTTTATGCGCTTCTTCCACAACACTTTTATTGCAAAGGCTGTAATTCAGGCAAAGGTACTCGCAGCCGAGAGTGTTTGCGGTATTTAGTGGGTTTGGAAATCGATATTCGGCTACAAAACCTGTTTTTATGCTGGTATCCCTTCGCTTTATCTCTTTTAAAAACCAGGTGTTGGAAGATGTTACAACGCAGCGCTCTTTTAATTTGTCTGCCTGAATGTATTCTACTAGCCGGTTGCATAGAATATTTAGCCGATCTTTTGAGCTGCTTTTGACCTCAAATTGCCAATGCTCCACATCAGGGCATGATTCGACCACTTCTGATAAGCTGGGGATATGGCAGTGCGTGCTCCAGGCGGCTGTATTTTGTCTAGCATCCAGTGTTGCAACTTCGCTAAAGATCGCATCCTTTACTTTAGTTACAACGCCAGTGGTTCTTTCAAGTGTCGGGTCGTGAATTACTATCAACTGGCCATCTTTCGTGAGCTGTATATCTAACTCGAAACGTTTTATTCCCTGGTTGTATGCATGCACAAAACCTTCTAGAGTGTTCTCAGGGGCTTCTCCCTTAGCACCCCTATGTCCATATATTTTCACGGCACTGCTTTCCTCACGGTCTTAGTTTTGCTTTTCAATCCTACTCTCAAGTAGTTTAACTTGCTAACGAACGGAGTTTTCCTTTTGAGCATCAAACTTCGCCTCCATAAACTTAACATGAGGAACATATATTAAGTCGGATATTTTGCGTATAAGGTGCTCTTCATATTTATCAAGTTCACCATCTGCGAATGCTACTTTCCACATCGATAAAATCAGTTGATACTTCATCTCATCGGAATAGTTTGTATTTACGAGGTCGGTAAACTGGTATAGCGAAGTAGATTGTTCAGACTCTTCTCTAGCTAATGCGATAATTTCGTCTATCTTACCGTTATCAATTTCGAATTGCTTATTGGCTAATTCACGAATAATCCTGAGTTCACTTTCGTCAATAGATTGATCTACTTTAGCCAGCTCAATGAGTAACGCTATACAGGCTAACTCTATCTGCTTTTCATTTTCCTCAGGTTTGTGGTCTGATAACTGTAAGTTCTCTTCAAAAAAACGTTTAATCTTGCTAATCATGCAGAGAAACCTTTAAGTTTTTGCTCGAGTTTGACCTGATCTTCTGCAAATTTGCGAATACCTTCAGCCAACTTTTCAGTTGCCATGGCATTACCATTTAGCTCCCACCTGAAAGATGCTTCATCCATAGATAGTGCTGAATTACCTGTTTTAGTGGATGGTGATAACTTGCGAGTGAGCTCACCATTGTCTTGTGAGAGTGCTTCCATCAAGGCCGGACTGATTGTTAGTCTGTCGCAACCGGCAAGCTCTTCTATTTCGCCGGTATTGCGAAAGCTTGCACCCATAACGACGGTACTATATTGATTCTTTTTATAGAAATTATAAATTTCAGTAACAGACAATACGCCAGGGTCTTCAGCGGGAGGGTATCCGGCTTTACCCGTGTCTTTCTTGTACCAATCAAGTATTCGGCCGACAAATGGTGATATAAGATACGCGCCTGCCTGTGCTGCTGCCACTGCCTGAGCGAAGCTAAATAAGAGTGTTAAATTGCACTTTATGCCTTCTTTTTCAAGTACTTCCGCTGCCTTTATACCTTCCCATGTTGATGCAATCTTAATTAATACACGATTGGGGTCGATATCCTGTTCTTCATACAAAGCGATCAGTTTTCTCGCTTTTTTTACGGTCTCTGTGGTATTGAAAGACAAGCGTGCGTCAACTTCTGTTGATACCTTGCCGGGGATGCAGCTTAAAATCTCTTTACCTATTGATACTGCAAGATAGTCGGTCGCATCAGATAATGACTGTTCTGAATCGCCACCTTGCTGTGAGGCCCAGTTTAGTGCGTTGGTAATGAGTGATTGATACTCGGCTATCTCTGAGGCGTTTAGTAATAAAGAAGGGTTGGTTGTAGCGTCTTCGGGTTGCCATCGTTTTATCGCTTCGATATCGCCCGTATCAGCTACGACGGTGGTCATTTTTCTAAGTTGTTCTAGCTTGTTTTCCATAACGGTACTGCACCTTATATAAGCAATTCATATATGGTAAACAATACTGAACAGGCGAGTAGAGGACAAGTAAATTATCGTGCTTTCAGCTGGATTTTTTAGCTTACTGCGGAAATGCGGCTTGTGTTTCCACCGCTGCCGCCCTTTCAGAGGTCACGATAGCGAGTGCCTGTTTAAGCACTTCAATACTGGCACCAGGCTTATGCGCATTCTCGCTCAAATGACGACGAAATTTACGCCCTCCCGGCATACTGTGGAAGATGCCTAGAATATGACGAGTAATATGTCCGAGATAAGCACCTTTGCTCATCTCTTCTTCGATATATGGAATCATAGCCTCAAGGACTTGCTGGCGAGTGAGTGTACTTTCTTGCTCGCCATATATTTTTTGGTCAACCTGCGATAATAACCATGGGTTTTGATACGCCTCTCTTCCGACCATTACACCGTCAAGCTGGTCGAGATGGCTTAGGCTTTCGTTGATGGTTTTGATTCCACCATTAACGATTATTTCAAGCGATGGAAAGTCTCGTTTTAGTTGATAGGCTACATCATATTTAAGAGGGGGAATTTCTCTGTTTTCTTTTGGCGATAGACCTTGAAGGATTGCCTTTCTAGCGTGCACTATAAATGTGGAGCAACCGGCCTCAGAAATAGTTTTTACAAAATGGTGAAGCTCTTCGTAACTGTCTTTTTCATCTATGCCGATGCGGTGCTTTACGGTAACAGGTATTGACACCGAACGCTGCATGTTGCTAACACACTCAGCGACGAGTTCAGGGTGAGCCATTAAGCATGCACCAATCATGTTGTTCTGGACTCGGTCACTCGGGCAGCCAACATTAAGATTAACTTCGTTGTAACCCAAGTCTTCAGCCATTTTGGCGCACGCAGCCAGCTCGTCAGGGTTGCTTCCACCTAGCTGCACTGCGAGTGGAGACTCCTGATGGTTAAATTGTAAATATCGATCTCTATCGCCATGTACCAATGCACCTGTTGTAATCATCTCGGTGTAGAGCACAGCGTTTCTGGAAATAAGGCGCGCAAAATACCTGTAATGTCTATCGGTCCAATCGAGCATCGGGGCTATACAGAACTTGCGGTTAAGAGGCTTGGGAGAGTCGATGTTTGTCATTTCTGTAAGGGCTACCCAGTTTATCTGATGGTTTAGGTACGATGGTTGTAGGATACCGGCAAAACGTGGGTTATTATAACAGAGATTGTTTATTTCCTATAAAGGTTGTCAGTGAAGCTGTTAATCAGGTGTGCCTTTTTCTTTGGAGCTTTATGCTCTTGTTTGCCGCAGGCGTTATTTGGGAAAAGGCTAGTATTGACGGTAATAACACTCTGCCTATTCCCCTCTTATGCGCTAGGGCTAACGAGTAGCCATCAAGAACAGGTTAATCTTGTCATCCCTCGAGTCGATGTGTCCAATGCCGAGCATGCGGAGTATTTCGTTAAATTACTCGAACTAGCAATGGAAAAAACAATTAGCGACGGTAGATATCAGATTACGCGCTCACAAAAGGATCGATCTCAGGCTCGAAACTTATTAGACCTAGAAAAAGGACATAACCTGAACGTCTTATGGACAATGACCTCGAAGGAGAGAGAAGATAGATTGTTACCGATTCGAATTCCATTGTTAAAGGGGTTGTTAGGGTATCGGGTTTTTTTAATACGAAAGGAAGATAAAAACACATTTGGATCTATCCAGTCTCTGGACGGCTTAAGGCGATTTAAAGCAGGGCAGGGGGCGCACTGGCCTGACACTCGCGTTCTTAGGGAAAATGGTATAGATGTGGTTACGAGTGTCAGGTTTGAACTGCTTTTTACGATGTTACAGGAGAAACGGTTTGATTATTTTCCGCGAGGCATTAATGAGGCGTGGGCGGAACTCAAACATCACGCTCAACGAGGCTTAATTGTTGAGCCGTCAATTCTATTAAAATATGCGGCCCCCATGTATTTCTTTGTTAACCGAAGCGATGAATGGCTAGCAAACAGAATTGAGAAAGGCTTATTGACTGCCATTGAGGATGGTAGTTTTGATGCGCTATTCTACGGCTTTCCAGTGCATCAGAACTTTTTTAGTCTCGCCAATATTCGCAGTAGAAAAACGTTTGAGCTTGTTAACCCCGGGTTACCAGAAAAAACGCCTCTCGATATTGATGAGCTTTGGTATAAGGCCGACTAACGTTCAGCACCAGTAGAAATCGACTTCTCTCAATAGGCTTTTCTAAGTAGGTAATGCTATGTCTGTTTCAGTTGCACTAATACCTGTGTTCGCACTCATTATGCTGGGGTATCTGTTGAGACGCATTAACTTCCCCGGGCATACATTTTGGTCGCAAGCTGAAAAATTCACCTACTTTTTACTCTTCCCGGCAATGCTGATTTACAAATTAACCAATGCCGAAAGAGGGGGCGTCCAACTTGCAGATATTGCACTCATTGTAGTGCTTTTTCTGCTGTCAGTATCAGCTTTACTGATTATTGCCCAGAAGTTACTCAAGTGGCCTGGTGCCATTTTTACCTCGATCTATCAGGGAGGAATCCGATTCAACTCTTACGTTGGTTTGGCAGCAATTAGCGAACTGTTTGGAGATGCTTATCTTCCGTCTGCGGCTGTTGCCATGGCGATCATGATCCCTTTGATAAATCTGCTATGTATTTTGGTCTTTTCGGTTTGGGGGGAGAAAGAGATTAAGGGGCTTTCAGGGGTGCTTAAAGCGATTGTGACTAACCCGTTAATCGTAGCTTGTGTGATTGGCATCTCGCTCAATATGGCTGGTGTCAGGTTTTATTCGGTTGTAGAAGGTATGATAAAACCATTGAGCCAGCTGGCATTACCGATGGGGTTAATGGCGGTGGGTGCTGGACTCAACTTAAAGTCTCTGCGTGGTGCCTCAATGCCTTTTGTCGTGTCGAGCTTTATTAAGTTGCTGGTTTTTCCTGTTATAAGCTTGTTGATTCTGAGACTGGTCGGGGCAGACCTTGTTACAAGCACCGTTGTTATCCTGCTATCTTGCCTCCCGACGGCATCCTCTTCTTACATTTTGGCCCGGCAGTTAGGGGGAGATGCCGATTTGATGGCGACCATTGTTAGTGGCCAAACCCTTTTAGCGATAGTCACCATTCCGTTTATGGTGACCTTACTTCTTTGATCTCTTGCAACTCAGCTCTTTTGGTTTAAGTGCGCTTATTTCAGGCATTGGGAAAAACTATCTGCAATTGCGTGAATGAACTCAATGTAACCCGTCTCAGAGTTTACCATTGCTGTGGCGAGCGGGTCGGCAGTAATGACTTTTACATCAGTTCCTTGAGTGATCGTTTCGACATATGGGGCTTTGAAATTGGGCTCTTTGATCAGGCATATGCTCTTTTTATTACTGATCTCACTGGCAAGCTGAGCAAGGTGCTTGGCTCCAGGCCGGGACTCTGGAGTTAGGGTAATCGTTCCTGATATTGTCATGCCAAAATAATCTGCAAAATAAGAGAAGGCATGATGGAAGGTATAAATATCAATCTGACTTTGAGCTGTAAACTGCTTAGTGATTTGCTCTTCTGACGTTTTGAGACGAGCTAAAAACGTATCTGTGTTTTCCCGTAGCCGTATTTGATGCGCAGGGTAGTGGGTAGAAAGCTCGTTATAGATAGACTCGGCAATGCTGCGCGTGTATGCCGGATTCAGCCAGATATGAGGGTCAAACGCGCTAGTGTAACCATTCTCATGATTGTGGCTGTGTTCGTGGTGCTCTAAAGTGTCGCGCCTTGAAGAGTGGTTCTCGGTAGAGTCTTGCTGTAGTTTGAGTGCGGCTGTGAGTGGCAGCTGGTTTACTCCGCTGCTTTGAAGTACTTTCACAAGAAATAGCTCAAGCTCTGGGCCAACCCATATGAACAAATCTGCATTGCTAAGGCGTGCCCTTTGTGAGGGTCTTAACTGATAGTGATGAGGGTTAGCAGACGGAGGCAGAAGCAGGTTGGAGTGACCCAAGTCTCCAACAATAGCCGTTGCGATTAATTGAATGGGCTTGATTGAGCTAAGGACGTTAATGCTTTGAGGGTTTTTATCGTCGGCCTTTATCGAAGCTGAACTGAGAGCTACAGCAAGCGCAATGATTAACGGTGTCACTGCGATTGATTTGGTAAATAAGCTTACGCGGTTAACAGTCATGTTGCGTAGTGCTATTGTGAAATACTGGATCATTCAAAAATCTTCGTTGTTAAGGCTGTAGATGAATCAAGAGGGCTCAGATCAGGCGTGCGGCGCGAAGTATAGCACGGCAGTGAGTGGCCAACGAGTAGTAGTTTTTCGCTGGATGCCATTTTTGATATAGTCACGCTAAATCACGTTTATAAAAACCGCTAAAAACTATATAGAAACCGCTAATAACTATATTGGATAGAGAGAACTGAATGGCTATTAAGTATCAAATTGTACCTGTGACACCCTTTGAACAAAACTGTACTGTACTGTGGTGCGATCAATCAAAAAAGGCCGCAGTTGTTGATCCAGGAGGCGACTTGGGTAGAGTTACCGCGGTATTGGATAAAGAAGGGTTAATGCTGGAAAAAATTCTTTTGACTCACGCCCATATAGATCACGCAGGTGGAACGGCTCAACTGGCAAAACAATATGCCGTGCCGATTGAGGGACCTCACAAAGAAGACAAATTCTGGATTGACGCGCTGCCTCAGCAGAGTCAGATGTTTGGTTTTCCTTCTGTCGAGACGTTTACACCTGACCGGTGGTTGAAAGATGGTGATCTGGTGACGGTTGGTGATGAAACGTTAAATGTTGTTCATTGCCCAGGTCATACTCCAGGGCATGTTGTATTCCATAGCAGTGACGCACAGCTGGCATTAGTGGGGGATGTGCTTTTTCATGGTGGAATCGGGCGAACGGATTTTCCAAAAGGCGATCATGCAACGTTGATCCGCTCGATTAAAAGCAACCTTTGGCCTCTTGGCAACAATACGTCGTTCATTCCGGGGCATGGGCCAATGTCAACGTTCGGAGAAGAGAGAAGAAGTAATCCGTTTGTAGCAGATTAATGCCAGTGTTAACTGGCTTGAGGCACCGCTCGCATACTACTCTGTCAAATCCTGGGTTGATCTGAGCGAAGCTACTATCGAATATGAGCTGTATGCCGTTGCGTGGTTATTTTAATGATGTCCGCGCTGGGTTTTTGCGTATAATAGCCCCTTTTTAAGTCATCTACAGAGAGATATTCATTTTATGACTGTTCGTACTCGTATTGCGCCTTCTCCAACAGGCGATCCTCACGTAGGAACTGCCTACATTGCACTTTTCAATATGTGTTTTGCTCGCCAGCACGGTGGACAGTTTATATTACGAATAGAGGACACTGATCAGGCTCGCAGCACGGCGGAGTCTGAGCAGGATATCTTAGGCGCTTTACGCTGGTTGGGGCTAGATTGGGACGAAGGGCCTGATGTGGGTGGCCCTAAAGGCCCTTACCGCCAAAGCGAGCGGAAAGATGATTACAAAGCGTATGCAATGCAATTGGTTGAAAAAGGGCATGCGTTTTATTGTTTTAGAACGCCAGAAGAGCTGGATCAGATTCGTGAAGAACGAAAAGCCGCAGGCCTAAACCCCGGTATTAAGGGTGATCTTGAGCTGTCAGAGGATGAAGTTAAGTCCCGGTTGGATGCTGGAGATCCCTACGTTATCAGAATGAAGGTTCCTGACGAGGGGACATGTCTTATCGAAGATATGCTTAGGGGAACAATAGAGATTGACTGGTCTCAGGTTGACTGTCAAATACTTCTAAAATCTGACGGCATGCCTACTTATCACTTGGCTAACGTGGTTGATGATCATCTTATGGATATCACCCATGTAATACGTGGGGAAGAGTGGATTAACTCTGCACCCAAGCACCAGTTGCTCTATCAGTACTTTGAATGGGATATGCCGGTGTTGTGCCATATGCCGCTGTTGCGGAATCCTGACAAAAGCAAGTTAAGTAAACGCAAAAACCCTACCAGTATTAACTATTATGAGCGGATGGGTTTTATGCCTGAGGCTGTGGTTAATTACTTGGGACGAATGGGATGGTCAATGCCAGACGAGAGCGAGAAATTCAGCTTATCAGAGATGGTTAGCCATTTCGATATATCTCGAGTGTCGCTTGGTGGGCCTATTTTTGATGTCGAAAAGCTGAGCTGGTTGAATGGTTTATGGATTAGAGAAAACCTTTCCGACGAAGAGTTCTCTCTAAGGTTACAAAACTGGGCATTTAATGCCGAGCGAATGGCACCGCTTATTCCGCATGTTAAAGGAAGAGTAGACACATTCAGTGATGTTGTTCCTTTGGCGGGGTTTATGTTTTCGGGAATGTTGAACCTCTCTGCGGATGATTTTGCTCATAATAAACTGGACGAAGGGCAGGTTAAGCGAGTATTACAGTTTGCCCTTTGGAAGTTGGAGGCTCAACGCCATTGGACGAAAGAGAATATATTTGCTGATATAAAAGCACTCTCAAAGGCGATGGAGTTGAAAATGGGGGATTTCAACTTCCCTGTGTTTGTCGCTATTGCCGGAACGCCAAACTCATGGTCAGTAATGGACTCAATGAATCTGCTAGGCCCAGACATGACAAGAGCACGCTTGCGGTATGCTTTAAACCTGTTGGGGGGCTTTTCCAAGAAAGAAACTAAGCGAGTAGAAAAGGAATATCAGGCTGTTTTAGCGCAGATCGAAGTATAAACAAATTAGATCAGCAAAATGCTTGACTCATCGAAGGTAACTCAATAATATACGGCCCCGATGACAGATTGGGGCCATAGCTCAGCTGGGAGAGCGCAACGCTGGCAGCGTTGAGGTCTGCGGTTCGATCCCGCATGGCTCCACCAATTTTATGTCATCGACAAGATAGAAAGTTCCGGGTCCCCATCGTCTAGAGGCCTAGGACACCGCCCTTTCACGGCGGTAACAGGGGTTCGACTCCCCTTGGGGACGCCAATTATTCCAAAAAACCTGAAACCTTGTTTCAGGTTTTTTTTCGCCTGATGTATGGCCTTTGCTCGGCAGTTCTACGCGCAAAGCTGGGTCAGCTGTCTATGGCTTGGTTTTCGTGGTTATTGATGTTTTATGCGTGGGTCTGGTTGCCAGGCTAGCGGAGCCCTCTCACGTTGTGAGAGGGGGCACTGTATGAGAGTAGGGCTACTTCTTGCGAGAAATAGCTGCAAATGCGGTTGTGAAGGCTGGTTCCTGAAACGCTTTTAATCCGGTGCTTGTGAACGGGATGGGTATAGGGTTGTGGCTAAGCTGTTCCTTTATTTCTGTTGCCGATAGCGTTTCTACCTCAAAGCCGTCCGACAATTGAATGGCTGCTTCCATCTTAAAGCCGTTTGCACTTCCTGAGAATTTACCTTTGGTTGGCCTTTGTCGAATAATGACTTTGTCAACTTTGTAGTCTTCCATTAGCTTTGCAAATGCAAACTGAAAGTCTATTAATTGATCTCTACTGTTCACGTCAACGAGAGTGAGTCGGCGCACTCGACAATCAGGAAGATCTATTAAACCATCAGACAGGGACATAAGGCAGATAATGGCTTCATTGCCTTTTAATTCAACACCACAGACTTTCATGATTGGTACCATGTAATAAAAAAAGGGAGCCATTATAGCTTAAATAAAAACCGCTGAGGAGGTTTGTATCCGCGCATCACAGATGTGCGATGCAGGCCCTGGTTTGCCGCCATATTACCGCTCGGCAATGGCCCCTTTGCCTACGCCTTCAAATGCCTTGACTCTAAACTGACTGGTCGGATATTGAGCTTTCAATTGCTCTGAAATATGTGTTGCGATCCACTCAACAGTTGAATCGGTTTTGATTATATACACCTGGCGGGAGGGTATTATCAGTTCAAAGTCACCTTGAATGGCAGAGTAGGCAAAATGGGTATGGGGGTGCCCATTGATTAACGGGTTACCTGCAATATCACTCTCTGTTCCGATGTAAATGTCTTCAAAGATGCTAGCCCACTGCTTTTCAAGGTCATGGGCTGGCTTACCATCTCTATATATATTGATTGTGGAGCGGTGGCCGTGTGCAATGCGCTGGCAATTACCCTTATGTTTTTTAAGTCCGTGACTGTAGTGGTAGAACTCACCCTTAATAACCTCTTCCCTTAATTGAATGCAAATGCCTTTCACGTTGGAGGGGAGCTGATGAAGTATTCTATCGCACAAATAAGCAGATATGTTCTCTTTACTAATCTCTACATCTTTTATTTGGGTAAGGGATTCCAATGGCGAATGATGAATAATTTGCTCGCCGCTAGGCGCGTTGTACACAACCTTGGCAAGGGTGCCCTGTGTGTTGATGCTAATGCTTTGATGAGCTGCCGGAACAACAAATTTATGATCGACTTCATGGTCGATGATGTTTTTAATTTTCTTTTTTACATCACCAAAATCAAACAGCATACCTTGTTCGTCCAGGTCGCCTTCCAACTCTATGTCAACGATCCAGCTCTCGCCTAAAATCCCTCTTTCGGTATGCAGGTATGAAAAATCAATTACGGTCAGGTTGTTTACAAAGAGCTGATTCATGAGAGGTTAGCCAGGGTTTCTGATGGGTGGTGACTAGGTTATCTAAGTCAGAAGGAGGTTAAGAATGCGGAGAATTATACCAGATAAAATACCATGCCATAAAGCTGGTCGCCCTTTGATCGTTTTATTAATAAAAATGTGCACAAATGTAATATTTTATAAAAAAATAATGGTACATATGCACAATAAAGTTTGTTGGTGGCATAATGTTACAAAAAGAAACACTTGTGAACGACACGGTTTGATTCGAAATACTAAACTAGTGCCATCGTACCAATGTCTGTTCCCGCAAGTGACGGCTCTGCACCAACAGATAACTCTATATCAGCAAGCAAAGGACTTAATAAGTGAACCCTAATTCAGTAACGATTGAATCTCCCTTAGCGACTAGAATCAAAGCATGGATGGATGAACGTTTCCCATTTGTAAATGCACTGCTTTTTTTTATTTTGTATCTGACTGCTGCGGTAATCGCTCGCTATTCCTCAACCGAAGGTGCTGTTTCGTTAGCTCTCATTGATATTGTAGGGTGCCTGATCACTTGGAGCTTTTTTTTGGTGGTTCGTATATTTGATGAGCACAAAGACTATGAGCTTGATGTGCTTAACCATCCACAGCGGGTACTGCAAAGTGGCTTGATCACCCTAAACCACCTGAAAGGGTTGGCCCTGGCAGCAATTGCGCTGCAAATCACTTATTCACTTATTCTTGACTCTGTGCAGACAACCAATGCCAGTGCAGTGGGGCCGACAATGTTTGCCTGGTTAATGGTTTTTGGTTGGACATGTTTAATGGGGAAGGAATTTTTCTGCGGTGAATGGCTTGAGAAGCGTCTAACGTTGTATGCCTTTTCTCATATGATCGTGATGTTTTTTATCGTGTGGTGGCTGGTTCAAATGGGACGCCCCAGCGCGCCTTTAAGCAATGAAGTTATTGCGTTGGGTTTTCTGGCATTTATTAGTGGTTTTGCTTTTGAAATCACACGAAAAACCAGAGGGCCAGAAGAAGAACGAGATACGGTTGACTCATACTCAAAAATATTTGGTGCAAAAGGCGCTGCTATATTGGTTATTTCATTAGTGTTGGGAATGATTGCTACTCAATGCTTCATCATTCTTCAGGTAGGAGGCGCTGGGTACTGGCCTGCATTAGTTGTTCTGGCGATTGTGTTGCTGTTATGCCTAAAAAGCTTATTAAGTTTTATTGCTGAGCCGACAGAAAAAGGGCGGGAGAAGAATGAGATGGCTGTCGCTCTTGGTACGTTGTTAGGGTATTTGGTGGTATTGGTCAGTGTATTTGTCAACCGGGGGATTACGTTAACCCTCATGTAAGTGTTGCTGCTTTCACTATTACTTGTAGAAGAGATGCTATGCACATTTTTAATTAATGCCGAGCGTCTTAACGTTTCGATTATGTTGTTTTATATAAATAGAAGGAGTAGCGATTAAATGCTACCTAATACTCAAGAATTTGGGCGATATATTAACAATACTGCCCACCAGGGAATGCTCTCTTTTACGAAGTCAGGAGAGGTTCTGTCTGGCGATATTTTAACCATTACTCCTAACGGTCTAACATTCATTGTTGAATCATCTGAATATTTTGATGAATCCTGCCTTGGCCTGTTCCTTGAAGACCCCAAAGTATTTATTGATGGCGAATTTCTATGCGATACCCACCTTAGCATTGCCAGTATCACTCCCCAAACGGTAAGCGCGGAAAATGGACGCTTACAACTGTTTGAAGTAAAAACTGTTGTTCCAGAGACTGATAATGCCAGCTGCCTTTGGCAGGTTCTTTATCAAATACATCGAGAGAGTAGCAAGGCCGATGATCAACCTCTTTACGATGCCCTTACACTGCCTAAGGTACCTGCTCGCGGAGTCTATAGCGAAGAAGCGAGATTGGAACGTTTGGCTTTTATCAGGGAAAACACGGATGCAGAGCTAACGGCTGTAGAGAAAAACAGCTTTGATGCCAATAAATTGATGAGTAACATTGAGGCGTTTATTGGCTCTGTAGAAGTCCCCGTGGGGGTAGCTGGTCCTCTTTTAATCAATGGCCAAAACGTGAATGGCCTGATGTATGCCCCAATGGCTACATCGGAAGGTGCGTTAGTGGCTTCTGCAACGCGAGGAGCCACGGTGCTTTCGCGGTGCGGTGGTGTAAATACCAAGGTGCTGGGGCAGAGAATGCTGCGTGTACCACTGTTTGTATTGAGCAACATGCAGGATGCTCTATTTTTCGCTAACTGGATAGAAAGTCACTTCAACGAAATTAAAGAACAGACTAAGCGTTTCTCCAACTATGCTGACTTGAAAGAGGTGGAACCTCAAGTATTTGGCAAGGCCGTGCATGTTCATTTTGTGTATGAAACAGGCGATGCGGCTGGCCAAAATATGACGACTACATGTACCTGGCAAGCATGTCTTTGGGTCATGGAGCAAATGAAGCAATTTGAATCACTAAAGTTTGAAAACTTTATGATTGAGGCCAACCTGTCGAACGACAAAAAAGTCACCTATCAATCGTTTCTTAAGGGGCGCGGGGTTAAGGTGATGGCTGAGTGCATACTGCCTGCCGAACATACCGAACGCGTACTCAAAGTGACGCCCAAACAGCTGGTTGAAGCCTACCAGAACTTTGTTACTGGAAGTATCGGTGCCGGTATGGTTGGAATTAACATCAACATAGCCAACGTTATTGGGGCGATGTTTACAGCGACCGGGCAAGATATTGCCTGCGTTCATGAATCATCGATAGGGCAGTTTCATTTGGAATTGACCGATGACGGTCGTTCAGTGTACGCAAGCATGATCCTCCCTAGCCTGGTAATTGGAACAGTGGGCGGCGGAACAAGTCTTACCCAGCAACGCGAATGCCTGGAGCTGTTGGGGTGTGCAGGGCCTGGGAAAGCGGCGCGTCTTGCAGAAATTATTTGTGGCTACTGTCTTGCACTTGATTTGTCGACGTTATCAGCTATTGCTAGTGGCCAGTTCGCAAGTGCTCACGAGCGCTTGGGTCGAAACAGACCCGTAGATACACTCAAGCAAGGCGACTTAAATCCGCAGTTTTTCCAGCGTATCATGCGCAAGCAATTTGAAAGTGAACACCTCACTGTCGGAACTGCAGAGCCGATTGTTCACGAATCCAAAGGCAGCAGTATTATCACTGAATTAACTGCCCATAAGGTGAACAAAATACTGGGGCATTTTCCTTATTCTCTGTCTCTGCAAAATGATCTGGGGAAGGAAGAAACAAAGGATGTAATGGTAAAAGTTAAGCCTTTGGATGCAGAGGTCATCATGATGCTAAATAGCATGGCTGCAATGTGTGACCCACGTTTAGCGCAGGAATATAATCGATATAAAGATCAGCTAGGATTCCGTGGATGTCACCAGCGGGAGCTTGCGGTGATGACTCAAAAAGACCCTCGTTTTACGCGAAACTCCCCTTTGGTTTATGGTGTTTACGAAAATGAGGAGCGTGAGGCGTACCTGATTGTAGAAGAGTTGATGACGGATATGGTTCTGATGGACAGTGCAGATGACGTGACTGGCTGGACAAATGAGCATATTAAAGCCGCAATCAAAGGCATTTCAGAAGTTCATAGTATTTGGTTTGGCCGTGAGGAAGAGCTTCGCCAGCAGCCGTGGATTATCGACGCACCGACTAAGGAGTCGAGAGTTGAGAAGCAGCGTCTTTGGGAAATGCTCGGTGTTCATGCAAGAGAAGAGTTTCCCGAGTGGTTTTCTGATGATGACCTGGTGCGTTACCGCGACTTGGTTAAGGCGATGCCTAAACTGTGGGATCGCTTGGAAAGTATGCCAAAAACACTTATCCACAACGATTTCAACCCGCGTAATATAGCGTTCAGAAAAACGTCAGACGGGTTGAGGTTATGCGCTTACGATTGGGAATTGGCGACTGTTCACCTGCCTCAATATGATGTGGCAGAGTTGATGGCGTTTACACTGACCGGAGATTTCACTCGAGCGGATATCGATGAACTTGTTGAGTATCATCGACTAGAGCTTGAGAAAAACACCGGTGTAGAGATTGATGCAGCGGGCTGGAGAGACGGGTTTAGCCTTTGTATTGTTGATTTGTTAGTCACCCGAATGTCGTTGTATGCGATGGCTCATACCTTTAGACATTATAAGTTTATGGAACGCGTGCACAGCTCATTTAGGCGTCTCTTGGAAATAGAGATTGAGCGGGCTTGTAAATAGCGAGCAATAAACGCGACTACCTTGGATGCTTCAAGTTCGGGGTATTAATGTATTAATGATAAAAGCTAATGCCAAATTCCGGCCATAGGTCGCGGCTTGGCTTTAACAGAAACGGTTTGGGTAACGATAATATGACAGTTCAAAGTGAAGGTTTAGGCTATGTCCTTTCCTCAAAAGGAGCGTCAAGCTTTAGCGAAAACACACTAGGCGGGAAAGCCAGCCAGATGGCGTGGTTAACCCGTAACGGGTTTAATGTACCCGAGTGGTTTGTTATCACTACGGAAGCTTTTAACGGCTTTGTATCTGAAAACAAATTGGGTGACTGGATAGATGAGAAGCTAAAAACATTATCTGATCAAAATGTCGGTCCAGTATCTGAAGAGATTCGGAACAAACTTTTATCCGGGGTGTTGCCATGCGCCCTGGAAGAGCAAATTAGCGAGTCGCTCGCGACAATGCCTAATGGAGTCGAAGATTTCTATGCAGTGCGTTCTTCGGTAGTTGGCGAAGATGCAGCATCCGCTTCATTTGCCGGCCAAATGGACTCAGAGTTATTTCAAAAGGGTATTGATGCAATAACCCACTCGGTAAAAAGTGTTTTTGCCAGCGCATTTACTGAGCGTGCGCTGATCTATCGTTTACACCATAATATTGATTACAGAAATATAAAAGCTGCTGTTATTGTCCAGCGAATGATATTCGGGTCAGTTTCCGGGGTAATGTTTACCGCTCACCCCATTAATGGTCGTCGTGACCAGGGATTAATTTCTGCGTGTTATGGGGCCGGAGAAGGTATTGTGTCCGGGCTTTGCAGTACCGATGAATATACCGCCTCTCTCGATGCCAGAGAGGTCGAATCTACTATTAATGAAAAAGATATTCAGTTGGTATTTGACGAGGAAAGGGGATTAGGGACGATAGAAAAGCCTGTTCCCGAAGCGTTAAAAAATAAGGCGTGTCTCACCAACGAGCAAGTGAAGCAGCTTATACGTACAGGCAAAAGCATCGCGGAAGCGCGGTTGTTTCCACAAGACATCGAGTGGACTGTTGAAAGTGGCGTGATCTATATTCTTCAAACACGACCTGTCACCTCTATGCCGCCACCAGAAAAGCCTAAAGGGGATAGAATTGTATGGGATAACTCAAACATCCAGGAAAGCTACTGTGGGGTAACAACACCTCTGACATTTAGTTTTGCCAATCGTGCCTACGCAACTGTGTATGAACAAACGATGCGGTTGATGGGAATCTCTGAAAAAGAGATTCAGAAAAATCAAGGTATGTTACGTAATATGTTGGGCCTCATAAAAGGACGAGTGTACTACAACATCAACAACTGGTATCGAGGGTTGCTGTTTCTTCCATCATTTGGCACTAATAAAGAAGCGATGGAAAGAATGATGGGGTTACAAGACCCTGTTGATATGATCCAGGACACACATCTTTCCGCTTTTCAGAAGTTAAAAAAACTGCCCGGCATGTTGAAAGCTCTGATCATTCTGCTGAGCCATTTTGTAAGAATGGGCAGCTTGGTTGATCAGTTCAAGGCGATGTTTCAGCGGGAGTACAATGCGATTCCACGTACTCAGCTGCATACATTGGAAATGGCTGAACTGATGGCGTTGACCAAGCAGCTGGATAACAACCTGCTGAATCGCTGGACAACCCCTATTGTTAATGACTTTTACGTGATGATTTATAACGGAAAAGTGAATAGCTGTCTCACAAAGGTTGGCATTGAAAACGCCGAAGTTGTGCAAAACAACTTGCTGTCGGGCGAAGAAGGAATAGAAAGCACAGAGCCGACTAAAATGCTCCTTCGTATGTGTAGCTTTGTTCGGTCTGATAAGTCGCTTAAAGCACTTATTAACGGCACTGAAAATCAATATCTTCTTGATGCTATTCAGGTTCAGTCTCCAGAGTTTTATCTTCAATGTCTTGAGTATATCGAGCTGTACGGTGATCGAACGATTGGTGAGTTGAAGCTTGAATCTGTGAGCCTTCGCCAAGACCCGTCGTTTATGTTTGCAGTACTGAAAAACTTCTTAAGCCGGGAAGACCTGAGCGAAGAAACCCTTTCCAGTAACGAAACGGCGTTCAGGCAGGAGGCAGAGCAAGAGGCCTTCGGCAAGATTGAACAACAGTTAGGTGCTAAAAAACTGGCCACATTTAAGGTTCATCTGGCGAAGCTGCGTGATGCGATTAAACATCGTGAAAATATGCGTCTGGCAAGAACCCGTATGTTCGGACTTTATCGTGATATCTATATTGAGATAGGTCGTCAGCTTCAAATGGATAAGCAGCTTGATGAAGCGAGAGATATTCTGTATCTCACCGTTGAAGAACTTGATGCCTATATGGAAGGCAGGAGCGTATCTTCCCTTAATGACCTTGCACAACTGCGCAAAAAAGAGTTTGCCTCATACGAGCAGGAAGAACTCCCTCATCACTTTAGTACCTGGGGGCCTGTTTATCATCACAATAGTTATGAATACAAAGGCGGTCACGAAGCTCTGGATGCCGATAGTGACGAGCTATCGGGGCTTGGTTGTTACCCTGGAATTGTGGAGCAACCGGTAAGGCTGATATTTTCGCCAGAAGATGAGCTTAGCCTGGATGGACAAATATTGTGCACCGTTAGGACTGATCCAGGTTGGGCGCCACTATTCCCAACGGCGGGTGGGTTGTTGGTCGAGCGCGGCTCAACACTTTCTCATTCTGCGGTTGTCGCGAGAGAGCTGGGTATTCCGGCTATCGTTAATATTCCTGGTATTACCAAAATTATCAACGATGGCGAGCGAGTAAAAATGGATGGTGCTAAGGGCACTATACAAAGGTTAGATACAACAACTGAGACAGTTTAATGAGTGAATGGAATACAGCCAGCCAACTGCCAGCGTCCTTTTTCAGCATTGCGGAAAAAGTCTATGCGTCAGATGACTTCTGGATAAAGGAAAGTGAACCCTATATACGGACACTATTCTCGACCGAGAATAGTTTCTTTGGTAGTGGCAAAGCGTGGGTTGATACTGAAAAAAATTGTGCTCGCCTCGCAGGATTTTATAATCCGGATCAATTAATAGACGGTAAGCGAGCTGCGTACTTTGGCTTTTGGGAGTGTGATAATCAACTGGAAGCTAATCAGGCGCTTTTCGAACGTTTTGAGAGGTGGGCCAGAGCATGTGGTGCAGATGTGATTTACGGCCCAATAAATTTTAACACGTTTGGCTTATATCGCATTAGAATGAGCCATCATGAAAATGGTTACTTTCCTGGTGAACCGTATAACCCCAGCTATTATCCAGAATTGATGGAGAAGCTAGGGTATGGTGTCAGTAAACGTTTCTATAGCTGGTTTGGGCGGCTGGACAATCGTGCAGAGAAGTCTGCGCCACTGATGTCAAAAGAGGTGGCCAAACTGGAGCAGCAAGGTATTAAATTTAGTCGCCTTACCCCAGAGTACTGGTTGAACCATCTACCGGAAATCTTTCTTAATGTAGATGAGATCTTTAAAGATAACTTTGCCTATAGCGGAATTACATTTGAAGCTTTTGAAAAGGCCTTTGGCGAAGGCTTTGCTTATCGCTTTTGTCCAAAGGCTTCTGTATTGGCAACGGATGCAGAAGGTAACATCGCAGGTTTTTTTGTTGCCTTCCCAGATTACTCCCCCTTATTAAAGCAATCTTCACCAAAGAAAGTGGAAGCGAGCCAAATACGCTACAACGATCATTTTAAACTTTTAGAACATCCTAAAGTATTGGGTAAAAGCGGTGGTGTTAGTCCTGCCTACAGGAAAAGTGGGCTGTTCTCGGTCATGAGCTATCTGCTGACACAGTGGTCTGAAGCTAGCTATGAGCTAGGTGGTGCAACGTTAGTACGAGAAGACAACCCTTCTGCACGAGTAGGGCGGTTATTTTTCTCACAACCAGGGGACTGGTCACATGAGTATGCGTTATTTTCGAAGACGCTATAAGGTTAGCGTTAGATGTATAGCAATGCAGGTTTATAAGGAGTCGTAATGCACGCGATTGTTCCATCTTTGGTACCTGAATCCGGAAATTTCGCTGACCTTATTCTCCGGCATGCAAAGCGCCAGCCTTTTGTTACTGCGCTGAATATTCCGCATGAGGTGCGAGCGCAAAAAATCACTCATTTTGAAGAGATCTCTTTTGGAGAGCTTGGAGATAGAGTAGCCAAACTTAGATCTCTGCTTAATCGAGAGGGGTTAAAAAAGCAGGATCGAGTAGTGGTGATGTTTAAGCCCTGCATCAACCTTTATGCACTGGTTGTCGCGCTTTTGGCTGAAGGAATGGTCCCTGTATTTATAGATACAGGTATGGGGGCTAAAAAAATGCTTAATGCATTAGAGGAGAGCGATGCCAGTATGATTGTCGCAACCTCTTCTCTATTACGTTTCCGTTGGCTATTTCCTGCGTTTTGGGGAAGGCGTTGCATTTCGGCTGATAGCCCGTTGTTAGGAATAAAGACACTCGACTTATTACTTGAAGGTGTTACGCCTTCCAGTTTGGAGGAAATGCCTTGTGCTGAAATCAAACAGGGTAATAGAGGCTTAATATCCTTTACCTCTGGGAGTACCGGCAGGCCAAAAGGTGCTGACCGGACTCACGATAGCTTGATACAGCAACACATTGCCATTAGGGATCACTGGCAGGATTCAGCAGAAGACATTGATATGACTTCGCTGCCGGTAGTTGTATTGCATAACCTTTGCTGCGGAATGCCTAGTGTTTTGCCTGCTATAGAATTTTCGGCTCCCGGAAGTGCTGATGGCTATTTGGTATTACGCCAGCTGCTGGAGTCAAATGTTACTCGATTGAGTGGGGCCCCTGCATTCATAGAGAAGGTTGCAGATGCGGCATTGGCGAACGCATCTTCATCAACGGTGGCGTTGTCACTTAACAGTATTAGTCTAGGCGGAGCTCCCGTGACTGCGAAGCTATCGAGAAAACTTAATGAGGCATTTCCAGGAGCAGTCAGCCGCGTTGTCTATGGTTCTACAGAAGCTGAGCCCATTGCCAGTGTTGAAACAGCAAAGGTGGCTTTAGAGCAACATGAAGGTTACCTGGTTGGTATGCCTGCACATCAATCCGAGGTGTTGATCGTTAAGTTACCGAAAGATCCAGGCCAGATCACTGACGATACGTTGGCACCTTATTATTGTGTTCAGGGTGAAGTCGGGGAGCTTGTCGTTAAGGGTAAGCATGTGCTTAAAGGGTATGTTGATAACCCTGAAGCGACTAAAGAGAACAAAATTCATTGTGCTGATGGCAGCGTCTGGCATAGAACAGGGGACTTAGCCAAGCTTGATGAGAAAGGGAGCATTTGGTTGATGGGCCGAATGTCCGACTCCATACATTTTAATGGAAAACCGGTATTTACCTACATCATTGAAAGTAAAGTTGATGCCATTCCAGGGGTAAAACGGTCTGCCCTGATTCAAAATACACCTGACAACAAGCCTGTTTTGGTCTTTGAGCGTGAGCAAGTTCAGCAGGTAGAACGTTACTCAACGATTGATATATCAACTCAAATAGAACATGCAGAGATCAAACTAAAACATCTGGTTATGGGATTATTGATTGATGAAGGTTTAGTGGGAACGGGTATTGTCTGCCTCGATAAGTTACCTGTAGACAGTCGCCATAACAGTAAAATAGATCGGGCAAAGCTGAGAAAAATGCTATGAAAAAGCCACTATTGATTGTGTCATTAAATCCCGTTGACTGGCTGACTTTAAGTGGCGTTTGGGTGGCAGCAGGAAGTTTGTGGTTTGCGTTTGAGCATCAAATTGCGTATGCACTTTCATTGCTCTATATCGCCATGTTGATTGATGCATTTGACGGAATTTTGGCCCGAAAACTTGGCTATGAAAGTGAATTCGGACGTTATCTTGATAGTTTTGTTGACGTGTTGGATTACCTCATCGTGCCGGGTTTCATTCTCTATTTTTGGGGGTTCAACGGCGTCTTTGAAGGAATGCTGATCATACTGGTGTTGTGCTGCGGAATTTTGCGGCTGTCGGTGTTCAATCAGTCGGGTAATGTAAAAGATGAAAACGGGAACCTTGCGTACTTAGGTATGCCGGTATTTTGGTTGAATTTCATTTTGGGTGGTGCCTACATACTCTCTTGGTTTATCGGTCTAGCCATCGTAATGGCTCTATTGTGCGTCATTTACCCGGTGGCCTGCTTCCTTATGATTTACAACGGGCCGTTTTTTAAATTTTCAAGTATCAATGTCATTGTAAGCCTGGTGTTTGGTGGTGCGTTGGTGTTTTTTCTGGCGGGTTTGTTTGGTTGATTGTTCTGCCTATCAACAAACTGAACAATACCGACAAATATTTACTTTTTGAGATAATGTTTTGATAGATAGTATTAGTACGCTTAACTCCCCGACAATATACGAAAGCGCCATTGTTGCGCTGTGGCTAACGCTTCCAATTGTAATAGGCGGTGTTGCGCACATGTTCTTTGTCGCGAATGACTGGTTACCATCGCTGAAAGTACCGATAAACGAAGCGCTTTTTGGTAAGAACAAAACCTGGAGAGGTGTTGTTGTTATGCCCTTGGTAACGATTCCTGGCGCGCTTCTGTTAGGTATGTTGGGGGGCGTTCAACCTGGCTCGTTATCATCTTCATTACCTGATGTTTCGTTAACTCTGCTAGGCCTTTGTTTAGGGCTTGGCTATGTTATTTTGGAGCTGCCAAACTCCTACCTAAAAAGAAAGCTAGGGATTCCGCCTGGGGGCGCGCCAGATCAGGGAGCGTTCTGGTTTATCGCCATGGATCAACTGGACTCGGCAATCGGCTTTGCTATTGTCTATGCCTTGTTTTTTGACTTTCCAGCTGTGACTTATCTTCTTTTGCTTATTGAGTTTCCTTTTGTTGCGTTGCTGGTTAAGCGGGTTTTGTACTGGGTTCGTTTAAAAAAGTCTTACCTATAGCCGCAAGCGATACTCAATAGGTGTTAAGGGATTTATCTACAATTTTAGTTACCTGGGCGACATAGGACGTAACCTGAACTACGCTATATATCAGGAGACTCTTGCACGACTATTGCGCTTACAAATACCGCGTTAAAAAATGACTCAAAATTGTGCGCTCTCCTGGGTCGACCGGGACTTATTACGTATAAACTGCGCTTTTTCGTCATTTTTTGCCTTGTCTTTGCTTCGCTCATAACGTCGTGCAAAGGTCTCATCAGGTATAAATTAACGCTTTTTCAAGCTTATTAGAGCACACAGGTTACGTTGGTATTGATGGGGATTGAATTACTTATATTGTTTAAGGTCGGAACTGCCACGTTGTGGCTTTTTTTAGCCTTTATTTTCTTTAAATACTTCCTTAGTGCAAAATATCACCAGCCGGTTTTGTCGACCTTGTTTTTGCTAGTCGTTGCGCTCTGTTTTGTTCCTATTGTCTATACCATCAGTACCCATGAGTATTCTCTACAGCTAAACCTCCCAGTTGCGATTATGGGTGTGCTGGTTACGGCTATCGTACTTAGCCCCTCGATGCGTCGTGAAATTCGAAAACTGCTAAAGACTGGAAAAGAGGCTGTCAACCATGATGACTCAGGGCCAGTTGATGGGTTATTAGGTAGTATTTCAGCACACGCATTCGAAGGAATATACGTGTTAGACCCAGAGTCGATGAGGTATCTAGATGTAAATACCTCAGGTGCTGCTGCATTGAAATATAACCGTGCTGATATGCTTGGTATGCATTTAAAAACAATCCATCCGAATGACTTTGGTATGGTTGAGCAACGGGTTAGAGAGACACTACAGACTGAGAAGCGCATTAAGTTTGAGGTAAACGCGATGCGTTCAGACAATATTACGATTTTTGTAGAGGTTGCGTTAAAACACATTCATTTGAACGGGCGCTCAGTCGTATTGGCGGTGGGGCGAGACTTAACCCGCCGCCAGCTGTCACAGCGAAAAATTAACCAACTTAATCAGCTATATCAACTGCTTACTCTATCAAACCGGGCCATTACGAGAATCAAAGATCGGCGCAAGCTCTCTGAAAAAATATGCGACCTTGCCGTAGGAGAGGGTGGTTTTTTGCTCGGCTGGATTGGCGACCTGGAAGATCGAAAGGTACTACCGATTTGCCATTCAGGGGTCAACGAAGGGTATGTAGAAAACTTAAACATCGACTTGGATATAGAGCGATATCTGGAGGGGCCAGTAGTAAGATCCATCAATGAACGCAAAGTTATCTTTATAAATAACCTGAGTAACGAAAAAGGTTTTCAATCTTTAAAAGTGGAAGCACTGAAAAGAGGGTTTAACTCCGTTGCATCAGTTCCAATTTTTGTTGGACAAGACGTTTGCTCTGTTCTGGTTATATACTCTTCACAAGAAAATATATTCAACACAAAGCTGGCTCAGTTATTGACGAACCTGTCGGAGGACTTGAGTTATGCATTTGGTAACATCAATGCTGAGCGCCTTCGCTTGGACGCCGAGAAAAGGCTTCGTTTACTTTCAAGTGTTGTTGATCAGAGTACTGATGCCGTGACGATTATGAATGCCGGTGGGGGTATTGAATACGTTAACCCCCGCTTTACAACGCTTACTGGTTATACATTAGATGAAATAAAAGGGAAGTCTCCGTCAGTTTTGTGCAGTAGCAAAGGGGAGTCAGAGAAATTTCTAAAGGTATTTAATGACCTGAATAATGGTAGAAAGTGGAAGGGCGAATTTTTAAACCGGAAGAAGGGTGGCGAAGAGTATTGGTCTATGGATACTATTTCGCCAATAAAGGATGACAGTGGTGCTATTACTCAATATGTGTCAACCTCAGAGGACTACTCAGCGTTAAGGCAGGCTCAAGACAAGATCGAACAGCTCGCCTTTTATGATAGCCTCACAGGCTTACCTAACCGGCGTTTGTTACATGACAGATTGATACAGGCAATAAGCCTGTCGGCCAAAAATTACTCTTATGTTGCCGTTCTCATGCTGGATATCGATAAGTTTAAAACAATAAATGATTCATTGGGTCACACAGCAGGGGATGAGTTGATTAAAAACATTTCATTGCTGCTGACCGATTATGTAGGGCATGGGGATACGGTTGCTCGGCTAGGAGCAGACGAATTTATTGTTGTATTATCGAATGTTCGGGATATGAAAGAGGTTGTTTATTTTGCTGAGAAACTGTTGGAAAAAACAAGACAGCCGATGGACGTTCAAGGAAATACCGTTTCTGTAACAGCAAGCATTGGTGTCAGCCTTCACCCGATGGATACCGTTGATGGAGGGGATCTGCTTAGGTGTGCCGACTTGGCCATGTATCATGCAAAAGCAGAAGGGAGAAATAACTTTCAGTTTTATACTCGAGAAATGAATGATAGAGCGCTTGAGCAACTTGATTTAGAGAAGAGGCTAAAGGTTGCGATACAGGACCGTTCATTTGAGCTTTATTACCAACCCCAGATTGATATGAATTCGGGCAAAGTAAAAGGCGTTGAGGCGCTTATTCGGTGGATCGATGATGGACAATACATACCTCCAGATAAGTTTATTCCGGTTGCTGAAGAGAGTGGCTTGATGGACCAAATTGGTGAGTGGGTTATCAAGCAGGCAATCAGTGATGCCGAGCGATTGAACGATCAGTTTGCAGATCAAATAAATGTTGCCATTAACCTTTCAGCGAGCCAGTTTCGCGAGTCGGATAAATTAATTGAGCTTATCACCAGCCAGCTCAAAGAGACTGGTCTTAAGCCTGGTAATGTAGAGTTAGAGTTGACTGAAAGCATGCTGATTGGCGATCTGGAATCGGTTATCAGTACGCTAGACGCTTTTAGAGCGTTAGGTATAACGTTAGCAATTGATGATTTCGGTACAGGGTATTCATCGCTCAGTTATCTAAAAAACCTACCGATAGACACATTGAAGATTGATCGGTCGTTTATTAAAGATATTGGTATTGACGCGAGCGATGCGGCGATAACGGTTGCTATTATAACGCTCGCTAATGAACTAAATATGTCGGTATTGGCTGAAGGGGTAGAAACTGAGGGACAGATGCTGTTCCTTGAAGGGCATGGGTGTAGTGCTTATCAGGGGTACTATTATAGTAAGCCGCTACCGCTAACTAAGCTGATTGATCTGCTAAGCTGACTGATTTACTAAATAGTGAAGAGTAGTTGTACAGCTAGTGAACTGAAATAAAAAAGCACGGACGCCTCCGTGCTTTTTGTCTTCTAATATGTTCTAAAACATGCCCGACAAGAAGGCAATACCTGCACTGAATACCCCAATGCTTGTTGCAAGTGCTATGACGTATATTTTATTGGTTGCAGAGCGCTGATTTTGCGTATACAGATCGATAGTGCGTTGTGCTATATCTTCTGCTGTTTCACGAGATATGTCGTGAGCTTGCTGTATCGCTTCAGATTGCAGGGTTTGCCAGAACTCAGTATCGATCGACTGAACCGACGTCATATGATCCTTAAGCTCTTCCATCTGCTCCGCAGACATACCTTGAGAACCTTGATTGTTGAGTATTTCAGCCTTGAGCTCTGCTAACTGGTTGCTGAGAAATAAGCTAACCTCAGCTGCAATCTCTTCTTTTACCGCGCTGGTTTTTTCATTGATCTGCGTGGCTAGTGACTCTATAGTGCCGTTTAAGCGCTCTCCTTGCTCTGCTTTAGATTCCTCAAGTATTCTCTTGAGGTGGTCATACTGTTCATCAAACAGGTTGCTTAACAGCTCATGAAGGCGATTGTTAACATTGGTCTTCACTGCTGATCGTGCAA
Organism: Alkalimarinus coralli; assembly: GCF_023650515.1. NCBI lineage: Bacteria > Pseudomonadati > Pseudomonadota > Gammaproteobacteria > Alteromonadales > Alteromonadaceae > Alkalimarinus > Alkalimarinus coralli. Next base: position 1,411,356 of record NZ_CP096016.1, read on the forward strand.
CTTGTTCGATCATCTCAGTTGGCAGGGCCACCACGTTCGCATTAAGCATATCATGCTCCTGTACGTTGCTGCTCTCTGTAGATAGGGGTTCTTCTGTTGTTGGACTCTCCGCTGCAGGCGATATTTCTGCTTGAGGGAGGTCTCCTCGTTCAACCGCCTGTCCCAGTTCTTCCAGAAGGTTGCTAACACCCTTTGGCTGAGGGGGTTTAGTTAAAATATTGTATATGCCGAACTCTTTTGCCTCATCAGCAAACTCTTCAGACTTTTTCGAGGTGCACATGATAATAGGGATGGCGGCAGTATCAGGGTTGCTCTTGATCGCCTTCGTGGCTTCAACACCATTCATGCCGGGCATCAAATGATCCATAAATATAACGTCTGGGTTATCATGTGAGCTGAGATAGTCCAGCGCCTCTTCTGCTGAACCAGCCATGCTGACATTAAGATCAATTTTCTCGAGTAGTTTACTCAAGGCAAATCTCGCCACTTTTGAATCATCAACCAATAATGCACTTTTAATTGTCATTTCTAACCTCGGTTTTTAAACCACCCAAATCGCTTAAACGCTATAAGCTATTTGTCCATCTGTTTTAAAAATTGTATGTCTGTTACCAGCCTTCCATGGGAGGGCACTGGGTTGCCCTATAGCTTTTCAAGCGGTAGCACACGCCTGGTTCAGTTGTCCTGGCAGTAAATATCTCTCCTTCAGGCGTTGTGAGTGTTGCTTTGCCAAAAGGTAGCCCAAACTTAAACGTTCCGGTTATCTTGCTTCCATTCGGGTTCATTAGCTCGCCCTTGCCATGGTATTTGCCTTCCATGAACTGGCCTGCATACTTTTTACCATTCGCATAGATTTCGGTTCCTTTTCCATGGAACTGGCCTTTAGAGAAAGAGCCTTCATAGTGGCGGCCATCCGGATATGTCAGCGACCCTTCGCCATGGAACTGATTATCTGAAAAGCCGCCAACGTAGAGCAGGCCGTCTTTAGTTGTTAATGACCCTTGGCCGTTCAACGAACCGTTAACCCAATATCCAGTATAGATGTCACCATTGGCTTTTGTCAGTGTTCCTTCGCCATTGAACTCACCATCTTTAAATATGCCAACAAAGGTATCGCCCTGGCTGGTTATCAGCGTTCCATCTCCCTGCATAACACCTTCAAACCACTCGCCACGGTACTCTGTTCCATCAGGATAAGTAATGCTGCCTATGCCATGAAACTTGCCATTTAGGAAGGCGCCTCGGTATTGAGTGCCGTCATCGGCTAAATAGCTTCCTTCGCCGGTAGTAATACCGTTTATCCATTCGCCATTGCGGTAGTCGACAGTCGTGTAGTGCTCAAGTCTTGCTTTGAGGGTTTGCTTTTTCCCTTTTACGACCGATACATCTTTCTGCCAGCTTGAGTATCCATTTTTAGCCACTTCGATTGAATAGTTTCCGGGGTCCAAGTCAACTTCGAGCCGAGTAGAACCGTATGGTTTACCGTTTATCAGCACCATATCGCCTTCGATGTTTGAGCGGATAACCAATGTACCTGTAGTTATTACCGGTTTCGGTTTGGTCACAACTGGCTTTGGTTTGGTGACTTCTGGCTTAGGCGTTACTGGCTCTTCCTTTTTGGGCGCAGCGGGGATAGCAGCGGGCATAATAGCTGCTGTCTCTGTTGTACTCTTCGAGGTCAAGGCATCTTCACTTGTGCTTGACTGTTTATTGCTATTGGTTTCGGCTGATGATCGACTTTCAGCTTCTGTTGATGCGATATCTTCAGAGGTGCTATTGTCAGCTGATGAAATCGTTTCAGGTGATGCGCTATCTGCGAAAATATCTTCATCTTTAATTTCAGTCGCAGCGGGCGCTTCCCTGTCTGCATGACCGACCATGGCCGAGTCTTCAGGTTTAATCGGTGGCGTGGCCTTTTTCGGGCTTTCTTGAGTCGGCGCTTTGACGGTATTTTGCTCACTTACGTCGGTTGTGGGGATGTGGGCTCCAGAGTGTTCGTTTTGTCCACTAATGTGAGCGAACCCCGCAGTGACTAAAAGCATTAAAAATAGAGCGTTTGCAAAAATAAGAGGTCTAATATCGACCATAAGAAACTGCACCTTAAATACTGTTTGCTGTAAACAAATAAATTAACCTATTAGATTGATGGTAGCGCTAAAAATAAGAGATTGTAACTGAATTAGAGGTTTCATAGTGTATTTGTAATATGTTTCACACTTTGTTCGCTATGTAGCTCACGCCGCGTAGACAACATAGCTCACTTATTGATCGCTCCATGTTATTTTTCGTTACTATTTTGTAATTCCTCCCACGCACGCATATGGACATCTGCTTCATATTCGTAGGGTGATTTATAAGGCGTAAGCACGAAATCAAAAATCGCAAAGATAAACCCAACCGAAAACCATGCGATGAAAAGCGTCTCTATAGTATTCGCTTGTACCTGAGGATTAGAGTTAACGAAGTTCTCCAAACTAGGAAGAAGGCTCGATACTGTTGCGACCGGGTTAAACCGGTTGAGTACTAAGGGGAGCCAGAACGACAGAAACACCGGGAAAAAGCCAAATGACCATAAGAAGCGGCGAAGCAGGTAAACTAATAATGAGCTAAAAAAACGTTTGCGCAGCTCCGGTACCTGCTTGATTTTTTCGAGGTATTTTTTCCGCTCTATCCAGTACTGCTCTGGCGCACCTGAATGAGTTGCATTTTGACTTGATTGCACGGCAGTGCTGTCAGTTGTGACTCCATCTTTTCCAAGTGACTCGTGCCGAAAACCTAGCATGCATAATTTCCATAATGTTGTTGACGAAAAATATAATATTAACAGCTACCAACAGCCAGTTAATCGATATTAACTTTATCACATGAGGTATGCCACGCAATCAAAAATTACCTGCAATACTAAACATGTGAGACATGTGGGTACTGATGTCATATCATGGTCTGAGTAGAGAGAGTGTTCTTTAATATCTGACTTCCAGGAGGGGCAATGGCCGCCATAAAACGAGTTGCGTTGGTAGCTCACGATAACAAAAAACAAGTGTTACTTAAGTGGATTTTGTCGAATCAAGAACGGTTATCAGAGTGTGAATTAATCACTACGGGAACGACGGGGTCATTAATTCATGAGGCATCGGGTTTGCCTGTGACGCGTGTGCACAGCGGGCCTTTGGGTGGAGATCAGCAGATTGGTGCCAGAATATCGGAGCAGACGGTTGATTTGCTTATTTTCTTTTGGGACCCACTGGAACCAATGTCCCACGACCCAGACATTAAAGCACTGTTGCGCATTGCGACCTTATGGAATATCCCTATCGCATGCAACCAAAGCTCTGCCGACTTTATCATCAGCTCTCCATTAATGGAAAGTTATGATCGTGTAGTGCCTGACTTTTCAAGTTACCAAAAAAGGCCAATACCCGTGGAGTAATCCTGCGTTTTTAATAAAGTGCCTGTTGCTGCTTGCGTCTTGTCTGCTTGTAAGCTGTGCAGGACGCACTGCAGTGGATATTTTTGATAAGCCCATTGAGCTAAATGAAGGGGGGGGAGTGAACGATTAGTCGCTGTTGATCATTCAGCGTGTTTAGATTAATGCGTCTTTGGTTTATGCTACACACAAGGCCTTTGTTAGGTGACCCAAAAGAGGTGGGACAGGTTTTATTAATTCTGTTCTGTTCCAGTGCCATTTTTTGCCTGTACAGCTATTGTCACCGATTTCAGAGCATACATAATTCACGAGGAATACGATTTAAATGTCAGAAACATCATCTAATAATTGTCCACATCCAGCGTTTGAGTTACAGCGAACGCAAAAGATAGACTCGCTGAAAGTCAGTATAGAAGAGTATGTGCATACTAAAACCGGGGCGAGGCACTTGCACCTGGCATCTGATAATGATGAAAATGTGTTTCTAGTTGGTTTAAAAACGGTTCCTCAAGATAATACTGGTGTCGCCCATATCCTTGAACATACCGCGCTATGTGGAAGTGAGCGATACCCGGTCCGTGATCCATTTTTCATGATGATCAGGCGTTCCTTAAATACCTTTATGAACGCGTTTACCAGTAGTGATTGGACCGCCTATCCATTTGCCAGTAAAAACCGCAAGGACTTTGACAACTTACTGGCTGTCTATCTGGATTCTGTATTTTTTTCCAGCCTTGACCCGTTGGATTTTGCGCAGGAAGGCCACCGCTTAGAGTTTGAAGACGCTGAAGATACCGAGTCAAAATTGACATACAAAGGTGTCGTCTATAACGAAATGAAAGGCGCCATGAGCTCTCCTGTCAGTCAATTGTGGCAAACACTGACCAAGTATGTGTTCCCTACATCCACTTATCACTTTAACAGTGGAGGGGAGCCGGAACACATTACAGACTTGTCCTATGATGAGCTGATTGCATTTTATAGAAAGCACTACCATCCCAGTAATGCGGTATTTCTTACATTTGGTAATATCCCCGCGAATGAGCACCATGAAAAGTTCGATACGCTGGTGCTGTCCAGGTTTGATAAGCAGCCTGAAGAAATCGTTGTAACTGACGAAAAACGTTACTTTTCTCCTGTTAAAGTTCAGGAAAGTTATCCTGTAAACAGTACAGAAGGTACCGAGAAAAAAACGCACATTGTAATGGGGTGGTTGTTAGGGCATAGCTTTAACCTCGAAGAAAATCTGGAGGCACATCTGCTTTCCAATGTTTTGTTTGAGAATAGTGCCTCTCCGCTTCAGCAGGCGTTAGAGACTACAACTTTGGGGCATGCGCCTTCACCTCTTTGCGGTTTGGAAGATTCCAATAGAGAAATGACTTTTGTCTGCGGGATTGAAGGCGGAGACGCAGAAAACACCGAGGCCGTTGAAAACCTTGTAATGTCGGTTCTTGAGAGCGTGGCGTCAGAAGGTGTAGCGAAAGAACGCCTTGAGGCCGTTCTCCACCAGCTCGAGCTAAGCCAGAGAGAGATTTCTGGCGATCACTACCCTTACGGACTACAGCTTATTCTTGGGGCGTTGTCGCCAATGATTCACGGTGGAGACCCGGTTGAACTGCTTGACCTTGAACCAGTGCTGGATAATCTTCGCAAGAAAATTGAAGACCCAGAGTACATCAAAGAGCTGGTTAGGCGACTATTGCTTGAAAACCCCCACCGAGTCACCCTTTCGCTAAAACCTGATGCATCTTTTGAAGAGCAGCGGGACAAAGCATTACATCAAACACTGGAAAGAATTAAGAGCCAGCTTTCAGATAATGAGAAACAGCAAATTGTAAGCCAAGCCAAAGCCCTGGCAGACAGGCAGTGCCAGAAAGATGATGAATCAATTTTACCTAAAGTCGGTATTGAAGATGTTCCTGTTACGCTGAATATCCCCCAAAGTAGTGTTTTTTCAAAGAGCCCTGATATTTGTACTTATAGCCAGGGTACGAATGGTCTGGTCTATCAGCAGATAATCGTTGACCTGCCTTCCTTGACAGAAGATGAACTACAAATATTGCCTATCTATACCAGTTGCTTAACAGAGATGGGGGCGGGCGAGTTTAGTTACTTGGAGATGCAAAACAAACAATCTGAGGTGACTGGCGGGATAGGTGCTTATTCATCTGTAAAAGGTGCGATAGAAGATGAGCAAGATGTTTCGGGTTATATTATTTTTTCAGGTAAGGCGTTGTCTAGAAATTCAGCTGGGCTTTCGGAGCTTATGAAAGAAATCGTCCTTAATGCCCGCTTTGATGAAGCTGAGCGTTTAAAGGAACTGGTTTCTCAGATTCGAGCGAAAAAAGAGCAGTCGGTAACGAGCAATGGTCATGGTTTGGCGATGGGCGCTGCAACCAGCTTGATGAGCCCCGTTTCCAAGCTTTCATTTAGCTTGGGTGGCTTGCAAGGTATTAAGCGTGTGAAGCAGTTAGATGATTGTTTAGCTGACAGATCCGAACTGGCCAAGCTTCAAAGTGCTCTTGCAGATCTACATAAAAAAGTAGCGGTATCGCAACGTAAGTTTTTAGTGGTAGCAGAGCCCGAAAAAGTTCACGATGTAGCTCAATCTGTATCGCGTGCCTGGTCGAGTGTGAAGTCCGTTGAACATGAGACCTTTACGCTAAGCCCTGTGAGAGCTCAGGCCAAACAGGCATGGTTAACCGCTACGCAGGTTAACTTTTGTGCTAAAGCATACCCAACTGTTGCTATTGAGCATCCAGACTCGGCAGCGCTGACCGTACTGGGCGGTTTTCTGAGAAATGGATACTTGCACAGAACGATTAGGGAGCAGGGTGGAGCATACGGTGGAGGCGCAGGCCAGGATTCTGCTATCGCAGCTTTCAGGTTCTTTTCATATAGAGACCCAAGATTAGAAGAGACCTTCTCTGATTTTGATGAGTCATTAAACTGGATGTTGAACGAAGAGCATGAAGCGTCGGCGATAGAAGAAGCTGTATTAGGCGTCGTCAGTCAGATAGACAAGCCTAAATCTCCTGCTGGAGAAGCCAAAGCTGATTATCATAGTGAATTATTTGGCAGAACGGCAGATCAGCGAGCGCGCTTTAGAGAGCGTATTCTTGGTGTTACCTTGGAAGACTTAAAAAGAGTCGCTGCGCAGTACTTTAGCCCCGAAAAGGCCAGTGTAGCCGTAGTAACGAGTCCAGCCAACCAAAAGCTGGTTGAGGGCATGGGTTTGGATGTATATGAGCTCTAGTTCCCGAGTTTGGCTCAATTACTCTTGTTTGGTCATTTCCTAAATGTACCACGGGTTCTTGATTGCAAGTACGTTATAGGGAGGGCGGTGTGCGCCCTCTCTTTTTAATTAAAACGCCTTTTTTTGTAAAAATTGACGCTCTACTTAGCTCTTCGTTCAATTCCTGTTGCAACCATAATCCGTGTTGCTATCTCTTCCACTGAGTAGTCTGTTGTGTTCATAAAGGTTATGCGTTCCCGGCGATACATCATTTCGACTTCTTCGACTTCATAATTGCACTGTTTAATGGATGAGTAGCGTGAGTTTGGCCGCCTTTCGTTCCTGATTACTGAAAGTCTCTCTGGCTCAATTGTGAGCCCAAATATCTTATGCTTAAATTCTTTAAGCGGAGCGGGAAGCTTTTGATCATCTACGTCCTCTTCTGTAATTGGATAGTTCGCAGCTTTGATCCCATAATTAAGCGCCAGATACAAGCATGATGGTGTCTTGCCACTCCTTGATACACCTACCAAGATTACGTCAGCTTGGTCGTAGTGTCGGGTTCGTGCTCCGTCATCATTATCGAGTGCAAAGTTAACGGCCTCAATTCTTCTATCATAATTTCTGTTTGTTGCGATGGAGTGGGATTTACCAACGGTGTAGCAAGATTTGGAGTCCAGTTCAGACTCAAGAGGGCCGAGAAACGTTCCAAAAATATCGATCATGAAACCGTTGCTTTGGGCTATCTCGTTTCTAATTTCATTGTTTACAATAGTGTCAAAAATTATTGGCCTTGCACCATCAGATTCGGCGGTTTTATTAATCGTTTTAACTGCTTCTTTAGCCTTTTCTATACAGTCAATATAAGGCAGGGTTGTTTTATCAAATTCGATATTTTCAAACTGTGCGAGCAAGCTTTGGCCCAGTCCTTCGGCCGTAATACCTGTGCCGTCTGATATAAAAAAAGCAGATCGTTTCATTGTTATACCATAGCGTAGTGAAAGCCACACAAGCGCCTAAAGCACGCCGTTTGCAGGGCTTGATTACTTGTCGTTATTCGTTAGATGCTGTCAGATTAAACCATAGCTGACTGTGGTTTTGAACCGAGTGTCCCCAGTTAAGTCTAGGCTAACTCTCGGTTATATAAAAAAAGAATTCAATATCTCCCCATTTGGTTGTGAAATATTGGCCGATATGAAGTATTATTCACCAACATTTTTATTCAACTAGCTAATTTGCAAAACACAAGGGAGAAGTACTTTGGAAGACTACATTGTATCGTTTGAACACCTTGGTATAGACGATGTTGACCGGGTCGGCGGGAAAAACGCGTCACTAGGGGAGATGATTAGCAATCTTTCAAATGTTGGCGTTTCTGTCCCCGGTGGTTTTGCAACGACCTCCCTTGCGTTTCGAGAGTTCCTCACGGTTAATAAGCTAACAGAAAAGATTAATGACGTCCTGACACAGCTTGACGTGAACGATGTAAACGCACTTGCTAAGGCTGGAGCAGAGATTCGACGCTGGGTACTAGAAGCACCACTCCCTGAAAAATTGAATGAGGCGCTTGAGGTTGCATATAACAAGCTTCTGGACGGCAATGAAGGAATGGCGGTCGCCGTCCGTTCATCGGCAACTGCCGAAGATTTACCGGACGCCTCTTTTGCGGGTCAGCAAGAGACATTTCTAAATATTGTTGGGCTTGATAGTGTTAAAGTGGCTGTTAAAGAGGTCTTCGCTTCACTATTTAATGATCGAGCAATTTCGTACAGGGTTCACCATGGTTTTGATCATGCGGAGGTGGCTCTGTCGGCTGGCATCCAGAAAATGGTTCGCAGTGAAACTGCAAGTAGTGGCGTTATGTTCACACTGGACACTGAATCCGGTTTTAATGATGTAGTGTTTATTACTTCGTCTTACGGTTTGGGTGAAACCGTCGTTCAAGGAGCCGTTAACCCTGATGAATTTTATGTTCATAAAGAAACATTTGAAGCGGGCCGACCTGCAGTATTGAGGCGCAACCTCGGTAGTAAGGCGATTAAGATGATCTATACAGATCAAGCCCATGCCGGAAGTTCGGTTGAAACGGTTAAGGTTGACACTGAGCAACGAAGCCTGTTTTCCATAACCGATGAGGAGGTTTTAGAACTAACTCGACAAGCCATTATTATTGAAAAGCACTATAAGCGGCCAATGGATATTGAGTGGGCCAAAGATGGAGATGATGGCAAGATATATATCGTTCAGGCTCGCCCTGAAACGGTCAAAAGTCGTGCGTCGGGGTCTGTTCTAGAACGCTACCTGATGAAGGAAACGGGCAATGTGCTGGTAGAGGGGCGCAGTATTGGTCACAAAATCGGAAGCGGCCCTGTAAAGGTTATTCATAGCGTTAATGAAATGGATAAAGTTAATGAAGGTGACGTGCTGGTAGCCGATATGACAGACCCAGATTGGGAACCTGTTATGAAGCGTGCCTCGGCTATCATTACTGACCGGGGGGGCCGAACATGCCATGCCGCGATCATCGCGAGAGAGTTGGGTGTGCCTGCGGTGGTTGGTTGTGGTAATGCATCAGAGAAGCTGACGGATGGGCAAAAAGTGACTGTTTCCTGTGCTGAAGGGGATACCGGATTTATCTATGACGGTATGCTCGATTTCGAGCTTCAGGAAAACAATATTGACTCGATGCCTGCGTTGCCATTTAAAATCATGATGAATGTTGGAAATCCTGACAGGGCATTTGATTTTCAGTCTCTTCCTAATGCAGGTGTCGGCCTGGCTCGCCTTGAGTTTATTATCAACCGAATGATAGGGGTTCACCCTAAAGCGCTTCTCAATTTTGATTCATTGCCGAGAGAAACGAAACAGATTGTCGAAAAGCGTATTTCCGGGTATGACTCACCAGTCGACTTTTATGTTGAAAAACTGGTTGAAGGTATTTCAACGCTAGCGGCGGCTTTCTCTCCAAAGCGGGTCATCGTTAGGCTTTCTGATTTTAAATCTAATGAGTATGCGAACCTGATAGGCGGGACAATATACGAGCCTGATGAAGAGAATCCAATGCTTGGGTTTAGAGGTGCATCAAGATACATATCGGAAGCATTCAGGGATTGTTTCGAGCTTGAATGCAGAGCCATGAAAAAAGTCAGAGATGAGATGGGCTTTACCAATGTAGAGATCATGGTTCCATTCGTCAGAACGGTGGGTGAAGCCAAGCAGGTCGTTGAGCTTCTTGAAGAAAATGGTTTGAAACGAGGCGAGAACGGCTTAAAAGTTATTATGATGTGCGAACTGCCTGCCAACGCATTGTTAGCCGACCAGTTCTTACAGTACTTTGATGGCTTCTCTATCGGTTCTAATGACCTAACTCAGCTTACGCTCGGTATTGATCGAGATTCAGGGATTATTGCTCACTTGTTTGATGAGCGTAATGAGGCCATTCGTGTATTGCTTTCTAATGCTATCTCAGCTTGTAAAAAGGCTGGTAAGTATGTCGGAATCTGTGGGCAAGGACCTTCTGATCACCCCGATCTGGCAAAATGGTTAATGGAGCAGGGGATTGACAGTGTGTCATTAAACCCCGACTCCGTTTTGGATACTTGGTTTTTTCTTGCAGATGCGCAAGCCTAACCACTTGGTAAGCGCCTAATTTTATTTTAGGCGCTTACTTTTTAGTTATTGATTGCTTTAAAGAAAGAGGTAGGGATGCAAAGTAGCAGTCAACTATTTCCGGTTCAGCTTGTTTCAGCTGAGGTCGTAGGTTCTCTTTTTGAGGACATATACCTTCTCAAGCCAAACAACAGCCCAGACCGAACAGTAGAGTTAGCCGTTACACGTATTAGCAGGAAGCATAATAGCGTGAATCATCCGCAGCATGGAGAACCGGTCATTCTTCTGCATGGTGCATTCTCAAATCGACGCCATTGGCTGTCCCCAGATGGTGCCGGTGTGGCTGCGTATCTCGTTGAGGCCGGGTTTGATGTATGGATTCCTGAAATGAGGGGACACGGCCTCTCGCCTGTTAATGAAGACTACTCAGGAAACTCGTTGGACAAAGTTGTTGAGTATGATTTGCCGGCGATTCATAAGTTTATTATCGAACAGACAGGCAAAAATATATCTTACATTGCCGAAGGGATGGGCGGTTTTGCTATCCTCACCGCGATGGAAATAAGTGCAATACAGCAAAAAACTGTATCAGGTTGTATATATATTGAAGAAGAAACACCTTTATCGTCATATTTAAGCGAGCGAATACTGACGAAAAATGCGTTGTGGCGATGGAAAAAGCAAGGTGTTATTAGTGGCCGAAAAGTTGGTTTAGGCTCTGAAAATGAGAGTTATGAAACGGTCAAACAGTATCTTTATTGGAAGAGTCGCGCCTCATTTAATACACCTGCCGGGCTTTCGCTAGAAAACGGGTTTGGTCAAATTGATGTGCCTGCAATGGTGGTTTCTACCTCTTCTGATGAAAAGCAAGCGGTTGCTAAAAACGCGAAGTGGATTTTCGATCAGTTAAGTGGCAATTCGAAGACATTTAAGCGTTATGATTATTGCCAGTATCAAGCCCAGCCCGCGTATAAAGAAGGCGGGAGAACAATTTATCCTGGCAAGAATGGGTGTTGGGGAGATGTCGTCCACTGGCTTCGATTGCATGGGCGAACGGTAAAGGAACAGCAGCATCGTCTGCACTATAATCAGCGAGTATCAGAAGAAGTAGCCGTTTAATAATGCCGTTATGTTTTTGGGGGCGATATGAGTCGTAGTAGAACTGCTTTGATTGTTGGTGCAACAGGACTGGTAGGAGGCCATTGCGTTAGGCAAATTCTGGACTCTGCTATTTACGACGAAGTCGTTGTGTTTGGCCGCCGTAAGTTAAACCTCGCTCATAGCCGGCTAACGCAGTTGGTCGGAGAGTTATCAGATGCAAGCTCCGTCTTGAAGGACTGCAAGGCAAATGATGTGTACTGCTGCCTTGGTACAACAATCAAAAAAGCGAAAACCAAGGCTGCATTCAGAGCCGTTGACTATCAATACCCATTAGATATTGCCTCTGTTATGCGCAAAAACGGAGCGGAGCATTTTTGCGTGGTGAGCGCAGCAGGTGCGAACGAGCACTCGCATTTTTTTTATAATCAGGTAAAAGGTGAATTGGAAAAAAAACTTGCTGATGTTGGCTTTCCCTTTCTTACGATCATGCGACCCTCTTTGTTGACGGGGGATCGGGACGAGTTTCGCCTGGGCGAGTCGTTAAGTGGCGCGGTTGGTTCGCTTATTAAACCTTTTATGAAGGGGGTATTGCTTGAGATTAGCCCTGTGGAAGCAGATAAAGTTGCACAGGTAATGGTAAAAGAGTCATCAAAGATCGTTGATGGTTTGAGGTATCAACCTATTGTTGTGATAAAATCCCGACAAATTCAAGAATACGAAATGCAAGGAGAATGATGTGCCAATAATTACGCCAGATTTGTGTGACGAGTATCCAGATATTATTGAAGTTGTTGAGCCTATGTTTAATAACTATGGTGGCAAGGAATCGTTTGGTGGAGAGATTGTTACCGTAAAGTGCTTTGAGGATAACTCTGTGGTGAAGGAGCAAGTTGGAACTCCGGGTCATGGAAAGGTAATGATTGTCGATGGAGGGGCATCGATGAGAGCTGCACTTCTTGGAGATATGTTAGCTGAAAAAGCGGCCAAGAATGGCTGGGAAGGTATTATTGTTTATGGCTGTATACGCGATGTAGACGTCATCATGGAAACAGATTTAGGGGTTCAGGCACTCTCAACCCACCCAATGAAAACTGATAAAAGAGGCATTGGTGATTTAAATGTGCCGGTAACGTTTGGCGGTGTAACGTTTAAGCCAGGGAGCTATGTATATGCCGATAATAATGGCATTGTCGTAACCCCGACCAAGCTCAATATTGAGCCATAACTATTGACCATAACTATCGAGCAATAACTAAGGCGTTTTATTCTTAAACGTCTGTTAGAGCTTACCCAGATAGGCAAAGGTTAACTTAAGCTTATCTGGGAGCCATGCTATTTGGGCATATTTAGTATCTCTGCCCCTATGAGAAACCTGTTGTTATCAGACTCTTCGCAGCGAATCACTTTAACTTTAGTTTCAAAAGACGGAAATGCGGGGTTGCTTGAGGGAAGGGATGTATGAAATTCACTGTTTTCTTCTAGCGCTTCACTTGTTTCAATAAGCATGCCTGTACCACTTAAATCTTTGCATACCGCAGTCATAGTCTCATCTGAATTCTCAAAAGATAGCCGAATCTCTGTATCAACTTTCATTCTAATGAAATCACGTTTTTCACTATAGTCTCGAATGATTGAATTAATCATAACTTATGAGCCCTTTTTGTTGTTGTCCTTAACTTTATACGTGTTATAACTGAGGCTGTCAAAGTAGAAAAAGTTATAATAAAGGCGGGATAGATAGTATATAGTATTATTAAAAATCATTACCCACTATATGTGGGTAATGATTAGAACATGGGAAATGATTAGAGCGATGTGGCGAATCGCCATTGCTGCGCAATGTGCGAAACAGTGCAGACAGGTTAAGCCCAGCTGTCGTTCTTTTTGGTTGGCTTGAGCCATGGAATAATTAAGGCAAGTATTACGCCCAAGAGTACGAGCGCAGCGCCGATCATCATAAAACTGGTTTCACTTTTGTCTTTAAGCCTTTGGTTATCTGTTGTCAGTAGTTCGACTTCGTTTTTTAGTTCTTGGTTGGTTTCTCTTAACTCTCTGTTACGCTGATCGAGGGTTAGAGCATTTGAGGATATCGTTTTTACTTTTTTCAATTCGCTACTGGTTGCCTGGCTTTCAAGTGTTAGCTGCTCATGACTACTTGATAAAGAATTATACTTTTCCTGGAGCTCTTTAAGCTCTGATTGTAGTTCAGTTAGTCTATTTTGAGCTTTTTCCAGTTGAGCGGTTGCCTTTTTCAGTCGATCTCGCGCGATTTCATTTTTTACCAGATAACGTGTTGGCAGGTAGCCGGTAACGCCATCCGGTGTTCTAACGTGGCTATAACCTGAGTCGGGGTTATGGGCAATAAGTTCAACTTTAGTTCCGCTTTTCACACCCTTGTGTACAATTCTAAATTGAAGACCTTCGCCGCTCCTAAGAGGAACCAGTAAGGTATCGTCTATATACATTGATTCAGCCAAAGATAGCGATGGCGCTATAATCAGCATTAAAATATACAAAATTTTCTTCACGTTTATATCCCGCAGTAATGGCAAAGTGGGTCAGTATTTAGCGCTTAAACAGGTATCTTATTACAGAATTATTCTGATACCAATTAACTGTTGCTAGGGTAATACATGTTTGAATGGTTTAACAGTAACCTTACGGTACACGCCGGCTTCAACATAGGGGTCATTGTCTGCCCACTCTTGTGCGTCGCTCAATGAGTTGAACTCGGCGATGACCAGACTTCCTGTAAAACCATGCTCACCCGGATCGTTGCAATCAATAGCGGGGTGTGGGCCGGCAACTAATAGGCGTCCTAACTCTTTCAGTGACTCTAGCCGCTCTATGTGGGTAGGTCGTGCAAGCTTCCTTTTATCGAGGCTATTAGGTACGTCTTCACTGATAATTGCGTAAAACATGCTATTCCTTTTTTGTGAATATTTCGAGAATATTCCTAGATTATATAAGTAAGTGGCGATGAATTCATTTGATTGATGAAAATACTGCATAACGCACGGTTGAACTGAATGTGTTATGGTTGTGCTTTATTCTATATTGGGCTTTAAATTGATGTCTCACCTCTCCTCTCAAATCGACCTTCACTGTCATAGCAGTGCATCTGATGGGCTTTTAACGCCTTCTGCTTTAGTTCAGTTGGCTTATGATAATGGAGTCAAGCATATGGCGCTGACAGACCATGATACGGTTAGTGGGTTAGATGAGGCCCTTTTATGTGGAGGTGAGCTAGGAGTTAATGTGCTTGCTGGTGTAGAGTTTTCAGCGCAATGGAAAAATCAAGGGGTTCATATTTTAGGGCTCGATTTTAATCGTCACTCACCAGTGATTCATTCAGCGGTCGAACGCCAGAAAGAGAGCCGTTTCAGCCGTGCGCAAACGATCGGGGATCGGTTAGCTAAAAAAGGCTTTAGTGGACTTTATGATAAGGCTTTAGAGCTATCTTCCGGTCAAGCGCCAGGGCGCCCTCATATTGCCTCTGCAATGGTAGAACTTGGCTACGTAAACAGTAGCGCGGTGGCATTTAAAAAGTATCTGGGTGCGGGAAAGGTTGGGGATGTAAAATCAGTTTGGCCTGAGTTGAATGAGGTTGTTAGTTGGATTATTGATGCCGGGGGAGTCGCAATTATTGCTCATCCACGAAAGTACAATATGACGGTTACAAAACTTAGGTCGCTTATTGAGGATTTTGTTGAGTCGGGTGGTGAAGGGCTGGAAGTGGTTACATCGGGCCAGAAACAGGGGGAGATAGGTCTTCTGGCTGATTTGTGTCGCAAGTATGGGCTGAAAGGGTCTTTGGGGAGTGATTTCCATTCACCCAAGCAGCCATGGGTTCGCATGGGGGCTATACCGCCTTTGCCTAAAAGTGTTGTACCAGTATGGAAAGATTGGGGGCTGGAACTCTAGTTTTAACCAATGTCTGCCTACTTGTTGTCTGAGTGAAAAAATAAAAATAGGTCTGTCATTAGCTCGGGTAGCTGCTCTTCAAACTGTTCCATAATCTTTTGATTATTATTGATTTCAGAAAAGTCTTCATCGTCAAAAAGTTGAGACAGGGCCATTATGGGGAGTAAGAGTTCTGCTACTAATTCCTGACTGCGCTCAAACCATGAGGTTTCATGATCAAGAAAGCCTTCTACAAAACCTGCACACCAGTTGGTTAATGCTTCTTCGTAATACTCTTCATCAGCGTCGTAGATGGGAAGCTCAAGCGTCTTTCCTGCAGAAAGTTCTGCTGATATGTTGTTCCTGAGTTTTGATATAATGCTCTCTGCTATTTTCAGCTTGTCAGAAGCTAACCCTTTATGGCTGTTAAATACCAGGTCTGTTAACTCTGAGTCATTGATGTTTTTAGGGCCCACCACATAAGAGCAGACAAGTCCGTGAACGCCAAAAAAGTCGAGTGCATCTTCGGAAAGCTCATCCTCAAATAGAATATCCTCGAGAGTATCGATATCGTGATCTGTAATGGAAGATGTCTGTGATGAGCTCATTTATGCGGATCCTGGTTCTTGGTTTGTGGGGCTATTGGTGAATGAGCGCCAGCCAGTCCATAAACTGGCTGGCGTTCCTTCGATTAGGACTCTACTGATTTTGAATCCGCGCTTTCTGATTTAGTGCTGTCGGTCACTTCAGATTGCTTGGCTTCATTTTCAGCTGCTTCCTTTTTTCTCTGCTGGCGAGGGTCATTGGCTGCTCGCGCTCTTCTTTGACGACGAGGCCGTGCCGGCTTTGTTTCAGGTGACTCTGAAGGTTTATTGTCGCTCTTTGCTTCTTCTGTCGAGGCCTTTTGTGTGGTCTCAGTTGCTTTTTCAGCTTTTTCAGCTTTTTCTGAGCTTGCACCACTGCTACCCGCTGGTGTTGCGGCTAGCGTTTCAGCCTGTTCGGGCTTGGAGGCTTTGTTATCAGACACCTTACTGGCTGGTACTTCATGCTTATCTTGTGCAGGCTCTGCCTTTTTTATCGGAGCATCAGTTTCATTTTTGACCGATGCTGCAGTAGCTGTACTTGCTTTGCTGGTGTCTTCAGAAACTTTTATTGGTGCGGCATCTGCGTGCTTAGGCGCTTTAGTTTCCTTTGTTACCGCATCAGCTTTGGCGTCTGAGGTTTTTACTTCGCTATCGGACGAAGTTTGAGGCTTTTCGTTAACTGGAGACTTTCGGCTGCTCGAAGAGTCGCGTCTAGGTGCACGCTTTCTTTCTGCACTTTTCTCTCGCGGTGCTACAGCCTCCTGGCTCTGTTTCGTCGCGCCAGCAGTATTGCTTTCAGTCACTGTCGGCAACTGTTTTGCTGGTGTGTCTTGCGTTTTTGCAGCTGCAGGTGAGCTCGGCGCGCTCTGCTTTTCATTGGTATTGACAGGCTGGTTAGCTGGGCTACGCTCACCGGTACTGTTTTTACCGCCTCTAGTGCGTTTGTCTGACTGCCGGTTATCATTGCGGTTGCCTGCATCTCGATTGCGTGAGGATGCACTGCGGTTGCGTCTAGGGCGACGGTTTTCATCCGTCGAACTGCTTGATGCGCTGCCGCTTTTTTGCTGGCTATCAGTCTCTTGCTGGTTATTTCTGATTGATTTTGCAGTTGACTCATTTCGAGACCCTTTTTGGCGGCCTCGGTTCGACTGCTTGCTGCCTCGTTCAGGGCGGTTCCGTTGCGTGTTACGCGATGAAGTTTGGCGAGCTTTGTGTTCTGGCTTAACTTCGACCTTTTTTTCCTCTTCCGCGCTGCCGCCAAATATGGCTGCAACTTTCAACGAAAGCTTTTTAAGCAGCCCTATCTCTTCTGATGTTGGGGCCGGGGAGCTGGGTTTAAGTGTTTTTACTGCGGCTTCTTCTCTGACTACTTGCTTAACTGGTGCAGTCGTCGAGGCCTGTTGTTCTGTCACCTCTGATTTAAGCTCGTAGCTTACAGTATCGTCATCAGACTCATCATCTCGCATTCTTAGCACTTCGTAATGCGGTGTCTCCATTGTCTCAGTCGGTACAATGACGATAGAAACATTCTGATTCTTTTCGATTTCAGCAATCTGAGCTCGTTTTTCGTTTAAAAGGAACGTTGCTACAGATATCGGTAGCAGGGCCCTAACTTCGCTTGTTTTTTCTTTTGATGACTCTTCATACATTAGACGCATAATTGATAGCGCCATTGAGTCAATGCTTCTTATCGTGCCCTGGCCGCTACAGCGTGGGCAAACTTCATTTCGTGTTTCTCCCAGTGAGGGTCTTAGCCTTTGGCGAGACATTTCAAGAAGACCGAATCTGGATATTTTGCCGACTTGAACGCGGGCGCGATCCAACTCGAGAGCCTGTCTCATTCTGGTTTCTACTTCGCGCTGGTTTCTAGCTGGTGTCATATCGATAAAGTCGATTACAATCAGCCCACCCATGTCACGAAGGCGAAGCTGCCTGGCAATTTCATCTGCTGCTTCAAGGTTTGTGTTTAAAGCGGTTTCTTCGATATCGCTCCCTTTTGTCGCTCGGGCAGAGTTAATATCGATAGAGACCAGTGCCTCTGTTGGGTCGATGACGATTGAACCGCCAGAAGGAAGTTTAACTTCTCGCTGGAATGCTGTTTCGATCTGTGCTTCGATCTGATATCGGCTAAATAAGGGAATATCATCCTCATATAGCTTAATCTTATTCTCATAAGCAGGCATTACGGATTGCACAAAGTTAACGACATCTTCATAAACTTCTGGAGAGTCGACAAGTACTTCGCCTATATCCTGACGTAGGTAGTCTCTAATGGCCCGGATAATTACATTGCTTTCCTGATAAATGAGGAAAGGGGCTTTGCGGCTGTCTGCAGCGTGAGTGATTGACTCCCAGAACTGATGTAAGTAATCGAGGTCCCATTGAAGCTCTTCGGTATTTCTACCAACTCCAGCAGTCCGAACAATTGCTCCCATTTGCTTGGGTATTTCAAGGCCCGAAATGGCGTCTCTTAGCTGGTTTCTATCTTCACCTTCTATACGTCTGGATATTCCGCCAGCTCGCGGATTGTTCGGCATGAGTACCAAATAGCGACCAGCAAGGCTGACAAATGTAGTTAGTGCGGCGCCTTTATTGCCTCGCTCTTCTTTGTCTACTTGTACGATTATTTCCTGGCCTTCTGAAATAACATCTTTGATGTTAATTCTGCCTTCTCCCCTGGATGCGGTACGCTTGAAATACTCTTTAGATATCTCTTTTAGAGGGAGAAAACCGTGTCTTTCGGCTCCGAAGTCAACAAAAGCTGCCTCCAGGCTGGGCTCTACCCGAGTTATTCTGCCCTTATAGACGTTTGCTTTTTTTTGCTCGCGGGTACTCGACTCTATATCAAGGTCGTATAGTTTTTGACCATCTACAAGCGCAACGCGTAACTCTTCTGCCTGAGTTGCGTTAATTAGCATTCTCTTCATGTAAGGATTTTTTTCCAGTTAGCACTGAAAGGAGTATGTGGGGGAGTGTGGCTTTCGAATGATGATTGATAATTATATAACTATCGGGAAAAACACACGAATACTGTGTTTTTCAAAAAAACCAAACAGCATGGTATATAACCAGCGCTTTGGTGAGTTGATGATGAAATCACAACTTCTTGACTGATTCTAAATCAGCTCTGGGTCAGTGAATAAAACATTGATGGTTCTGCTAAACTGGCTCGCCCTACAGGGGTTGCAAAACACTTGTAGAATCCCCGTGGTTTGCGAGCATGCTAACATAGCAAAGCTTTGCTAGCCTTTAACTAAACCGTTTGTTAATTCCTGACTCAATCATCTAATTACTTGTTACATGTGCGGTAAGCTTGGTCTTACATCCCTTCTGTTTGACTGAAAAGTTAAACGATCATGGGCTGCCGACTGACTACACTACAAATTCGAAAACTGTTCTCTATCCCGCAATCTACTTCAGAGCGGTTAAAATAAAGTCTTTTTATGCTCAATTTTGAGCTACTTAAAGACGTCCGGTGTTGCTGATCAGCGAATAAACCATCGGCTCAACCCTATAGGTATGCACCAATTCATAGCGTTGGGTGATGTGTCGCTGAACTTCCTGTAATCAGGGTGTCTATATATCGCTGACTGGGTACAAGTTGGCTATACAATAAAGCCAAGTACTTTTGCCTGCTCTATTCCTAAATAAATTATAGAAGGTTTATAAGCTTAAGCCTTCTGGAAATATCATCTACTTAGTACTTTTAAGTGATATTTCATGGCTCTTTCGAAATGACCACATGTATTTCGTCTGAAATTATCGACGTAATCTGTTAGAATGGGCCTTTTTTTGAGCACTTACAGAATATAACAGCATTTCTATACCGCATCAAACCTACTGACAATATTCAGGTGGAATTGAGTAAAGTAACTGGGTAATAGGTTCTGTGATGTATAGTGAGCGTTCATTCACCTAGCCCAATTATTAGTTTAAGTCCACATATGTCAAATGAAATGAATACTTCTGCTATCGACGGTTCCGAAAATGGTTCCGGAGGGACAAAAGTAAGGTTTGTAACCGTAACTGAGAGTAGTGAAGCGCAACGAATTGACAACTTTTTATTGTCAAACCTGAAAGGGGTTCCAAAAAGTAAGATCTATAGAATCATCAGGAAAGGTGAGGTCAGGGTTAATAAAGGTCGTGTAAAGCCTGAATACAAGCTGAGTATTGGTGACGTAGTCAGGGTTCCGCCAGTCTCTGTTCGAGAAGCGCGAGATTCAGTTAAGCCGGGTAATAACGTCGTTAAGTTGCTGCAAAACTCCATTATATTCGAGAATCAGGAGTTACTGGTTATCAATAAGCCTTCTGGGATGGCTGTTCACGGGGGGAGCGGGATAAATCTTGGGGTGATTGAAGCTTTTCGGGCAATGAGACCAGATCATGACTTTCTTGAGTTGGTTCATCGCTTGGATAGGGATACATCCGGCTGCTTATTGATTGCGAAAAAAAGGACTATGCTTAGGTATCTTCATCAATGCCTAAGAGAAGATGGCATGAAAAAGATTTATCACACCGTTGTGGTTGGGAAGTGGCCAAACCATGTTCGGGAGGTAAACGCTCCTTTACTTAAGAATGAACTCAAGTCTGGTGAAAGGGTTGTGACGGTGACTAAAGAGGGTAAGCCTTCTCTAACTAAGTTCAGATTAATTGAACGTTTTAAAGGTTTTACCTTGGTTGAGGCTAGCCCCATTACTGGCCGTACTCATCAGATTCGCGTTCACGCAGCGTTTGCGGGGTATCCGATATTGGGCGACGAGAAATACGGAGTGGATGAAGTAAATAAAGGAATGAAACGCTTAGGCGCAAAACGATTGATGCTTCATGCCGCTGAGTTAGCCGTTAAACTCCCTTCAGATCGTAAAGTGACCGTTTTTAAAGCACCTTATGAGCAAACCTTTCATAATGTCGTAGGGGCTTTGCGGGAGGAAGGTTAATGAGGTACAAGGCTATTGCTTTTGACTGGGATGGCACGCTGGTTGATTCGATTGATCACATAGTCGGTAGCATGAAAGGTGCTGCAGAAAGAATGTCTCTGGCAGCGCGAGCAAATCAAGATATCAGAAATATTATCGGTCTGGGGATGAAGGAGGCCATAAGGACGCTGTACTCAGATATGTCTGATAGCGATATTGATCTGTTTAGGCAGCACTATAGTGATGTGTTTTTCTCCACTGAAGTTGGGAGGAAAGATCTTTTCCCGAATGCTGATGAACTTTTAGGGGAGCTGAATACGCGAGGATTGAGGCTTGCTGTTGCGACAGGTAAGAGTAGGAGGGGGTTAGATATAGCTCTGAAAACAACAGGGCTAAAAAAACACTTCTCGGTTGAGCGGTGTGCTGACGAGTCCAGATCAAAACCGCACCCTCTGATGCTTAATCAGATTATGGCTACGCTTGATATTCAACCTGAAGACATGTTGATGGTCGGTGATACCGATTATGATATGGATATGGCCCAAAGGGCGGGAGTAGATCGCTTGGGTGTATCTTTCGGTGCCCAGCCTGTTGAAAGGTTAGAATGTTACCGACCGGTTGGGATCATTGATGACCTCGGCGACTTAATGCACTATATAGCATAGTGATTTGAATTAAGTAGCATGGTGGTTTGAATATAATGTGGTGGCTTGATTTAAGCGCCAAAAATTGAATTCTAAGCTGGTTTTATATAAGTTTGTACCTATTAAATAATTCTTAGGCTAATGCGGATGTTAGGGGAAGACCAATTGAGCGACACTCGACCTGAAAGTAGTAAGGAATGGAAAATTATCGAAAAAACGATGCTTCAGCTAAGTGCGGAGCAACGCCGCTCCAGGCGCTGGGGGGTGTTCTTCAAACTATTAACGTTTACCTATCTTTTTGCTTTGCTTTACCTCTTTAACGTAAGTGGTGATGGTGCTTCTGTTACTAAAGGTGGAGCGCATACCGCATTGATTGATGTAAATGGTGTTATCGCCGCAAATGAAGATGCCGCAGCTGATGTTGTGGTTCAGGGGCTTCGTGGTGCATTTGAGGACAAAAATACCAAAGGTATTATTCTTCGAATTAATAGTCCTGGCGGTAGTCCAGTGCAATCTGGTTATATCTATGATGAGATAAAAAGGTTAAAAGCACTTAATTCTGACGTTATGGTTTATGCCGTTATTGGCGATATAGGGGCGTCGGGTGCTTATTACATTGCTGCTGCGGCTGATCATATATACGCAGATAAAGCCAGTTTGGTAGGGTCAATTGGAGTGACCGCTGCAGGGTTTGGCTTTGTTGAAACGCTCGATAAGCTCGGTATAGAGCGACGTAACTATAC
Source organism: Alkalimarinus coralli (assembly GCF_023650515.1). Lineage (NCBI taxonomy): Bacteria > Pseudomonadati > Pseudomonadota > Gammaproteobacteria > Alteromonadales > Alteromonadaceae > Alkalimarinus > Alkalimarinus coralli. Next base: position 1,433,518 of record NZ_CP096016.1, read on the forward strand.
CTCGGGAGCGCATAAAGGTTTCCTTGACCCATTCTCGCCAGAAAAGGAAGAGGAGGTTGAGTTTTGGGGGAAGGTTCTCAAGACTACGCACAATCAGTTTATTGGCAAGGTCAAAGAGGGGCGGGGAGAACGACTGAAGGATAATCCCGATCTATTTACAGGTTTGGTATGGAGCGGGGAGCAGGCGCTAGAGCTTGGACTGATCGATGGGCTGGGAAGTCCTGGCTATGTTGCCCGTGAAGTAATAGGGGTGGAAAATATTGTCGACTTTACTCCGAAGCCAGACCCTTTTGAGAAGTTTACTCAAAGGCTGGGTACCTCAATTGGGAGTGCTATTTCTAATAGTGTAGTTAATGGAGTTATGAAGCTACAATGAGACAGTAGCACTAAGGCAGTAGCACTAAGGCAGTAGCACTAAGGCAGTAGCACTAAGGCAGTAGCACTAAGGCAGTAGCACTAAGGCAGTAGCACTAAGGCAGTAGTACTAAGGAAGTAGCACTAAGACTGTGCTCACAATAAAACGCTTCGATCTATAATACGGTGTTTTAAGATTTTGGTTAATTGGTGCAGTCGGCAAACGCCGACTGTACTTGGTGGCTTGTCGCGCAAAATATTAGCTCAATGGGTTGACTGACTCATTTCTCAGTAGGGTGAGCAGGCGAATCAAGGGGAGCCCTATTAGTGCGTTAAAATCATCCCCCGATAATTTATCAAATAAGCATATCCCCATTCCTTCAACTTTAAAGCTGCCAGCACAGTCGTATGGTTTCTCTATGTTTAAGTAATTTTCTATCTCTCGTGTTGTCAGCGTCCTGAAGTGGACGCGGAATGGTTCTAGAACAAACTGATGGTTGTTCGTTTTACTGTTCAGCAAAGCTAAACCGGTAAGAAATGTCACATGTTTGCCGCTGCAGGCGTTCAGCTGTTTGACGGCGTTTTCATGGCCGTTCGGTTTGGTGAGTACGGTTCCATCATCTAGTGTGGCAATTTGGTCAGACGAAATAATAAGGTGATTTGGGTATTTGTGCCTGATTGCCAGTGCTTTGGCTTTGGTAACCCTTTCCACCATGTCTTTTGGCTGTTCGCCTTCCAGAGCACTTTCATCAATGTTGGGGGCCGCTGTTGAAAAAGGAAGGCATAGCTTTTCCAGGATTTGCTTTCTATACGGAGATGTAGAGGCTAAAACGAGAGGTAACGTGCTCATGTGTGAACCTGTTGGCTGCTTTTAAACAGTATTTGAGTGATATGTTTAGAATATATGCTAATTTCGCCATAATGTTTTGACAATACTTAAATTCGCCCCTAAAATTGCGCGCTTATGTCGAATATGCCCTTACCATTAACTGTTAACCCAGTAAAACTTGCAGAACAGGGAACTGAACTTATTGGTTCAATCGCCTTGAGTAAGCTGCCAAGAGTATCAGAACTACTGGTTAGTTCTGAGGGTGAAGTGAATGCAGAGTTAGTGTTTGGTCGCGATGAGCAAAGGTTAAGAATATTAAGTGGCAAGCTGTCGTGTGACGTGTCTATGGTTTGTCAGCGTTGTCTGGAGCCGGTATCTAAAACGATTCAATCAGAATTTGTTTTGGGGCTTGTGCTAACTGATGAGCAAGCAGTAAATCTTCCAAAGATTTACGAGCCGCTGATGGTTGAGCTGGATGACAATATGGAGCTCTCTGATATACTTGATGAAGAGTTGCTCTTGAGTGTTCCAATGTTTGCTTACCATGAGCCAAAAGACTGTAAGGTTGATGCTTCTGTCGTTGATTTCTATGACGAAGAAGTAGAAGCTGATAAAACTGAAGATAAAAAGCCAAACCCTTTCGGGGTTTTGTCTAACATTAAATTTGATAAGTAACGTCGTATTCTTATCAGAGATTACTTGGGAGTAAATAACCAATGGCAGTTCAAAAGAGTAAAGTAACTCGATCCAGACGTGGACAGCGTCGTTCGCACGATTCACTAAGTGCAGCTACACTATCGACCGATCCGACTACTGGTGAAGTTCATCGTCGTCACCATGTGACTCCTGATGGCTTCCTTCGTGGTAAAAAGGTAATTGAGTCTTCTGACGACTAATACTGCTTTGGTTGACCGAGTCACTGTTGCTGTTGATGCAATGGGTGGGGACTTAGCTCCCCAGGCAACAGTCATCGCAGCACTAGAAAGTCTCAAAAAAAATGAGGCCTTAAGCATTATTCTGGTTGGTAATCAGGATGATCTTGAGGCCTTGTTGCATCCGCAATCTGCTAATAGTTCTCATCCATCGAGTTCTTCATTACCACCAGCTCTTATCCCCCTTGTTAATGACTTCCAAGATAGTGGTCGATTAACAATCCATCATGCGCCAGATGTGGTTCTAATGAGCGACAGGCCTTCTCGAGCCCTGAGAACCAAGCAAAAATCATCAATGGCAATAGCACTTCAGTTAGTCAGGGATGGCGCTGCAGAAGGGTGTGTTAGTGCTGGCAATACGGGGGCGTTGATGCTTTTGGGGCGATCTATACTAGGGATGTGTCCAGGGATTGATAGGCCTGCGATAACCAAACGTCTACCTTCACCAGCAGGATACTGCTATGTTTTGGATCTCGGAGCTAATGTCGATAGTACGGCAGAGCACTTGTACCAATTTGCGTTGATGGGGGCAATATTGGTAGAAGCGATGGAGGGCGTAAAAGCGCCTCGTGTTGCACTTATTAATGTTGGCGAAGAAGAGATTAAAGGCAGTGAGCAGGTCAGGCTTTCATCAACGATGCTGGCTGAGTGTGAAGGGTTAAACTACGTCGGGTTTGTTGAAGGTGGCGATTTATTTAACGGTGTTGCAGATGTCATTGTGTGCGATGGCTTTGTAGGTAATGTTGCCCTTAAAACCGGTGAAGGTGTTGCAAGGCTTGTGCATCAGGCATTGCGTGATATATTCGAAAAACACTGGTATACACGTTTGCTGGGTAAGCTTATTATGCCTTTGCTTGGTGGGCTACTTCAGCAGGTCGATCCTTCGCGGCACAATGGCGCACTCTTTGTTGGTTTACAAGGCGTTGTTGTTAAGAGTCATGGAAATGCAGACTCAGAAGCGTTTGCGTATGCCATTGATCAGGCTTTTGATGAGGCCGAGAGGAAAGTCCCCGACTTAATCAATGACCGCCTTGATGAGTTATTGTTTTAGCGCTGCATATATACTGCTATCCTTCTTATTATTCACGTTAGGCGCTGCTTGGTTATTGGTGCTTAGAGTTATTATGAGCGATTTTTGCAAGTATAGGCTGAGCTGGAAGGCAACTATACCTATAGCTAATCGCATTAACTAAATTTATAAATTACGCTGCAATTATGAAAACATCGATAGTATTTCCAGGTCAGGGATCACAATCAATAGGCATGCTCTCAGAAGCCTATCAAGAGTTTAATACTGTACGTGAGTGCTTTGCTGAAGCCGCTGAGGTTTTGGGTTTTGATATGTGGTCATTAATCAGCAATGGCCCGCTAGAAGAGTTAAATAAAACTGAACATACTCAGCCCGCTATTCTAATTGCAAGTGTTGCGCTTTATCGCGTATGGCAAGAGTTGGGCGGTGCTGAACCTGTGTGTTTAGCTGGTCATAGCCTTGGAGAGTACTCTGCACTGGTAGCTGCTGGAGCGCTGCCCTTTGCTGAGGCTGTAAAGCTCGTTAGATTGCGCGGCCAATTAATGCAAGAGGCTGTTCCTCTCGGCGAAGGCGCGATGGCAGCGGTTATCGGGCTAGATGACAGCGGCGTGATTTCTGCGTGCAATAGTGCTGCAGAGGGCGAGGTCGTATCAGCCGTTAATTTTAATGCGCCTGGACAGGTCGTTATTGCGGGTGCAAAAAATGCAGTTGATAGAGCTATCATTGCGTGCAAAGAAGCGGGTGCGAAAAGGGCGTTACCTCTTCCTGTCAGTGTTCCAGCTCATAGCGCGTTGATGAAACAGGCTGCTGAAAGGTTAGAGCATGCGTTACGCTCCCTTGATTTTAATGATGCCGTAATACCCGTTGTTCAAAATGTCACTGCTGAAATGGAAACCAACAAAGCTAAGCTGATTGATAATTTGGTAAAGCAGTTATACTCGCCAGTGCTCTGGACTCAGAGTGTGAAATGTATTGCAGAGAATGGTGCTGAGGCAATAGTAGAATGTGGCCCGGGGAAAGTGTTAACGGGGTTGGCGAAGCGAATTGATCGAGGTCTCACTGGATTTAACATTGAAAGCCCAGAGAAGCTGCGTGATGCTTTGCAGGAAACGGCAAAGTGATTGTTTGATATTGGGTAAATCAATAAGTCTCTATATACAAATGGTTATGATATGTTGGCCGCTTTCAGCGCGGCGATAACCAAAAAAAGGAGTTTGTTAATGTCTTTAGATAATAAGGTTGCATTGATCACGGGGGCAAGTCGGGGGATTGGGAAGGCTATTGCTAAAACATTGGCTTCTCAAGATTATACTGTTATCGGCACCGCGACTACCGAAGAAGGTGCATCGGCTATATCGCACTATTTTGCCCGTTGGGGGTTGCGCGGTGACGGAATTGTAATGGATGTTTCGAGTTCTGAGTCGGTAGAAGAGGGGATTGATCAGGTTAAATCAGCTTATGGTGTTCCGTTGGTTCTGGTCAACAACGCCGGTATTACGAAGGACAACCTCCTGCTTCGAATGAAGTCAGATGAGTGGGACTCAGTTCTGAACACAAACCTCTCTTCAATGTATCGAACTTCGAAAGCAGTATTAAGGGGTATGTCAAAGGCAAGGTGGGGGCGAATTATTAACGTCAGCTCTGTCGTTGCATCCATGGGGAATGCCGGTCAGGTTAATTACGCCGCTGCAAAGGCAGGAGTTGAAGGTTTTACGCGCTCTCTTGCAAAAGAAATTGCGGGCAGGGGGGTAACGGTAAACTCGGTCGCTCCGGGCTTTATCGAAACGGATATGACAAAGGAATTAAGTGAAGAGCAGGTTAATGCAATGCTTTCAATCATTCCTGCTAAACGGTTGGGTAAGCCAGAAGAAATTGCAGGTGTTGTTGGATTTTTGGCGAGTGAGTCTGCCGGGTATATTACAGGCGAAACAATTAATGTGAACGGCGGAATGTACATGGGGTAGCCCCCTTGGCCGCTTACCAACATTGTTTTTATGTTGAATTCACGCTTGTTTAAGGGGTTATATTCTACTAGACTAGCACGCAACTAAGTGCTTGGTTTATATATAGAGAGGAAAGTATGAGTACTGTCGAAGAGCGCGTTAAAAAGATTGTTTGTGAACAGCTTGGTGTAAAAGAATCTGAAGTTCAAAACACTTCATCTTTTGTAGAAGATTTAGGGGCAGATTCTCTCGATACAGTCGAGTTGGTGATGGCGCTTGAAGAAGAGTTTGAGACTGAAATTCCTGATGAAGAAGCTGAGAAACTAGCGACTGTTCAGAATGCAATTGACTATATTATTTCAAATCAATAACAAATCAGTTTTATTTTAGCCAAGCCATAGGCCGCGCGAATATTATATTTCGGGCGGCTTTTTAGTTTCTAGGCGTGGCATTTACAGCTTGATAGCAGGCTTTGAGAGGTTTCAGATGGCATTGAGGCGAGTAGTAGTTACGGGCACCGGTATGGTTTCACCTTTAGGTACTAATGTAACCGATTCATGGAATGCGGCTATTAAAGGTGTGAGTGGTATTGGTTATATAGAGAGCTTTGACGCTGAAAGCTTTGCGACTAAAATTGGAGGCGCGGTCAAAGGTTTGGACGTCGAGGAATATCTCAGTAAAAAAGAGATTCGAAAAATCGATCGCTTTATGCAGTATGGCTTAATTGCATCCATACAGGCTGTTGAAGATGCGGGCTTAGCAGACTGCAAAGACACAGAGTTGCTTGAAAAAACAGGCGTTGCTATCGGTTCAGGTATTGGTGGGCTCGAAACCATTGAAAACAACTATAAGGCCTTGCTAGAAGGCGGGCCAAGAAAGGTTTCTCCGTTTTTTGTGCCTGGCTCTGTTATCAATATGATTTCAGGTAATTTGGCCATTCGCTACGGCTTTAAAGGTCCCAATATAGCCATCACCACGGCATGTACAACGGGAACCCATAATATAGGCTATGCAGCACGAACTATCGCCTATGGAGACGCAGAAGTAATGATTGCAGGCGGGGCAGAAATGGCTACCACACCAACCGGCGTGGCATCATTCTGCTCGGCTAGAGCGCTGTCGACCCGTAACGATGAGCCGGAGAAGGCGAGTCGACCATGGGATGTTGACCGAGATGGTTTTGTGTTGGGGGATGGTGCAGGAGTTATTGTATTGGAATCGCTGGAGTCAGCCCAAAAACGGGGAGCGAATATTCTTTGTGAGCTTGTCGGTTTTGGAATGAGCGATGATGCGTTCCATATTACGTCCCCACCAGAAAGTGGCGAAGGGGCGCAAATGTCAATGAAAAGAGCGCTTAAAGACGCGGGCATAAATACTTCTGAAATTGACTATATAAACGCCCATGGAACGTCGACGCCACAAGGTGATATAGCCGAGTGCAGAGCGATTAAGGCTGTTTTTGGACAGCACGCGTCAGCATTGAAGATTAGTTCGACCAAATCGATGACCGGGCACTTACTTGGCGCGGCGGGCTCGGTTGAGGCAATATTTTGCATTAATAGTATTTTAAATAGTGTTGTACCGCCAACCATTAACCTTGATAACCCTGATAAAGAGTGTGACTTGAACTTTGTTGCCCATCAGGCTCAAGAGGGCGAGGTACGATACGCGTTGTCAAACTCATTTGGGTTTGGTGGCACTAATGGCTCCTTAGTGTTTGCCAAATTTACGCATTGATACGATTTTCGGAGTGACTGGTTTGTCGGCGTTTCCAGTTCTTATAAATGGTTGTTTGAAACAATCTATAGACATTTTTGACAGAGGGTTCATGTACGGAGACGGTCTTTTCGAGACTGTCAGGGTTGTTAAAGGTATTGCACCCTTATGGGAGTACCATTGTAAAAGGCTAATTAAAGGCTGTGAAAAGCTCAAAATAGAGACTGACGATAAGCTAATTGAGCGGCTATGGTCTGGCCTCAACCGTGTCATCGAAATTGCTGGAACCAAGTCAGACACCTGTATTGTTAAATTGATTATATCAAGAGGTGCTGGTGGCCGTGGCTATCAAGTGCCTGAGCAGAGTACAGCGACCGAAGTCGTTATATGCTATCCAGCTCCAAGCTATTCGTCGACTCACCCATCTGAGGGGGTCAACGTGACCACTTGTCGATATCGTCTGTCTGAGAACTCATATCTAGCAGGAATAAAGCACTTGAACAGACTGGATCAAGTGCTTGCCAGTTCTGAAGTACCCAAATCCTCTTCAGAAGGTATCATGCTTGACCAGCGTGGCCGCTTAATTGAGGGGACAAAGTCTAATATTCTGTTTTTTGGTGATGGCGAGATTGTCTCTCCAGCGACAGACTTATGTGGAGTTGATGGTGTCGCCAGAGACTTTGTTTTCCTGAACGCCCAAGAGCTTGGCTTAAGTGCTCGTTTTGAGAGGGTGTTGCCATCTGCCATACATCAGTTTGAAGGCATGGCCGTGACCAATAGCGTACTAGGTATTTGGCCCGTTCGACAGATGGACGGTGCATTGTTGCCAATAAGCCCTCTGGTATATGATATACAGCGACTTTTTAATGAAAAATTAATGTTCGAGTATAAAGTTTGAAAAAACGATTTATTGTACTAATTATAACGCTGCTCTTGATGTGCCTGGCGGCTCTATCAGCATGGGCATACTACAACTATGAGCTTCAAAAAGTAGTCGTTGCACAAGGCGATACGCTAGATGTGGAGATACAGTCGGGGCAAAGTTTTACCTCCGTTACGCATCAACTGGTTACAAAAGGGGTGTTAACGTCGCCCCAGATTATGAAGGTCTATGGCCGAGTCAGTGGCTTGAGTGGGAAGCTTAAAGCGGGAGAATATAGCTTAAAAGGGGCATTAACGATTCCACAGTTGGTTGACGTTTTTGTTTCAGGTCGCTCTGTTAGTTACCAGATAACCCTTGTAGAAGGGTGGACTTTTAAAGAATTAATCAATGAGCTGTCTCGTCACGACAAGCTGAAAAAAGTGGTTATTGGAAATAAGCCCATGGATATACTTCGTGCTGTGACTGATGAGTATCAACACCCCGAAGGCTTATTTTTCCCGGACACCTACTTGTACAAGAAAAACGATACAGATCTCAGCATTTTGGTTCGCTCGTTTAATCGTATGCAAAAAGTACTAAACGAAGAGTGGGAAGCCCGCAATAAAGACGTACCATTGGCGTCGCCATATGAAGCGCTAATTCTGGCTTCGATAGTAGAAAAAGAAACAGGCGATGCATCTGAGAGGCAGCAGATTGCTGGCGTGTTTGTGCGGCGCATTATTAAAGGAATGAGATTACAAACTGATCCAACTGTTATCTATGGTTTGGGAGATAACTACAAGGGAAATATTACCAGGGCACACTTAAGGCAGTATACGCCGTACAATACCTATAAAATTAACGGCCTTCCTCCGACGCCTATAGCCATGGCGGGCAGAGAGGCAATACATGCCACGTTGCACCCTGACTCATCTAAAACGCTATACTTCGTCGCTAAGGGTAATGGGCTGCATCACTTTTCCGAGACATTGAAAGAACACATCAATGCTGTAAACAAGTACCAAATCTATAATCGAAAAAAGAGCTATCGCTCGACCAAATAATCAGCCAAGCGGGACAATTGAGGTTTATTCATAGTGAAAAAAGGGCTTTTCTTAACGGTAGAGGGGGCTGAGGGTGTTGGAAAGTCCACTAACATTTCGTTTATTCGCAGCACTCTGGAGTCTAAGGGGATTAAGGTTGTTGTAACCAGAGAGCCTGGCGGTACACCGATGGCTGAAGAGATTCGGGAAATCTTACTAAAAAATCGTGACGAACGTGTCGTTGAAAATTCAGAGCTGTTGTTGATGTTTGCGGCTAGGGCCCAGCATATTGAGAATCTGATTAAGCCCGCTCTTTTAAAAGGTCACTGGGTCATTTCAGACCGCTTTACGGATGCAACCTATGCGTATCAAGGCGGGGGGAGAGAAGTGGATGCTGAAAGAATTAGCATTCTTGAGAAGTTCGTACAAGGAAATTTTCGGCCTGATAAAACAATATTATTGGATGCGCCTGTTGAAATTGGTATGGCTAGAGCCCATAAAAGAGGTGAGCTTGACCGATTTGAGAATGAGAAGGGCATGTTCTTTGAACGTGTTAGAAATGTTTATTTGGAAAGACTGAGTAACGAACCTGATCGGTTCGAGTTAATTGATGCATCAAAGCAACTTGTAGACGTTCAGGTTCAACTTAAAAGTGTCGTTGAGTCGATAGTTGATCAGACGGTTTAGAGATAAACGAATGGTACCGGTAGATAACGGTCAACCTTGAGAGTGAGGGATAATATGAAACGAATAATGCTGTTTATTGCGACGAACTTCGCGATACTAATTGTATTGGGCGTTGTTTTGAACGTGGTGTTGCCTATTCTGGGAATTCACCCGGAAGGAACGGGAGGGCTTTTACTTATCTCAGCTGTTTTTGGGATGGGGGGGGCTTTTGTATCACTTGCGATGTCGAAGTGGATCGCCAAAAAAAGTGTTGGAGCTTATGTTATCGAGCAGCCTCGTAATGCTCAAGAGAGCTGGCTTCTAAGCACAGTGAAAAAGCAAGCCGATGCTGCTGGAATAGGCATGCCGGAAGTGGCCATGTATAACTCTCCAGAAATTAATGCATTTGCTACCGGCATGAATAAAAACAGTGCATTGGTTGCCGTCAGTACAGGCTTGCTACAAAGTATGACTCAGGATGAGGCAGAAGCTGTATTGGGCCATGAAGTAAGCCACGTCGCTAACGGTGATATGGTAACAATGACGCTGCTTCAAGGTGTTATGAACACCTTTGTATTTTTCTTTGCTCGAATAGCTGCAAGCGCCATTAGCAGAGGAAGTGATAACAGGTTTATATACTTCATCACCGTGATGTTTTTTCAAGTCGTGTTTGGTGCGCTAGCAAGTATTATCGTTATGTGGTTTTCTCGCTACCGAGAATTTAGAGCAGATGAAGGCGGAGCCGATTTGGCGGGTAAGCAAAAGATGATAAATGCACTTAGAAGGCTGCAGGGAGATAGGACTGAAAGTCAGCTTGATGGTCAGCTAACGGCGTTTGGTATTAGCGGAAAACGTGGAATGTCTGAACTGTTTATGAGCCACCCTCCGCTGGAAAAGCGAATCGCTGCACTGCAAGGGCAAATGTAAAACAGGGGCGATGTAAAAACTGCGCAGCTCTATTATTGAATGAATACGAGAGAGTGGCGCAGTTTTTTAGCTTAAATTGCTTATGAGCCTATTTCTGCTTAGAGCAAATTTCTAGCAGCGTTCCTTTGGTTGAACGTGGATGCATGAAGGCAATTTGATTACCATGAGCACCTTTTCTTGGAACGCTATCAATCATCTCAAAATCAAGGTCAATAAGTCGCTGTATTTCAGCTTCGATATCGTCAACAGCTAATGCGATATGGTGCATACGGCCACCATTTTTATCAATAAACTTTGCAATAGGGCTCGATGGGTCAGTCGCTGCAAGCAATTCAAAGTAAGACTCGCCAACTTTGAAGAATGCGGTTTCAACTTTTTGTTCGTCAACAACTTCGGTGCCCACAAACTCTAGACCTATATTCTTATAGATCTCGATTGCCTCTTCCAGATCAGTTACTGCTATTCCTAAATGGTCTATCTTTTTAATCATGGCTTAAAACTCAAATTGAAAGCCCCTCATCAAAATAGATGAGGGGAGTGTATGTTACTCACTAATACCCATATTGGTATCTTGTGCGCCAACAAGTACAGACATGTTGCCAGACGGGTGCTTGTTTTCATACATCAGTTGATGTGCTTGAGGAAGTTGGTCATAGGTATATGTCATGGCTAAACATGGATCAACTTTTCCTTCTGCAACTAGATCATTAATACCTTTTGCCTGGTCATCATTGGCAAAATGAGAGCCTTGCAGACGTTTTTGGCGCATCCAGTGGTAACGCAGATCCAGGGTGGCATTAAAGCCCGTGGTACCTGCACAAATGACTACCATACCGCCGGTTTCGCACACAAATACTGAGGTAGGGAGCGTTGTTTCACCAGGGTGCTCGAATACAACATCGACGCCACGCTTCTCCCCGATGATATCCCAAATAGCTTTACCAAACTTACGAGCCCCTTTTAGCCACTGACCATACCCTTCCTGATCTTTCCAGTGAGGCATCATTCCCCAGTGGTCAAAGTCATTTCGGTTGATGCAGCCTACTGCGCCTAACTTCATACAGAAGTCGATCTTACTGTCATCAGATATAACGGCAATTGGCTTAGCGCCTTGCGCCTTCGCGATTTGGATTGCCATAGAGCCAATGCCGCCGGCACCACCCCAGACCAGTACAACATCATCTTTTTTAACTGTATTGGGCTGCCACGCCATGAGCATACGGTAGGAAGTTGCGCCTACCAACATATAGGTGGCCGCTGCCTCCCAGCTCAGGTGCTTTGGTTTAGGTAGAAGTTGGTGATCCTGAACTTTTGTAAACTGGGCAAAACTGCCATAGTTTGTTTCGTAGCCCCAGATACGAAAGGTGCTATCGTACATAGGGTCTTTACCTGCTTGCTCCATGGCGCAGTTCTTCTTCCAGCTGCCGCAGTGAGCAACGACCTCGTCACCAACCTTAACATTGGTGACATCCTTGCCGATTTTATAAACAATGCCAGATGCGTCTGATCCACCAATATGGAAGTTTTCGGTTTCACCGGCTTTATTGCGTGCTGCAATGACATTAACGGGAATCCCCAGGCCAGCCCATACATTATTATAGTTAACACCTGCGGCCATAACGTAAACAAGCACTTCGTCATCGCCTATTTCGGGCACATCAAGGGTTTCTTTCTGAAAGGCTTTGGTGGGTTCTCCAAAACGCTCTGGTCGAATGAGCCATGCATGCATTTTTGCAGGTACCTCACCCAAGGGTGGTGTTTCGCCTATTTCGTATAGTTCTTTGGTTGCTGTCATTACAGTTCCCCTATTATTATTAAATTTAAAGATTGAATAGCTGGTTAACCTGCACTGGTTAGAGAAGGTATGAGTGCTCGCATTACACCAATAATGTATTGCTCCTTCTCTTCATAACTTTTATGTAACTTGAGCTCTGACTCTAATGTCGCATCAAAATGAGTTAGCCCAAAGCGGCCAAACTCCTGAAAAACCCACTTTCGAAGATAAAACAGCTCTTGATCCAGGGCTGATTTTCTAACTGATTTGTCCTGATGTAGCTTGAGCAAAAAGCTGGCAAGCTCATCGATACCTTTTTGCTTTAATGCGCTAGTTAAAAATATTTGCTTGGCGTCATCAGCGTTGTGATCGATAGATACATTAACAAGCTTCAAGCTTGACTTAAGCAAGTGATAGCTTTTTTTGGCGAGGCTATCTTCATCACACTTGTTAATAACAAAGGTGTTAGGCACTTCCATTATTCCAGCTTTCATAAACTGGACCTGATCACCTGCAAAGGGTTGAAGAACGAGGCAGGTATGATCACTTAATTGCTCGACTTCAACTTCACTCTGTCCTATGCCAACAGTCTCAATAATGGTGATATCAAACAGGTATCTTAGCAGGCGGGTTACTTGATATGTTTTTTTCCCCACGCCTCCCAAATCCAGATCTGATGCCTGAGAACGAAAAAACAGCCGGTTGTCGTCTACTGGAAAGTTGGTACGTGTTCGGTCTCCCAATAATGAGCCCCCTGACCGTTGACTTGATGGATCCACGGCTAAAACGGCAACTGAGAGTGACGGGGTTTCCTTAAGCATACTCAAGCATAACTCTCCTATCAGGCTGGATTTACCGGCGCCTGGTGTGCCTGTTATGCCGAGAACAAGCCCTTGCTTACGATCACTTTCCGGTTGTTCGCTTAAATAGGTGATTATGCTGTGGCGGGACTGCTTGGCTCGCTCTGTGTTGACCTCGAACAATGAAATTAGCTGGGCGAGAGGCCATTTTTCAAGCCTCTTTGCTCGCGTAACCATCTCCTTTAGCTCAGGAGGCATGATGGACTCAAAGCTGTTTTGACTTTTGCTCATTGATCACGTCCATGATTTCGTCCATTACAGCCATTGGGTCGAAGTCCTTAGGAGTAAATATACGTTTAACTCCCATGTTTTCTAATTTTTCATAATCAGGTTCAGGAATGATGCCACCCAAAATTACTGGAATTGAGTCTTTGGCCCCATTCTTATCCAGCTCATCAAATAGCTGTGCCATGATTTCATTGTGTGAACCTGAAAGTAGCGACACGCCAATTAGGTCTACGTTTTCTTCCAAGGCTGATTGGACAATGTCTGACGCACTGAGCCTAATGCCAAAATATACGACGTCAAAGCCCGCGTGTTTTGCGGCTACAGCAATCATTTCAGCACCGTTTGAGTGGCCGTCTAATCCAGGCTTGCCGACCACAATACGAGGTCTGTAACCATGAGTCTCGATAAAGTCAGATATTTTGTTACGAACCGAGGTCAGGCTATTACTATCGTCGTCAATTGACATTGACTGTCCATCAACACCCGTAGGGGGGCGATACTCGCCGAAGACACTTCGTAACGTCTCGGACCACTCTCCAGTCGTTACTCGTGCTTTAGCACACTCAATGGAGGCTTCCATCAAGTTCGTATTATTTTTTGCATGCTCTGCCAGACGAGCAAGCGCTGCCTTAACCCGTTCGTCGTCTCTTGTTCGTTTGGTCTCCGCCAGTGCGTCGAGCGTCTTTTGAGCCGCTTTGGCGTCTACCATGAATATACCGCCATCGCTGTCGCCGACTAACGGAGACTCAAGCCCTTCCATCCACTTATTTTTACCGACGACTATTTGTTCTCCATTGGCAAGCCGGCCCATTCGCTCGCTCTGAGACGCCACCAAGGCTGATTTCATATAACCTGTTTTAACGGCTTCGACACCGCCTCCCAAGTCAAGAACGCGGTTTATTTCGTCATAAGCCTGGTCTTTTAGTTGTTTAACTTTTGATTCGATGACCACTGACCCTTCCAGAAGATCCGGATACTCGAGCAGGTCTGTTTCATAGGCGAGGATCTGCTGTATTCGTAATGACCACTGTTGATCCCAAGGGCGGGGGAGCGACAGCGCTTCATTCCACGCGGGTAGTTGCAATGCTCGACAGCGTGCCTTCCTGCTCAATGTAACACCTAGCGTTTCGATAAGAATACGCCAGGCGTTGTTCTCTGGCTGTTCTGCTGTTAAGCCAAGCGAGTTAACCTGTACGCCATATCGGAAGCGTCGATATTTGGCGTTTTTTACACCGTATCGCTCTTGTGTGATCTCATCCCACATTTCGCAGAATGCCCGCATTTTTGACACTTCTTCTACGAACCGCATTCCCGCGTTTACGAAGAACGAGATGCGTCCAACGCAGCGCTCAAACTCCTCTTCGCTAAAACAGTCTCGTTCTTTAATGGCATCAAGAATGGTAATAGCTGTAACTAAAGCGAAAGCAAGCTCTTGAACAGGCGTGGCTCCGGCTTCTTGAAGGTGGTAGGAGCAAATGTTTGATGCGTTCCAGCTAGGGATGTTGTGAAGGCAAAACTCATACATATCGACGATAAGCCGCATTGAGTCTTCAGGAGGAAATATGTACGTCCCTCTGGCAAGGTACTCCTTTATAAGGTCGTTTTGGGTTGTGCCCTTCAATTGACTGATGTCAACGCCCCGTTCTTCTGCAAGCGCGACGTACAGTGACAGCAGCCACATTGCCGTGCCATTGATTGTCATTGACGTATTCATTTCTTCAAGCGGTATATTGTCAAAAAGAATATGAAAATCGTCTAACGAGTTGATTGGAACGCCAACTTTGCCAATTTCAGGCTTGGCAATAGGGTGGTCGGAGCTATAACCGCACTGTGTTGCCAGATCCATCGCGATACTTAAACCGGTCTGGCCTTTAGAAAGGTTGTCCCTGTAAAGTTCATTGGTTGCCCATACGTTGGTGTGTCCGGCATAGGTACGGAAAATCCAGGGGCGGTCTCGCGTAGGCTTACCGTCCTTATCATAGATCGTGTGGCTGTTTTGTTCAGTCATAGTCCCTTCCTGAATTTAGGCGGCATTCTCAATAAGTGAGCGGGCAATTACCTTAAGTGCGAGCGTTTCCTCTGCGCCCTCAAAAATTGATAAGACCCGAGCATCGATCCAGTACCGGCTTACAGCGGACTCTTCAGCATAGCCCATGCCTCCGTGGATTTGCATGGCTTCCCGGCTTAACCACTCTGAGCTTTTGCAGGCAAAGAGTTTGACTAAACTGGCTTCCATTTGTCCTTTTCCTTCATCCATTAGTCGTCCTACTGCATAGGTGAACTGTCTGGATGAGGTCAATAAGGTGGCCATCTTGGCCAGCTTTACTAGTGTTAGCTGATACTCGCCAATAGGCGCGCCGAACACTTTACGTTCTTTGGCATAATTGATACCTGCTTCAAATGCGGCTTGCATTAAACCGTTGGCTCGGGCTGCGGTTTGTATGCGTCCACCAGAGAACCCTGCCATGGTGTAGTAAAAGCCTTTTCCTAGCCCGGCTTCACCACCTAAGAGGTTTGAATCGGGTACAAATACATCATCATAAAATACATCGAATGAGTGCATGCCACGATAACCAATGGTTGGAATGGCTTTACCGGTGAGCTTGCCTCCGCCTTCTTGTTGGTACTCAAAGTCGTGTCCGTCAAAAGAGGGCTTTTCGACCAGAAACATACTGAGACCTTTGTGGCCAAGGCTCGGGTCTGGGTCTGTTCTGGCGAGGGTAAGCAAAACGCCTGCTTTGCCACCAAATGTGCACCAGGTTTTTGCACCATTGAGTTTCCAGCCGCCTTCGACTCGCTCGGCTTTTAACTTCATGCCCGCTACGTCTGAGCCATAATCCGGTTCAGTTATCGCGACAGCACAAAACGGGTCTGCCGCCGCTAGCTTTGGTAGCCAATACTGTTTTTGCTTTTCTGTTCCACCAGCCATTAGCGCTCGTGAGAGGATCTCGGGTCGAGTAATCAGGCTTCCCGCTGCGGCTAACGAACCTCTTGAAAGCTCTTCAGTAACAACGATCATTCCCATATTGTCTTCTTGGTCATCTGGCTGAAGGCCTTCGTACTTCTCCGGAATAGATAGCCCGAAACAGCCCATTTCAACCAGTGTATTGAGGATTTCATCCGGGACAATCAAATCGTGTCGGTGGATCTCTTCTGCCAATGGCATCACAACGTCTGATGCGAAGTTTCTAAAGGTTTCACGCATGATCTCTTTATCTTCTTCCAAAACGTAGTCGCCGGTGCGTCCGTTTTCCTGTAATGCTAGCTGACCAAGCGCTACCAACTTTTCGGTTGCCAGGTGTTCGTCACAAAATGCCTGAACTGAAGAGGAATCCAGCGTGTTCGAAAAATCTTCCATAGAGAGGCCGAACTCTCTTTTTCTCGGCGCTAGACGACTCCGGATGTTCTGAAGAATCTCAGCGCAAAACTGTAAGGTTACACGTTCTTCAATTTGCAGTTCTGGATGGTTATCCCTGTTTGACCTGATTTTTCGAGCATAATCGATCATACACTTGGCACCCGCTAGCTCTGCTGCCGAAAATGCAAGGTCGTACGATACCAGTTGATACTGGTCTAACTTAGTGGCGGATACTCGACCAGCTTCGTTTAAGCAGCTGCTTTTAATAAAGCTAAGTGACTTATTAAGTAGTTGTTGCCCTGATTCGACGGCAACAAGTGCCTGGTCAATCAGTTGTGAAGGGTGCTGAGACAAGAGGCCTCCTAAGTAGCGTTATAGGCAATAGCTTTTTATAAACCAGACTAAAGAAATTAGTACCGTTTGATAAATTTGCAACAAATGACAAACATACTATTTGTCGAAACTGTATTAGCCTAAAGTATTAGTTAATGATGCTCGGTATCGTATATTAATTACCAATATAACAAAAGAAAATGTGGGGGCTTTGCGCTAAAAGCGGGCATCTATGTGATTTTTATCAAAAAATAGCCCGCATTTAGTGCATTAATGGTGCTTTTTAGCTAAAAAATTAAGTAATTTTATAGCGCGTTGGTCTGAGGGGTGATCAGTATTTTGCCGGTGTGCTTGTTTGATTTGAGCAGTTTGAATGCCTCTTTATAGCAATCCAAATCAAACTTCTTAGCAATGATAGGCGTTAGTTGCTGAGAATTTATACCTTGTGTGATTTTTCTTACACAATCACCTAACACTTCCTGATTATCTAACACTATGTCTAAGGTAAAGCCTTTAATGGTTAGTCGTCTTTTCATTAATACGCCTGCATGTATATCCATCGGGCGCCGGTCGAGCATTCCTTGTATAACTATTCTGGAGTCTCTGGCTGAACCCTGAACCAAGTAACGGGTATCAGGGCCAGCAACGGCATCAAAAACCAGGTCTGTGCCAGTGCCGTTGGTAATTGTTTTAATTCGCTCAACATAATCTCCATTTTTCATGTTGATAACGTGCTGGGCCCCCAGTTTTTTAAGCTGGCTAACCTTATCATCACTGGTTGTTGTCGCGATGGAGGTGGCGCCACGCATGTTTGCAATTTGGATGGCTGCAATACCGACAGAGCTTGATGCGGCGGTGATAACAACCGTTTGCCCTTGCGTTAAACCTCCGTCAGTAACCAAACCGCCCCATGCTGTTAGATACTGCATCCAAATTGACGCGGCGTCTTCATCGGATACAGACTCGGGCGTCGCTATTAAATTGTTAGCGTTGTAGATACCGTATTCAGCGAAACAACCGTCGCGGCTAACGTCTAATGCGAGTGGGGTGATCGCAACCCTGTCACCAACGCGGTAGCTAACACCTTCTCCTACCGCATCGATAATTCCAGCGCCTTCGAACCCAAGCCGGCTATACGCGTATTGTTCACTTGCGGGTTGTGTACAATCACTTTCCCCTAGAGGTAAGAATGTTGGTTTGAAAAAGTAACGACCTTCCGGAAAAAGCGTATCCGAGCGGTTTAGGCCTGCGGAGGTGAGTTTCAGTCTAACCTGGCCTTTACCCGGCATTGGTAATGGCAGATCAGCGAGCTCAATTGAATCTATCGGCCCTTGCTCTTTAAAAATAAGTGCACGCATATAAAAGACCCCGTTAGATTTGAGTGATGATCATGCATTTTGATGATATGAATAGCAAAAATGGATTTATAGCATACTGTGGTTTATGATTCTGGAAAAATTTTAGGGAGTTACGTATGAAAGGTATCCTGTCAGGTATGAGGGTCGTTGAGGCCTCAGCATTTGTTGCTGCGCCACTAGGAGGGATGACACTAGCACAATTGGGAGCAGATGTTATTCGTGTCGATGCCATTGGCGGCGGGCTGGATTATCGCCGGTGGCCAGTTACCGATGACAACGTAAGCTTATTCTGGGCTGGCCTTAATAAGTCTAAGCGGTCAGTTGCGATTAACTTTCGATCCCCTGAAGGGGCAGAGCTTGCTCGCCAGATTATTACCGCGCCCGGTAAAGAAGCGGGTATGCTGCTTACCAACTTTCCGCCTAAAGGTTGGCTCTCATTTGAAGAGCTGGCAACTCATAGACCGGATCTAATCCAGTTAACAATACAGGGAGACAGGCATGGTGGGTCGGCGGTTGACTATACCGTTAACCCGTCTATTGGGCTGCCTTTTTTAACTGGAAGTGCAGAAAGTAAGGAGCCTTCTAACCACGTACTGCCTGCCTGGGATCTGGTTACAGGACAGATGGCTGCTTTGGGTTTGCTTGCTGCTGAGCGCCACCGCAACCGAACGGGAGAAGGTCAGCATGTAAAATTAGCACTGGCTGATGCGGCAATGGCCGTAATGGGGCATTTAGGTTTTATCGCTGAAGCGCAATTGGGAGAAGAGCGGCCTCGGTATGGCAATTACTTGTTTGGCGCGTTTGGCCGAGACTTTTTAACTTCGGATGGTGCACGAGTCATGGTGATAGGGTTGACTGGTCGCCAATGGAAGTCGCTATGTAATGCAACGGATACAACCGCAGCCATGGCCTCACTTAGTGACAGGCTTAAGCTGGATCTCTCGCAAGAAGGGAACCGCTTTACTGCTCGGGATCAGATTTCAGAGCTTATCGGTGGCTGGATTTCAAACCATACCTATGCACAGGTAGAGGCATCGTTTAATTCAAATGGAGTTTGCTGGAGCCGTTATCGGACGGTTAAGCAAATGGTTGAAACTAATCCTGATTGTTCTGCTGACAACCCGATGTTTAATAGTATCGATCAGGCGGGGGTTGGAAGTTATTTAGCTGCTGGAGCGCCTTGGAGTTTCTCGGCTTTTGAGCGAGAGCCAGCAAAGCCAGCTCCGAAACTGGGGCAACATACAGATGAAGTATTATCTGAGTTACTGGGGTTTGATTCACCTCAGATCGGAGCGCTTCATGATAAAGGCATCATCGCCGGAGCTTAAGGATTAAGCTCTATCCTGGGATTGAACTGGTTCATTAATAAAACAAATAAGGCAAATACATGTCCGCCATCGATATAACGCATTTACAAACCTGGGTCGGAAAACAGGAAACCCTGCACGATGATATTTCACTGTTCCCTGCTCAGGCATTAGCTGCTGCCCTTGATAACGAACTATTGCCAAGCAAAGGTGATGCATTGCCACCTTTTTGGGAGTGGTTGTACTTTTTACCCACGCCAAGGGCGTCTTCAACTGGGGCTGACGGGCACCCTGCCAAGGGTGGTTTTTTACCACCCGTACCACTACCAAGAAGAATGTGGGCGGCCGGGGAGGCAAACTATAATAAATCTCTTATTATCGGAAACCCTGCCAGGCGTGTCTCTACGATTGACTCCGTTGAATTAAAAGAAGGAAATACCGGCACATTGGTGTTCGTTGCGGTTAAGCACGAAATTTATCAGGGTGATGCGCTTTGTATTAGCCAAGTGCAGAATATCGTATATAGGGAGCAGCCTGCTGAGGGCGCTGCCTTGCCTCCTGTTAAGGCCCCGCCTGAGGATGCCACCTGGAGCCAAGTGATTACACCCGACCCTGTTTTACTGTTTCGTTACTCGGCCTTAACGTTTAATGGCCATCGTATCCATTATGATCGGGATTATGCGGTCAAAGAGGAGCTGTACCCCGCATTGGTTGTTCATGGCCCGTTGTTAGTCACGTTGTTGCTTGAGCTGGCTCGAACTGAGTTGCCTGAAGAGGCATTATCACACATCCGGTTTCGTGCGGTTCGCCCAACATTTGATACAGAGCCGTTTAACGTTGAAGCAAAGCGGGATGGTGACAATTTACAGCTTTGGTCAGTGGATAGCAGCAATGCGTTATGCATGAAAATTGATGCTCGACTAAATGAGGAAACAGATAAATGAAGCATTCTCTATATCCCGGTTGGCGTTCACTGCTATTCATTCCGGTACATGTCGACAAATTTGTAGCAAAGGCCCACACAAGAGGTGCTGATGCTTATATTCTTGACCTTGAAGACAGTGTGCCACTGGCCGAGAAAGACGCTGCCCGTGGTAAAGTGATTGCTGCGGCCAAGCAGGTATCTGTAGAAGGGGCGTCAGCGCTGGTTCGTATTAATCTCGATCAGGATATGGCACAGCTGGATCTCGAAGCGTCGATTGACGTGTCCGTAAAAGCAGTTGTAATCCCCAAAGTTGAAAGTGCAGATCAGGTCGTGGCAATTGCACAGAAGATAGAACAGCTAGAGACAGAGCGGGGAATAGAGAATGGTCACACACTGTTAATTGCGATGATCGAATCTGTCGAGGCGCTGCCCAAGCTTGATGAAATCGCTGACGCCCACCCCCGTGTTGTGTCGGTTACATTGGGCTCTGAAGACTTCTCCGCTTCGGCGGGAATGCATTCAATTCCCGAGACGTTGCTGCTTCCAAATCAGATGATTGCTTTCGCATGTAGAAGGGCTGGAATCTCGCCTTTAGGGTTTCCCGGCTCAATTGCTGACTATAGTGACTTGGATCTGTTTCGTAAAACGATTCAGCTTGCAGATAAATTTGGGTTTGTTGGAGCATTTTGCATCCACCCCAAGCAGGCCGATATTCTTAATGAGGAGCTGATGCCTGGTGAAGATGATGTACAACATGCGAGAGGGTTGATTGAGGCGTTTGAGAAAGGGTTGGAAGAAGGGCGGGGCGCGGTAGAGTATCGTGGCAAAATGATCGACATGCCTGTTGTTATCGCTGCAAAGGAGTTGATCAGGCGTTTTGAGAGTATTGTTCAATCTTAATCAAGTCGAGCGCACTCTCAGTGTCGAGGCGCAGCTAACCTCCGACACTGAGGGGGGCACACTTCCAAATACTACTCGTCGCTGACTTTTAGTACGATCTTTCCTATATGTTGGTTGCTTTCCATTAGCTGGTGAGCGCTAGCGGCTTCTTCGAGCTGAAAGGTTTTTGCAATAACAGGTTTTATTGCTCCTGACTCGATGAGTGGCCATACTTTTTCTTTTAAATTTTTTGCGATGGCTGCTTTTTGTTGCTCTGTTTGTGGGCGAAGTGTGGAGCCGGTCAGTGTCAGGCGTTTGAGCATGATGGGAAGGAAGTTTGTTTTCACAACAGGCCCTTGAAGGTATGCTATGTTGACAATTCGGCCATCCATTGCGGCGACTTTCAGGTTTTTTGATATGTACTCACCTCCGACCATATCAAGTATGACATCGACGCCTTTTCCTGCTGTGGCTTCTTTGATCACGTCAACAAAATCAGATTCATGGTAGTTGATCGCCAAGTCTGCTCCTAATTCCAGGCATGCGTCACATTTTGTTTCACTTCCTGCGGTGGTAAACACGCTTGCACCCAATGCTTTGGCCATTTGAATTGCGGTAGTGCCTATTCCACTGGAACCACCATGAACCAACAATGTTTCGCCTTGCTTCAACCCGCACCGGTCAAAGACATTACTCCATACGGTGAAAAATGTTTCAGGAAGTGCAGCTGCCTCAACAAAAGACAGATTTTTGGGGATAGGCATGCATTGTGATGCGGGAGCGCAAACCTGTTCAGCATAACCCCCTCCATTTGTCAGTGCGCAAACGTGATCACCAATACTCCAGCTATCTACTTTATCGCCTAGCGCAATTATTTCACCGGCTACTTCCAGGCCAAGAATGGGTGATGCGCCGGCAGGAGCGGGGTAAAGCCCCTGACGTTGTACGACATCTGGTCTATTGACTCCAGCGGCTATTACTCTGATCTGTACTTCGTTATCGCCCGGGTGTGGCGGGGGGGTAGTATTGGTGAAAAGAACTTCGGGGGCACCAAATTCAGTGATGTCGATAAATTTCATGTTGTTCTCACTATATTGTGTGATTCTCGCTATATTGTGTTGTTCTCACGATGACTCGTCACATTGAAGCTGGGTTCGCGAGTTAATATGCACCGCCCAATAATATAACGGGCAGATGTTAAATATACTACCTGAATGCGTGTATACTTTGACGTTAGTTTTTATAGAGAGAAGAAGCATAAATACTATATGAATGTTGAACAAATGAATCGCTTACTAAAAACGCATATACCGCTTTGTGGGTTTATGGAGTTGGCGATAAAGTCTTTGGAGTCTCACTCAATTATCGCTACCGCACCCATTCAGCCGAACCGCAATATGCACGGCACCGG
Source organism: Alkalimarinus coralli (assembly GCF_023650515.1). NCBI lineage: Bacteria > Pseudomonadati > Pseudomonadota > Gammaproteobacteria > Alteromonadales > Alteromonadaceae > Alkalimarinus > Alkalimarinus coralli. The sequence goes on from NZ_CP096016.1 coordinate 1,456,253, forward strand.
ATTTGCTGGTGCACAATACTCATTGGCTGTTGCAACCGGTTGGGCGCTGGTTCAAAACAGGCTTGATGTGGCAGGAATGGAGGGGCAGCTGGTCGTTCGAGAAGCTACGATTCACTATAAATATCCTGTGACCTCGGATATTACTTTAAAAGCCGAGTTTGAAGTTGAGATGAATGACAGTGAATTGCGAAGTAAAATGGCAGAGGAGGGTAGAATAAACTTTCCGCTGACTATAGCTATTTACTCTGAGGATAAGAGGTGTGCGTACTTGAATGCCGATTATGTTGTGCTCGGTAGAGCCTAAAGCCGCGTAGCCCGTTTGTAGGGTAAGTTAGGCTACGCTTTTTAGCTGTTTATATTCTAGTTCTTTACATTCTAGGTAGTCCGCAACCACCTGCGCCTAGATACTCATAGATATCAAAGCTTTCGTCAACTTTCTCGTCTGTTCCCCGCATTCTATCAATAACTTGTTCAAGCTCGTTTGCCATGTACTGAAAGAAGTCACGAGATGAGACAATACCTACGGGGTTGCCATCTTGATCCACTACTGGCAGATGCCGAAAACCCTGATCGCGTAAAATTTTAGCGCACTCTTTTATGTGTGTGTCATCTTTAGCCACAATTGGATTAGGGGTCGCAACGTCTTTAACTAGCGTTGTTGAAGAGTCTTTTCCTTCTGCAACGACGCGATTGAGAAGGTCGCGCTCAGTAAATATACCTGACAACTTGTTTTCATCAATGACAAGAA